>CALDDP010000118.1 GCA_937936805.1 uncultured Gammaproteobacteria bacterium | reverse complement strand
AATGCAAACCTGCAGGACATGCAGCTCGAATTTAAGCGTAACCAGGGCCTGCGCAAGCAAAAGCTGATCTCACAGGCAGATTTTGACAAGTCCAGGGCCAACCTCAAGGCGGCCCGGGCACGGGTTGCCTCGGCCGATGCCAATTTGACACAGGCCGATGAATTGCTGGATCACACCGTACTGCGGGCACCCTATAGCGGGGTCGTGGTGGAGCGCCATGTCGAGGTGGGTGAAAGCACCAGCCCAGGGCAGCCAATCATGACCGGTTACGCATTGGGGCAGCTGCGTGTCACCGCCAATGTGCCGCAATCGGTAATCGGTGGCTTGCGCGATCATCGGCTTGCCCGCGTGATCATGCTCGAAGACGGGCACTCGATCGAAGTCAGCAAGATAACCATCTACCCGTTTGCCAATCCGCAGAATCATTCATTTCCGGTTCGTCTGCAGCTTCCGGAAATGGAACGACGTCTTTATCCCGGCATGCTGGTCAAGGTGGCGATAACCACTGGCAGTGCGCAGCGACTTGTCATGCCGCAACAGGCACTGGTTTCACGTGCGGAGGTCAATGCGGTGTATGTGCTGGATGATGACGGTAAGATCTCTTTCAGGCAGATACGTCCCGGCAGTCGCTATGGCGACCAGGTAGAAATTCTGGCCGGGCTCGATGCCGGAGAAACCATCGCGCTTGACCCGGTGCGCGCCGGGATTCAGCACAAGCGCCAGCTGGAAACTGCCGAATGAGCACCTCCCTCGGTCCATCCGGCTGGGTGGCGAAGCGTTTCCTGCAGTCTGAAATAACGCCGTTACTGGCGTTGATCGGCCTGCTGCTGGGGGTCTTCGCGGTAATGGTAACCCCGCGTGAAGAAGAACCGCAGATCAATGTTACTTTCGCCAATGTCTTTATTCCGTTCCCCGGTGCAACTGCCTACGAGGTCGAGCAGGTGGTCAGTACCCCGGCGGAACAGGTGCTGTCCGAAATCACCGGTATCGAGCATGTCTACTCGATTTCCAGGCCCGGACTTTCGATTCTTACCGTGCAATTCGAAGTCGGTGAAGACCGGTCCCAGGCTATAGTGCGGCTTTATAACCAGGTTTACTCGAATGCCGATTGGCTGCCCGCCAACATGGGAGTGGGGCAGCCAATCATCAAGCCCCGCGGTATCGACGATGTGCCGATCGTCGCCCTGACCCTGTGGAGCGAGGATCCGCGGCGCAGCGGGGTTGATTTGCTACAGGTTGCGCATTCGCTCGAAGCAGAATTGAAACGCGTCAGCGGTACGCGTGACATTTACTCGCTGGGTGGTACGCGGCAGCGGGTGAGAATTCTGCTCGATCCAGTGAAACTGGCCGGATTCAATATTGACCTGGAGCAGGTAAAGACAGGCATCGACGCTGCAAATCAATCGCGTAACGCGGGCAATATCGTGCGGGATAATCGCGAAATCACACTGCAGTCAGGTACCTTTTTAAGTAACCCGGGCGAAATTCAGGATTTGATCGTCGGTTTGTCGGACGGCGTGCCGATTTCGCTGGGAGATGTCTCCAGCGTCGAGATTAGTCCGTCGCAGGCCGATCAGTATGTCTGGTTTGGCGCCGGACCCGCTGCCGCCGACAAGGGTGTGGCTGCGAGTGGGCGCTACCCGGCGGTGACGCTGGCGATCGCGAAAAAGCCCGGCAGTAACGCGATCGAGGTCGCCGCACAGGTGATTGAACGTATCGATCAGCTGCGCGGCATCGTGATCCCCGCCGGCGTCGAGGTCACGGTAACCCGTAATTACGGCGCTACCGCCAATGAAAAGGCACTGACCTTGCTGCAGAAACTGTTTTTCGCTACTGCGGTGGTGGTTTTACTGGTGGTCGTCGCCCTGGGTATCCGTGAAGCCGTGATTGTCGGGGTCGCAATTGTTGTCACGCTGGCGCTGACCCTGTTTGCTTCCTGGGCCTGGGGGTTTACCCTGAATCGCGTTTCGCTGTTCGCACTGATATTTTCAATCGGCATTCTGGTCGATGATGCAATTGTCGTGGTGGAAAATATTCATCGACATATGAGCGCCGGGCGGGCAAGCCTGCTCGAAGCGATTCCGCTTGCCGTCGATGAAGTTGGCGGACCTACGATTCTGGCTACTTTCGCGGTGGTGGCGGCGTTGTTGCCGATGGCCTTTGTGAGCGGTTTGATGGGGCCGTACATGAGCCCGATTCCGATCAATGCGAGTATCGGCATGCTGATTTCACTGGCGGTGGCGTTTGTGGTGACACCCTGGCTCAGCCTGAAAATACTGGCGCGCAAGCCCCACGCGGCAAGCGATGAGGGTGATTCCGTTCCAGCCCTGTATCGCCTGTTCAGGCGACTTTTTGATCCCCTGCTAGACGATGACCGCGGCAGACGTAATCGCTGGTTGCTTTTCCTGGTGATTATATTGCTCATCCTCGCTTCGATTGGGCTGGCAGGATTCAAGCTGGTGGTGTTGAAGATGCTGCCTTTTGACAACAAGTCGGAAATCCAGGTGATCGTCGATATGCCCGAAGGCAGTAGTCTCGAGCAGAATGCCCGGGTGATCGCTGAACTGGGTGACATGATTGCCACCGTTCCCGAGGTGACCGATTACCAGGCATACATCGGCACCGCGGCACCGATAAATTTCAATGGCCTGGTGCGGCAGTACTACCTGCGGGAGGCGTCAAACCTGTCCGATATCCAGGTTAACCTGCAGCACAAGTCGCGGCGCGACCGCAAGAGTCATGCGATCGCGCTGGCGTTGCGCGAACCGCTGCAGCAAATCGGTGATCGTTACGCGGCAAACGTCAAAATTGTTGAAGTTCCACCCGGGCCGCCGGTGCAGGCGCCGCTGGTAGCCGAGATTTACGGTATCGATTATGAGGGACAAATGCAGGTTGCACGCGACGTACGTAAATCCCTGCAGCAAGTCGCGGGCGTCGTAGATGTGGACGACAGCGTTGAAACCGAATCGGAACGCTGGATTGTCAAGATCGACCGGGAAAAGGCAACCCGGCTCGGCGTCAACCAGGCCAGCATCGCGAATGCTATCGCAACCCTGGTCGACGGCGAGGACGTGGGTTACCTGCACCGGGATAACCAGAAGTATCCGCTGCCATTGCGCCTCGAGCTGAGCGAAGGCGACAAGTCCGATGTCAACAGTATTCTCTCGCTCAAGCTGCGATCCTCAAGCGGGGAACTGGTGCCGCTGTCCGAGTTAGTGACGCTGCTGGTTGCCCGTAACGAAAACAGTATTTATCACAAAGATCTGCTACCGGTGGTGTTCGTTACGGCCGATGTCGCCGGCGATCTCGATAGCCCGTTGTACGGTATGTTTGCCGCGCTGACGCGTCTCAGTCACGAGTTTGTCTCGCCGTTGCTGGATAAGCCGATCGAGCAGTACCTGATAAATCAGCCCGATAACCCCTACCGCTACAGTCTCAAGTGGGATGGTGAGTGGCAGATCACCTATGAAACCTTTCGCGATATGGGTCTCGCTTACTCGGTCGGCCTGCTGATGATTTACCTGCTGGTGGTTGCGCAGTTCAGATCTTACTCGGTGCCACTGGTGATTATGGCGCCTATCCCGTTAACCGTAATCGGTGTGTTACCCGGGCACGCCCTGCTCGGAGCACAGTTTACCGCAACCTCGATGATCGGCATGATTGCACTGGCGGGTATTATCGTGCGCAACTCTATACTGCTGGTGGATTTCATTAATCAGCAGCTAGGGGAGGGTGTGCCTTTCAAGGAGGCCGTCATCCAGGCGGCAGCGGTGCGTGCTCGTCCGATTGCGCTGACCGCACTGGCTGCGATCATGGGCGCTTTCTTCATCCTCGATGATCCAATCTTCAGCGGGCTGGCGATTGCGCTAATATTCGGCATTCTGATTTCCACCCTGCTGACCCTGGTGGTTATCCCGATGCTCTACTATGCGCTGAAAAAACGGGAGTTTGCACAGTAACAAAGCAGTCATACCACGATCGAGTCGCGGTATGACAATTGAG
>CALDDP010000117.1 GCA_937936805.1 uncultured Gammaproteobacteria bacterium | reverse complement strand
TACCACCGCAAACTTTTCTTCTGGTGTCCAGCTCTCTGCTGGTGTCTCTATGGTTTCGCTGTCTTTTTTGATCATTTTATATTGCCTCTTCCACCCATGTAACGTGGCACGTGGAATCCCGAGTTCATCTGCAATGTGGCGTAACGATAAATCGGTATGGAACAGCTTTTCCAGGGCGGCTTCTTTTATGATGCTAGGGTAACTCATATCAGTCTCCTCACCGCCATAATTGTAAAATAATTAAATGATTCCATGTGACAACTATCCTGACAGAGAGGGCTCCCTGCCTGAAGGAGACACTCAGAAAACCTGGCCAGGAGGCAAGCTTCGGCCAACTGTGGCGAAGAAAATTTCCGGCAGAACTCGTAATTGGTAGTGGAATTTGCTAACTTTTTGTCACTCTGTATCAGTATGAGCGATCATGATTAATTGAAACGAGTGGATCTCCCTCAATATTAAAAAACGACCTAATATTCTCCTGATTTTTGTCGATAACCAGCCAGCCAATATGCTGGGCTGCTCTGGAAACACGGAAATCCACACGCCCAATCTCGATAGATTGGCAGAACATGCGGTCCGCTTCAGCGAGGCATATTGCCCCAATGCAATGTGTTCCCCGTGTCGTGCATCCGTATTGACCGGACTCATGCCTTCGCAACATGGTGTTCACACCTGGCTCGACGATGCAACCATTGCGGATTGGCCGAAGAACTGGAGTGCCCTGCAAGAGCTACCTACCTTACCGGACCTCCTCGCCCAGGCCGGATACGACACCGCTTTGATGGGCAAGTATCACCTGGGTATCGCAGACAAGCCCCAGAATGGCTTCAAGGAATGGGTCACGCTGCAAATTGGACACGTTCAGTCATTTTATGACAACGATATGATCGTCAATGATGAGCACGTCACTTATCCGGGGCATTCCGTCGATTTTTTCAGCGATCAAGCCGCTGATTATATTAACCGGAGAGGTCACGATGCAGAAAATCCATTCTTCATGTTCCTGACTTATCCCGCACCCTATGGTCATTGGCCATCGGTTAAGGGAGAGGCAAGAAACAAATTTGCCGGGCTGTACAGCGAAACGCCATTTCAGTCCGTACCACGAGAGGCCGTCAGTAAGGAGCTAATTGACTGGATGTTTGTGCGGCATGACAAGATGCCCGATTATCACGACCCCAATGAAATTAATTGTCTTGTGCACCTTATCAATGACCTGCCAACGTTGCGTAACTACTACTCGCAAATGAGTGTTGTTGATGACGGTGTCGGCAGGGTGTTGGCTGCTCTGGATGATCAAGGTATAGCACACAATACCCTGGTGATTTATACCTCCGATCATGGTATGTCACTGGGTCAGCATGGATTCTGGGGGCATGGCGAGGATACATGGCCATCAAACACACACCGGGAAGCCAACAACATACCCCTGATCATCCGGCCACCCGGTGAAGGATTAGAAGGAAAGGTACAGCAATCACTTGTTGGTACGACTGACATTTTTGCGACAATCCTGGACTACGCAGGCCTGCCACTACCAACTCCTGAGGCGATGCATAGCCGAAGCATGCGCTCGCTGATTGAAAAAGAACAACCTCAATGGGGTGATGCCGTGTTCATGGAGCAGGAGGAAACACGCGCCATTCGCACTCAGGATTGGTTGTTGATGCGGCGCTTTGGTCCCACATCCTACAATTTTAAGGATGAATTGTACGATCTTCGCAATGACCCCGGGGAAAGGCGGAATGTAATTGACAAGGTTGAGCACGCGGATGAACTGGAAGCGTTGAGCGCGCGCCTGAATGCTTTTTTTGACGCTTACGCTAACCCGAAATGGAATCTATGGATGGGTGGCTGTACTAAGGGTAATTCGACCAGACCTTTCCTGTGGCGAGAAATTTGGGGCGAGGATTGGAAGCCCACGTACTCGATTTAGAATCCGCAATGGGCACGAAGCAGTTCTTGATATTTCGTTTTCAAGTGCCGGGTCGATTGGTCTTGCTCCATTTCAGTGCTGGGGTTCATGTAAACCGTGGACTTCCCCTGGTCTGGTAGACACTTCTTACCTATTCTGTCCCCCTCATCTAAAATTTTTATGCGCCTGCTTTCCGGATAACGGACGTTTATAGGTACTCGCCAGGTGGCAACCTTCGGCCATATTCAGACACCTGGCTTGAGAGATATCGAAGAATTGAATCCTCGATAGTGTGCGTCTTTGTCGTTACGACAATTTTTCCGGGATAGTAGACTGATCGAGGCCGGCGAGACAAAGAATATGAAGGGCTACTTTGTATTTAGCGACGGATGCAACGAGTACCGAACTATCTCCCCGGGCTACTGCTAGCTGGACTCGAATTAGCAATTCATTTAATTTACCTGCACGGCTTAGCCAGAATTGATATGTTTTTGTTAGTTGCCCATGGAGGGATCGTGATGAAATTGCTACCTGTAATGATGATTTCACTTGCTGCTGTGTTGCCGATCGGTACTTCTGTTGCCGTCGATGACAAGTCTGTCAAGGCTGAACGGCAGGAGGCGCAGAAATTTCGCCAGCAGCAAAAGAATGAACGTAACAGAGAAATCCGAGATGCAAGTCAGTCGTTTCGTGAGTTTACCCGCGACTTGAAAAAAGAGTACCAGGAAAGTGCGCGAGATCTGGATATTGATTTCAAGCTACGGCAGGTAGATATGAGGGCGGAGAGAAATGCGAAAATCGCCGAGACAGAAGTTGAAATGCAACAAAAAATTACTCAGTTATTCCTAAATCCAGGTGAGTCGAACGACGCCGCCGCGCCCGATCAACTCAAAGCAGATATGAAATCCTATTCGGACCAGCTTTTCGAAATTAAAAAGCAGGCTGCAATAGAAGAGCATAGCGAAAACATCAAGAACGAACTAGAGAAACACCGTTTGATGGATGAGCGCGATGCGGCTGCATTGGATATGGCAAGCGATTTGGGTTTGCGCGGTAACTACGAGCCTATTCTCGCGAAACCAATCGGAGACGGATTAACTAAACAGGAAGAAAACTGGAACGCGCGAGAGAAGAAAGAAGTCGAGAAACTTTTCAAAAGCAATCAGAGATTGCTGGGCGAGTTTCTCTATGGAAAGAAATTACGTGCGTGGGAGCTAGACAACAAGCGTGCAGATTTCGATCTGGAGTGGCAAAAAAAATCGGAGCTACATACCTTGAATCTCGAGCAAAGTTATTTCAATTCGTTGTTTATGCAGTCCTCGACAGACGGTGAATTCGATCAAAAGGCCTTTAATGAGCGTATGTCAGAATTCCAAAAGCAAAACCGGTTAATCAATATTAAGTACAAGAAGATTCGCGATAAAAACAGGATTAAACGAACGGAACAAAGAAGGGAAATAGTGGCGTTTAAATAGTGTTAGAGAAGCGAAACTGCCAATTGCAGTTGGCGGGGAGGGCAGATCTGGTGAACACAAGGCATTTATACTTTTCTGGATGTTCAATGCCTGCAAGCCTGAATTTATTACCGGCTCGGCACTACAAATTGACGGTGGCTCAACGGCGGGGCACTGGGCAAAGAGCTTCGTCCGATCAAAGAACGCATTAAAACTTCCAGTTTCGGTCGCTGATCAGTCACCCGATAGCGGACGCCCAATAACGGGCTATGAACTTCCTGGTTTGGCCAGCGCATACACTCAGGATTTATTCTTTAGTTTCGGTATACAGCCATTTGGAATCTATACTGGCCCGTGTATAAAACTTTCAAATCTCTTGATGTCCGATGAGAATTGAGCAGGCAGATAAAAAGTGCGGAGCCTGGCACGCTGTTGCCTGGCACGCCTTTTGCCGACAATCTGGAACTATAACCATTCCTCCAGAAACAGTGGGCCGTTAGACCCGACGCCATCAATGCACTGTGCTGGACCTGCGCTAATCAAAGTAGCGAGGTTAATCAGCAAATGCGTAAAGTTCTATCAAGCATACTGGCAATGGCGGTTCTGACGGAAGCGCAGCCTTCAATGACGGAAGACCGGTCGCATGTTGGGAATCTGAAAAAGAAATGTGAGGGCTGCGGCCTTATTGGCTCGAACCTGACGGGCATGAACTTGCAGGCCGGGTTACTCGTTTTCGACTTTAAATTTCTACGACCACAACGCACCTGAGACTGGAGATATTTAAAGCGGATTCACGCAATTTCGCTGGGCAGGTCGGGGTCGGCAGGTGATTGCCAGTCTGCCCGGCTCCGGTTACTGGAGCCGGGCTGACCGGTTTGACACTTTGATCAGGCGGACTTGCGGAATTGCTCGAGCAACTGTTGAATACGTGCTGCGTAATCCGGATCAGCCCGGTTGAATTGCTCCAGCATCCGCTGTTGCGCAGATGCGGACGCATATGCCAGCCCCTCGGAAATCGTAGTCGTCAACTGCGTTTTTTGAGTTTCATCCATCAGGCGAAACAGGTCTCCGGCCTGGCTGTAATGATCCTCGTCTGCTACCTCGTCGTGGTGCCCGATCCAGGCGTTCTCAAACACCGGCATAGGTGGTTCGGCTATCGCTGGATCCGGGACTGGCGCTGCGTCATTGATGCGGTCATTGGGATAAAAGTTGGCGCCGGGACCTGACGTGACGCTATCGCCGCGGAATGGGCACATTCCCGCCATTGCACCGTCGCGCTGGTAGTGTTGCACTGGACAGCGCGCGGCATTCACCGGCAGCTGGTTGGCATTGGCGCCGACACGGTATCTATGTGCGTCCTGGTAAGCGAGCAGGCGACCCTGCAACATCTTGTCGGGCGACGCGCCGATACCCGGTACCAGGTTGCTAGGTGCAAAGCAGGCCTGCTCGGTCTCGGCAAAGTAGTTGTCCACGTTGCGATTCAATTCGAGCTGGCCGACCTCGATCAAGGGGAAATCGGCATGCGGCCATACCTTGGTCAGGTCAAACGGATTGATCGCGCAGGTCCTTGCGTCTTCTTCGCTCATGATCTGCACCTTGACCGTCCAGCTCGGGTATTCTCCCCGGTCGATGGCGTCCACCAGGTCCTGCTGCGCTCCGAAAGGCTGTGCTGTTGCTGCCTGTTCACTGTTCAGGTTTTGAATACCCTGGTTGGTCTTGAAGTGCCATTTGAACCAGTAGCGTTCACCACTGGCATTCCAGAAGCTGAATGTATGGGAACTGAAACCATGCATATGACGGTAGCTCGCCGGGATTCCCCGGTCGGACATCAGTATGGTCATCTGGTGCAGCGATTGCGGATGGTTGGCCCAGAATTCATACACGGCTGCGGGATCCGGCAGGTTGCTGCGCGGATTCTTTTTCTGTGAATGCACGAAGTCGGGGAACTTGATCGGATCGCGCAGGAAGAAG
This sequence comes from uncultured Gammaproteobacteria bacterium, assembly GCA_937936805.1. GTDB lineage: Bacteria > Pseudomonadota > Gammaproteobacteria. The sequence continues at coordinate 22,652 of CALDDP010000117.1, read as the reverse complement.
ACCGGGGTATTGTTACCGACCATGTCGTAGTTACCCTGCTCGGTGTAGAACTTGACCGCAAACCCGCGTGGATCACGCGCGTAGTCACTGGAATCCTGTCCACCGCCAACCGTCGAGAAGCGCACGAACACATCTGTCTCTTGCCCGCTGTGCTGCAGGAAACTGGCGATGGTGTAACTGGATAACGGCTGGCTGACGGTAAACTTGCCGTAGGCGCCTGTGCCCCTGGCGTGGACCACGCGTTCCGGGATACGTTCGCGGTTGAAATGTGCCAGTTTTTCGAAGGTATAGTGATTATCGAAAGTCAGCGGTCCTCTTTCGCCGACACTGATACTGTGATCGTCGTTAGCGACTGGAGAACCCGTCGAGGTTGTCAGGGTGGGTTTGCTCATATTGATATCTCCGCTTATCAGTTGGTTACGGCCTGATCAGCTGTTGATCGGGTCATGCGGAGTATCATAGGAGCGTTTAAAAAATAAATAAAATTAATTATAAATATAAAATAATTAGTCAAAATAAATAAATGATTCAACTTCGTACGAATGGAACTGCCAAAAGGCTTACCTGACCGAACGCCGGTTTAGTCATTCGGCGGGTGGTGAGTCGGAAATACCGATACTTTGTTTGACTTCGTCCACCAGGTTGGTGCGGCTCTCGTCCGGTGTGAAGTACCAGATCAGGATCCAGCCGAGCAGCACCAGTATCGTCATGATCCTGATTAAAGCAGATACTTTCTCATTGGCCTTGAGTCTTGCTACCCGTTCGCGGTTGGCAGTAAATACACGATAAAAAAATCCGATGATCCTGAAGAAGGGACCATAGAGTATTTCTATCCATCTGGAATGTGGCTTTTGCACGCTATGATCTACGGTTGTTGGCGGGTACTGTGCCGTCGAAGCGGCAGCATAGTCTGCCTTTGGCGCATGGCTTTAGAAAGAGGAGGGAATAGTTCAGCAATGTCCTTATCCGTCGACCGGGTCTGCTGGAGATAGCTGAAGATTATATCCATGGCTGAGTCTTCGCCAGCAAAAACATCCCGACCGCGATCATGACGCCGCCCGCGAGCATGTTGATACCGCGGACTGCCTGCGTATTTTTAAACAGCAGGCTGGCGCGATCGGCTAGCCAGGCATAGACCAGCTTGGCGCCACCGACGCCGATGATTGCGATAATGATGACGATCAGCGTATCGGTCGGGGTCATCAGCGAAAGGTCGATAAAAGCCGGGAAAAAACCGAGGTAAAACAGGATCGCTTTCTGGTCGCCGAGGGTTACCAGAAATCCGCTCAAAAAGCTTGAGCCCAATGAGGACTGTCTGATTGCTTCAGTCTTGCGTGCCCTGGCGTCTGCGCGCCATAGTGATATGCCGAGCCAGACCAGGTAAACGCCACCGATGTATTTTATCAGCGTGAACTGCTCTCCCATTAGCTCGGCTACCAGGGCCAGGCCATAAACAGCCAGCAAAATGAAAATAATATCGGCGATGACGATGCCGAGAGCGGCGAACATGCCATGGGTGAAACCGAATGCCGCTGCTCGCGCGGACACCGTGAGTACACTGACGCTGGGTATAACGGCAAGCACGATCAATGTGCCCAGCAGGGCAAGAATGCTGGCAAGGGAAAGGGTGGTTTCGAGCATGCTAAACCTGCGGGTACAGTTTACCGGGAGTTACCCGGTTACAGCATTCAGTCGGTGCGGGTCATATCCTGTCCGCAACACATCGGCGATTTGATCATGCCGTGCCCGTCGGGACATTTGGATACCTGGATTTCGTCGCCGCTGTCAGTGGTGATACTGCCGTGGTCGAGTTCCCGGTCACAGGTTCCGCAGGTCATGGTGCCGATGCTCATGCCGCAGGCTTCACATTTGTAAACCGCCATTGATCTTTCTCCGTTGTTTGTTGGCAGGGCAGTTTATCAGCTTGCGCCCGGCTGCGCTGCCCGGGCGTATGTTAATGGAGCGAGATCAATATTTCTGTCCCAGTTCCCGTGTCAGTTGCGCCGCCGGAATCTCGCGGCAGCCACTGGGGTTCTGTCCCGACCAAAGCGGTGAAAAATCGCCTAGATTTCCTGCCTCCGCAGCGCTGCGCAAGGGACCGATCGCGGTTGCGGCAAGGGGGAATGGCGGAACCTGGCCAAGCGGACCGAGTTCGCGCATGACTCGGTTGACAATCGAGCGTGCCGGACGTCCTGAAAAGCGGTTGGTCAGTGCGGTATGTACGGCGCCGGCATCCTTTAACGCGGCACGATGGACCGGGCTGGTAGCGGCTTCATCACAGAGCAGGTATGCGGTGCCGACCTGGGCCGCAACCGCCCCCAAAGCCAGTACCGCGGAGACTCCGTTGGCGTCGGCGATGCCGCCCGCGGCGATAACCGGGAGGTTGACCGCCTTGATAATCTGGGGCAGCAGCGCCAGCGTACTGACCTGACCAGTGATATCGGTGCTGAGGAACATGCCGCGATGCCCACCGGCTTCCAGGCCCTGGGCAATAATCGCATCGACGCCCTGCGACTCGAGCCACCTGGCCTCGGCGACCGTAGTTGCGCTGCTAATCACTTTTGCGCCCGTTGCCTTAACGCCATCGAGCAAATCAGACGCAGGTAAACCGAAATGAAAACTCACCACCGGTGGTTTGAATTCACGAATTAGGTCAAGAGCTGCGGCGCTAAACGGGTCACGGCGCGCGCCTGATGGAATTGTACTGGCGTCGATGTCGTATTCCGTATAATACGGCGACAGTTCGGCGCGCCAGGCAGCTTCGCGTTGTGCGTCGGGTGTCGGTGGAGTATGGCAAAAGAAATTGACGTTATAGGGCTTGTCGCAAGCAGCCCTGATCGCGGCAAGCTGTTCGCGTAAAGCCTCCAGACTGAGCATCGCGCAGGGCAGCGAACCAAGCCCGCCGGCGTTGGAGACCGCAATCGCCAGCGCGCTGTCCTGTACACCGGCCATCGGTGCCTGAATGACCGGTAATTCGAGTTCCAACAATTCCTGTAATGACGCTGTCATTGGTTCTGCGCTCCCCAATAGTTTGTGTGCCTCGCCAGCTGGCCTAACTGCCTGTCACTGCAGGGCGGAATAAGGCGATGCATTTTTTCGACCTGATAACTGCCCCAGACCGATATTCCCGCCAGCGATAGCATGATGCCAAATAATACCAATGGTTGTACCCTGGCGGCATTACCGTACTTGTACCGGGTGCGACGCAACACCTTTTCACCGGGCAACGGGTTCTGCCCCAGTTGCAAAATGCGTAAACTACGACGGCCTTCCAGTAGCAGTAATACCAGGGCCAGCGACAACGGTATACCGACGAACAGTCCGTAGAGCAACAGTTGTATGCCGTCAAAACTCCCGTAAACCTGGCAGTTCGCGGTCTTGACATAAGCCTTGAGCCAGTCGAGAAGCCAGATTTGCGTTACCAGTAATAGCAGGGTCACCGGTAGCAGCAGTTTCAGAATCAGCATCACCCGTTCGCGCTTGCTGTATTCGGGGGCGAAGTCATTCACCATATCTGGCTTCCTCGAGGAGATGCGTGATATAGAAGGTTGTCACGCAAGTCAGCCATGGCGGGTAATTATTTTATCGAGCTGGTCGGCGAAGGCTTTGCGGTCACCGTGATTCAACGGTGCCTGGCCTCCGGACTCGACGCCGCTGGAGCGTAACGATTCCATCAGGTCGCGCATCGTCAGTCGCGCCTTGATGTTGTCCGCGGTGTAGAGTTCCCCGCGCGGGTTTAACGCCTGGCCACCATTTTCAATTATTTCCGCTGCCAGCGGAATGTCGCCGGTTATCACCAGGTCACCCGGGGCCAGTCGTTTGACGATCTCGTTATCGGCGACGTCGAATCCCGACGCCACCTGGAGAAAACTGATGTGCGGCGAGCGGGGTATCTTGACAGTATGGTTGGCGACCAGCGTCAGACGGGTCGCGGTGCGTTCGGCTGCGCGAAACAGGATGTCCTTGATCGCATTCGGGCAGGCATCGCCGTCAATCCAGATCTTCACTGGTCATTTACCGTTTGCATGGGCGGACATTTAATCGAGCCAAAGGAGCAGAAAACACAACAGTCACCGGGATTCGGTTTTAACAGACGATTGCAGGACTCGCATTCGTAGTAGTACTGGCAAGCGTCGGTGGGCATGGTTTCGGTTTTGCTGTGACCGCATCCGGGGCAGGTTAACCTCGACTGTAAAACAATTTCACCCATACTGCTTAACCGTGGAATGGCCTGACAAAGATTTTAGGTCATTGCGGATCATGTTTCTCTCAGTCCGACCCCTGATTGATGCGCCGACTGTCGCGTCCGGCTTCGTATTGTGGCAAATCGTCCACGGGAGCCGCCCATTTGGCGCCGGAAGCGACGAATATATGTGCGTCGGGTTTGACGGGCACCTCATCATCGAAACAGGCGAGCGCAATTTCGACCAGATCGGCATCGGCGTCAGGGCTGGCGAAGGTCAGGCTGGAGCCGCAACTGGAACAGAATGACCGCGTGGTGCTGTTACTTGCGGTATAGCCCTTGAGTAATTCTTCTCCACTAGTCCAGCGAAAATGATGACGCCGCGCCTCGGCGATAGTTGCATAGGCGGCACCGTGGAACTTGCGGCACATTGAGCAATGACAATTGCCGGTACGCGGGACGAATTCGTCCACTTCGAAGCGGATGCCACCGCATAAGCAACTGCCCCGGTAAGATTCTGACATTGGTTCTTCCTCATCTTTGAGCTGGCGTTTATTCAGCCACGTAACGCGGGTAGGTCGCTTTGCTCTGCCGGGCAAACTCGAGGTCGATTTCCGCACTGGCAAAGGGCGACTCCTCGCTGGTTTGCGCCAGTACATCACCCTCGGGCGAAATAATCCAGCCGAGACCTCCACAATCGGCCTTGCTCCCGGGCGGGTTCCAGATATTCGAAGACAGGCAGTAGGCACCGGCACAAACGGCTGCTGCCTGTCCGCCGGCAAGCCATTTTTGCAGGCTGCCGTGGGGGGTGGCTCGCGGAATGCAAAGTAACTCCGCGCCTAGTGCGGCAAAATGCCGCGCCCATTCAAAAAACCACATTTCGGTACATATCTGCACTCCAATGGGGGTATCGAGCGCGTGACACAGGTCGAATCTGCGCTCGCCGCGGTCGTACCAGCTTGCCTCCCAGTAGCCGTCTTCATCGGGCAGGTAATACTTTTCGTGTACCGGTAAAACCCTCGGTTCGGTTGTCCACAGATAGGCCTGGTTGCGCAAACTGCCGATGTCGTTGACCACCGGGCGCGTGCCGATAACAGCTTTGGCGCCCAGCTTGCCCAGCTCGAGGATAGCGCTGGCATGGGATTTCACCGCGGCCAGCCAACGTTCGCGATCGGGATACCTGTCCGCCGCCAGCCACTCGTGAAAACACATTTCCGGGAGCAGCAGGAACTCGGACTGCTGCTGACGGACGTGGGCCGCGAGTTCATCCAGCTTTGTCTCGAGTTGCCGGGACCGGTTATCGAGTTGGCAGACGGTGACTTTCACCTTGCGACCGGGCCGAGGTAGAGTTCGGTGTCGTACTGGAAATCGATCACCGCATCGATCGCAAACTGCTCGAACAGTGCCGCCAGTTCGGCAACCAGCGAAGGGTACTGGGGCGAGTCTTCGGCGGGGCAGTACGATGAAGACTTCAGGCGGCCGAGCAGGGCCGGGAATGACAGCTGCTGGCTGTTATCGAAGTGCATTACTTGCATCTGTCCATCGGCGAAGAACCCGGCAATGTCTGCCTCGCTCAGGTTCATGTGATTCACGGCGCCGTACTCGGGTGCATAGGTTGTCAGGACGGCATCGTAGGCCTGTTGAAAAGCATGGCTGATTTTACGTTTGTTCCAGATCAGCGCGAGCCGGCCGTCGGGCTTGAGGATGCGGCGGAACTCGGATTTTGTCGCGGCGTTATTAAACCAGTGAAAGGCCTGTGCAGCGGTTATAAGATCGACCGATTCATCGGCGAGTGTGGTAGCTTCGGCCGGCGCATCGACGCTGGTAAAATTCGGATAGCCGGCCAGCATGGTCTCGGCTGCCTGGCGCATATTGTCGTTGGGTTCGATGGCAAAAACCTGCAACTTCTGCTGCAGCAGCAGGCGCGTAAAAATACCGCTGCCTGAGCCAACGTCCGCGACTACCGCATCTGTGCCGGGCAAGGCTTTGTGCAACAGGGTTTGCACCAGCGTATCGGGATAACCGGGGCGGTATTTGACGTAGGCTTCGACGCGGCTGGAAAATCTTTGCGTGGAATCGGTCATATGGTTAAAGGTTGCGGGTTCGCCGTGGTTGCCGTGGGCTAACTGCTTTCGATTTCAGCTACCAGCTGGCGCGCAAGCTGTTCCATGCGTTCCAGACCGACGTCGGCCTTTTGCAGGAAATCGCTGTCGAAGCGTTCGGGATTCGCCCAGTACCTCCCCCTGATGTCGCAGCGCTTGGCAAGTTTGCTCAGACCGAGATCGCTTAGCTTGAAACCGAGCCCGGTCCACATTTCCGACAGTCTTGCCTCCTCGCCGTGGTCCTGATTTGCGGTGTCGTGCAAGCGACGCATGTAAACCTGGGTATGCCTGGCGGCAACCACCACCGCGCGCAAAGCCTCGATCGATTGACGCTGGCGCTCGCGGTTCGCCCGGCTGAGGTTGGTAAGCCATAGTTTGAGGTGCTTGAACAGCTCCCACAGGCTGATGTCGGTCAACACGGCCATTCATATCCACCGGTCGTTTGCGGCGATTACCCGGGGAGAGCAGTGTTCTTCGAACAGGCCCAGCATCTGAGCGAGGTTTACTGCCTCGTATTTCATTCAACACCTCATATCGTTTCGACCAACAGGCACGATGCCAGGCCAACGCAGCTAAAGACGGGCATCGCGTTCGAGACTGATATAACAGTCCTCGCGGAAGGGCGGGGCGCAGACAGCGAAGAATACGAGATCGTCCTGACCGGTATTAGTGATTCTCTGCGGCCTGCCGGCAGGGATGCGTACCACGTCTCCCGGTAATACGTTACATGGATCAAGGTTATCGATTTCCACTCGACCGCAGCCTGAAACGATTATATAGCGCTCGGTTATTCCATCGAGATGATGCCATGCCGTGGTCACGCCCGCTTCGACCCTGGCACGCGCAATTGAAACCAGTTCGTCACCCGAATCATTGGCGACTTCGGTGATATGACAGCGTTCGGGGGTCTCGTACTCCTGAACCGTACCGGCCTGCTTTATCTCTGCTAACATTTCTGTCCCTCCTGCTGTCGCGACAGACACTCACGATAGACTAAATCCATGCGCTTCTGCCGGCAAAGCCACTACAACCTGGACGCCCATATAGCCAGCTTGTGCATCATCGATTTCTGCGAAATCTGATCCTGGGGAATAGGCTGAATGACTTTGTCATGTACCAGCAAACGGTAAATATACTCGATTTTCTCGTGCGCGGAATCGGTAGGCTCAAATTCTACCACGCCCCTTTTTTCGCCGTATTTTATACCTTCGACGATAGCCTTTCTAAGCATTTCCTTTTCGTTTTTCAGTTTCTTCATGAGCTGCCTCAACCTCTTCGATTAACAGTAACGGCACCAGGTCTTTGCGCGCCGGTTACCGGTCCCCGGCCCGTGAATAATTGTATTCAGCAGCCAATCGGCACGACATTATAGACCTGTGGGTCTCGATACATGTCGATTACATTAAATTCATTCACTATTAAATCGGTCCGAATTCCAATAATAACCAGGGGTAATAATGAATATGCTAGGAACAATACTTACGGGTATAGCGGTTCTGCTGATGGCGATCTTGACGCTTCCCGTCAACGCCCTGGTTAAAGAGCACCGTTGACCCGGTCGGCAGGAAGGTCGGTGTCGGCACTGCCGGATCCCGACGGTTTCCCGCAATCGATTACACTGGCCAGCAGTCTGTTTATATGTATTCAGGTATCTTAACGAGAATAGTATTTTGGCGTTTGGCGGCCATTGTAAATATGATTTGCGTCGGGCAGGTTTTATCAGGATACTCGCGGCATCGAGTTTACCGGGACCACCCTGATGCTAGTGCGACCTGACCTGGTTTCGCTGGATAGTTTGCAGCAACAGCTGAGCGCGGTTTTACCTGATGAAAACCGCTCCCTCGGGATTCCTCCCGCATGTTACGCCGACGCCGGGTTGCTGCCGCTGGAACAGCGTGCTGTTTTCCAGCATGGCTGGCTGGTGCTCGGTCACGCCGACAGGTGGCCTGCCGCCGGTGATTACTCGGCGCTGGAAATCGGTGGGGTGCCACTCATCGTGGTGCGCAACAAGTCCGGCGAGTTAAAGACATTTGCCAATTCCTGCCGCCATCGCGGCAGCCAGATTCTGACCGGTGACGGCAACTGTAACAAAATTAAATGCCCGTTTCACTGGTGGACTTACGACCTCGATGGCAGGCTCAAGGTCTACTCGCGTATGGAAAACGCGATCGACTTCAATGCGGATGAATTCGGTCTGGTGGAGTTTCCGCTGGTTGTCCGCGACGGCTTTGCATTTACCAGTTTCGAAGATGAGCCGCCGGCAATCGATGCATGGCTGGCCGATTTTGCCGGCTGCCATGAACCCTGGGATCTGGAGCGGTGGAGGGTCGCTCGGGTGCGTGAGTTTGAAGTCGAGTGCAACTGGAAAACTTTTATCGAGGTGTTTAACGAGTACTACCACCTGCCAATGGTGCACCCCGATTCGATTAACTGGCTTTACCCGGAACCGGACCCGGCTGATGTAGTCAGCGGTCAGTTCACCACCCAGTTCGGCGCCACTGAAGGTGCAGCGGCATTGCTGGAAGACTCCCAGCAATATGCGTTGCCTTCGGCAAGGGGTTTAAAGGGACGCGTGGCCAAAGGTACGCGTTATACCTGGATTTACCCGAACACGACTTTTGCCTTATCGCAGGATTCGATGTGGATGTACCAGGCGTTTCCGTTGTCGGCGGATCGAAGCTGGATAATGCAGACCATCAGCTTTCCGGACGAGTCGATAGCGCTTGAGGATTTTGACGAACGCGCCGGGCATTATTACGCGCGCATCGACGCCGCTCTCGACGAAGATCTGCCGTTTCTCGAGCAGCAACAGACCGGTCTGAACTCACGCTTTGCAAGGCCGGGGCGTTTCTCTGCGCTTGAGCCCAGTGTTGGCAAGTTCGCCTACTGGTATGTACAGCAATTGCTGCGGGAGTTGAAACTGGATTAAACAGCGGGGCTGTCAGCCTGATAGAAGTTCGGCGAGCGGGCCAGCCCTGTTATGCCGATGGCCCGGATTTCTTGTTGCGCTCTTCTTCCAGTCCCGCCTTCGCTGACTGGTAAAAGTCGATGCACAGCATGGCCCCCACGATGACCACGATAAAAATAAAGGGTACCTCGCCGATCGATTCGGCGAGCCCTCCGGCAAATGCCAGAAAAATGGCGACTGCAATTGCTCCGGTGATGATATTGTCCATGGCGTACTCGTGCGATTTTACGCGTCAGTATATGTAAATTTAGTCGTTCAGTATATCCAGTAACCAGCGCGTCGTGCGAAACAGCCGCGCATCGTCGTCTTTGGCGCCGACGACCTGAACTCCGAAGGGCAGTCCTTCCGGGGTCTGCAACAGCGGCACATTGAGTGCTGGGGTGCCACAGAAGGTCCAGATCGTATTCATTACCGGGCTGCCGGTGGCGTCGATTCCGGCCGGTGCAGGACCGGGAGTTGCAGGCGTCAGGATGGCGTCGTACTCGTCGAGAATATCCTGCAGAAGGGCGTCGTAATCTCCTTTTCTCGCGATTGCGTTGTCATAGTCGCTATCGCTGACCCGCTGGCCACGTTCTATCATTTCGCGAAGCACCACGCTCAAATCGTCCTTGCCCCGGCTGTATTCGTCGGCAAAATTACGTGCCAGATCGGCTTCCATAACTTTGCGGTGATCCTCGTGAAGCTCATCGAAGGCTGGCGGCAGATCGAGGATATCGATAGTCTTTTCCTGGCGCTGGTTGACTTCCTCGATGATTTCCCGAAACCCGTCCTTGGTTATCGCTTCGACCTGGTCCCAGACCGGCGTGCGTACGAATGCAAAATGCGGACAGGCCGGGACTTCCTCTGTCAAAAAGCTGCCAATACAGGGTGGGGCGACGGGGGTCATGGCCCCATCCTGCGCATCAAAACGCATCAGTACATCGGCGATCAGAGCCAGGTCCTCGAGCGTACGCGAAAATACTCCAATCGTGTCCAGTGGCGGCGACTGGGTCAGCACACCGTGGCGGGATATCCGTGCGAAACTCGGCTTGAATCCGTAAACGCCGCAGTAGGAGGCCGGACGAATAACGGAGCCATTGGTTTGCGTGCCGACCGCGAACGGCACCATCGCGGCCGCTACCGCGGCCGCCGAACCGCTGGAGGATCCTCCGGGCGTATGCTCGAGGTTGTGTGGGTTGCGTGTCTTGCCTGGCGAATACACCGCCATCTCGGTGGACACGGTCTTGCCGAGGATGATAGCGCCGGCTTCCTTGAGCAGTGACACCAGCGTCGCGTCGCGTTCCGGCCTGCGCCCCTGGTGCAAAACTGTACCGCGCTCGGTGGGATAATCGGCGGTATCGATAATATCCTTGATGCCCACGGGCAGGCCGTGCAAAGCCCCCATCGGCTTGCCCCGGAATCGAATGTCGTCTGCCGCTTGCGCCTGCTCTATGGCCACCGCTTTGTCAAGGTGGGCCCAGGCCCCGATCGATCCTTCGAGCTCGTCGATGCGCGCGAAGCAGGCTTCGACCAGGTCCTGAGAGCTCAGTAACCCCCGGGCGATGGCCTCGCGGGCGTCACAGGCGCTCAGCAGGTTCGCCGGGCCAGGGTTCAATTTATCCATTGCCACCGTGTCAGGCAGCACCGAACAGGTACACCGGCAACCACAGCGCGATCGCGGGGAAGTTATACAGCAGTACCATCGACAGCAAAATGATCGCCAGATAAGGCATGATTCCCTTGAAGATGGACATCAACTGGATATGAGGCGGCGCCACGCCTTTCAGGTAATAGGCTGCCATCGCCATCGGCGGGGTTAAAAACGATGTCTGCAGGTTCAGTGCGACCAGGATACCGAAAAACAGCGGGTCGACGTTGAAGGTGTCGAGCATCGGCAAAAAGATCGGCACGAAGATAATGATGATCTCGGTCCATTCCAGCGGCCAACCCAGCAGGAATATGATGCTTTGTGCGAGTACCAGGAACCCAACCGATCCGAGATCGAGGGAAATCACCCAGTCGTGAACCAGGTCATGGCCGCCGAGATAGGAGAATACCGCGGCGAAGGTCCAGGAACCGACGAATAGCCAGCACACCATGGCCGAGGTTTTGGCGGTCAGGTATACCGCTTCTTTCAGGCGTTGCCAGGAAAGCGAGCGATAAATTACCGCCAGTACCAGTCCGCCGAAGGCGCCGACCCCGGCGGCTTCGGCGGGCGTAGCCAGGCCCATCAGGATCGCGCCGAGCACGCTCATGATCAGCACCGCGAGCGGCACGAACGAAGTCAGCAATTCCCACAGAATTTTTCCAAATGGAGGTACGTCCTCTTCTCTCGGTTTCGGCGCCAGGCTGGGATTCATTGCAGCTCGCCCGACGACGTAGACCATGTACATTCCGGCCAGCATAAGACCCGGAAACATGGCCGCCGCATAAAGGCGCAACGGAGATATTTCAGCGATTGCCGAGTAGACGATGAGCATGATCGAGGGCGGAATCAATATGCCGAGGCAACCGCCGGCACAAATGACCCCTGAAGCAAAACTCTCTTCGTAATTGGCCTTCAACATGGCGGGGAAAGCGAGCATCCCCATCAGCGTAACCACGGCACCGATGATCCCCGACGCGGTGGCGAATACGGCGCAGGTAAACAGCGCCGCCACCGCCATCGATCCGGGCAGGTTGCGTGCGGCCAGCTGGATACTGAAAAACAGGCGGTTAACGATATTCGCCCGTTCCACCACGTACCCCATAAACAGGAACAGCGGGACGGCCACCAGCACGTCGTTCGACATGACCGAAAAGGTGTTTTGCACGAACAGATCGAATATACGATTATCGAAAATGGTCTGCATGCGTTCGGCATCGTAGTAGGCGTAATAACCGAAGCCGAGGCCCATTGCGATCAGGGTAAACGCGATCGGAAATCCCAGCAGGACCATGAAAATGAACAGGCCAAGCATTGTTACCGCGATGACTGGATCAGACATGCTGCTCGTCCTCCAGTTTACGCAGGTCTTCCTGCTCATGCATCAGCATGGTTTCGGTCTCCTGCACGTCGTGCAGTCGTGGCGGCCATTCGCCGGTCCGAATGCAAATCACGCAGCGCACCGCCTCCGCGATACCCTGCAGTAGAACCAGCGAGCCTGAAATCGGGATCAGCGTCTTAAAGAAATAAATCTGAATGCGTGACGGGCTGCTCCAGCTGACCTCCTTGTAAAACCATGAGTCTGCAGCGAAGCCGTAACCGTAGTAGATCAGGGCCAGGGCCCCCGGCATCAGAAACAGGATATAAAGTGCGAGGTCGACCTTGGCCTGGGTTTTCTTGCTGAACAGGCGGTAGATTACATCGCCGAGAACATGTGCGTCCTGCGACAGGGCATAGGCGCCGGCCATCATGAACAGCGCGCCGTACATTTGCACACTCATGTCGAAGGCCCATACCGTCGGTGAATCGAGCACGTAGCGCACGAATACTTCGTAGCAGGTCGAAAAGGTTAAAATCACGATACACCAGGCGAAAGCCTTGCCCGTCCAGGCGCTGAGGCTATCGATGAAATGAAGAATACGTGTCATTGCAAACCACCGCAAAGGTATTGAGAAGCGTCACAAAACCAATCGGGGCGGTATCCTGTAAAACCGCCCCGATGGTTACGTCATTTGCGTTTGCTTAGAGCTTGCCGAAGTAATGCTCGTAGGCGCCGGCGTAGTTAGGCGAGTTTCTCAACGCGTAGGAACCGTGCCGCTTCGCCCAGGCCATCTGCGAGTCGATGACTTTCTTGAAGAACGGATCTACCTTGTTGAACTTCTCGACGATCTTGTCCCAGGCCTTGAGTTGATCATCCATAACGGCATCAGGCGTTTTATAAACGTTAACACCGTGTTTCTCTTTCAGCGTTACCAGGTCTTGCGAGTAACGTTCCATCGCTTTCCAGGCCATGTCGGCGGAGGCTGCTTCGGAAGCGTATTCCAGGATTGCCTGGTGCTCTTTAGCGAGCTTGTTGAAGCGCGTTTGGTTGAAGATGATTTCGAAGCACTCCTGTGACTGGTGAAAACTACCCAGGTGGTAATGCTTGGAAACATCCTGCATACCGAAGTCCTTGTCCGAAGTCGGATTGTTGAATTCGGCAGCGTCGATCAGGCCACTCTTCATCGCCGGCTGGATTTCACCGCCGGGTAGTTGCACCACCGACATGCCCATTTCCTGCAAGACGTCTGCAGCGAGTCCAACAGTACGATACTTGAGGCCTTTCATCTGGCTGCTCTTGGTGATGTGCTCCTTGAACCAGCCCAGTGGTTGTGCCGGCATCGGACCTGAGAAAAAACCGACCAGGTCGAGGCGCAGCTTGTCGTGCATCAGTTCGTAGTAAAGGTCTTTACCGCCACCGTACTGAATCCAGCCCATCAGCTCGTTGGCTGACCAGCCGAAACAGGGACCGGTACCGAACAGCGAGGCCACCGGGCTTTTCGAATACCAGTAAGCGGTAACCAGGTGCGCGCCGTCGAGTACGCCCTTGTGCACTGCGGTTTGCATTTCGGCGGTTTTGACGACCGCGCCTACGCCGAGTAAATCGATCTTGAGCGATCCGCCCGACATTTCGTTGACACGCTTGACGTAGTCCTGGGCGAATTCAAGAAAGATACCGCCGCCCCAGGCAGCCTGTACTTTCAATACGACGGGATCGGCGGCGACAGAAATATTCGGGAAGGCTGCTGCTGCCGCTCCGCCTGCAATCGTGGCGGCGCCGGTGGTTAGAAACTTGCGACGAGATGTCTTTGCTTCGGTCATAACTACTTTCCTCTTTTTGGTTTTGATTATGATGGCGATAGATATTTACTAGTCACATACGCACGAAATACTGTTTTGTAAGGCAGAATTTCGGATCGCCAACACCTGTTTTTTTTGCATTGCGAATGACTGGAATCGGCATTAGAACATATTTGCGAAGTATATTGTATACCAGATCTTGAGTGGCCAGCTTTAACAACGTCTTCAACGCCATATCCGGGTTATGGCTGTGGGCTAGTATATTGCCTGAGCAACACGATTCATAGGGATTTGTGCCATCTGTCGACTGGGACATAACGCAGCCGGAATCAAGCCACGCGATCACCCGGTTCTTCACCGTTGAAAATTGCGATCAGATTGTCGATTGCCCGAAATCCCATCGCATCCCTGGTTTCGACTGTGGCACTGCCGATGTGAGGCAACAGGAAGACGTTATCCAGCTGTCGATAGCCGGGGTGGATCGAATCGGGTTCACCGTTAAAAACGTCGAGGCCGGCGGCCCCGATGTCGCCCGCTTGCAGTGCCGAGACCAGGGCGTCGTCATCGACGACTCCACCGCGCGAGGTATTCACCAGGATCGCATCCCGATGCATCATGGCGAGGCGTTCGCTATTGATTAAACCCTGTGTCGCCGGAGAAGCCGGGCAGTGAATCGACAGCACATCGGTCGCGGCCAACAGTTCCTCGACGCTGGCGTGATAAACAGCGTTTCCCGCCTGATCCGGATGCAGCGGTGTACGATTGTGGTAATGCACCGTCATTTCGAAACCGCGCGCGCGGCGGGCCACCACCTGGCCGACTCGGCCCAGGCCGAGGATGCCCAGACGCTTACCGGTGATTTGCCGGCCAACCATGAAAGCCGGGCTCCAGTCTTTCCATTGCTGGCTGCGCACCAGGCGTTCGCCTTCGCTGGCGCGGCGAGCTGCGCCGAGCATGAGCAGTATCGCAATTTCAGCCGTGGCGTCGGAAAGCACGTCGGGAGTGTTGGTTACGATGACCTGCTTTTGCCTGGCGGCCTCGAGGTCGACATGGTCGACGCCGACGGAAAAATTGGCGATCGCCTTTACGCGGGCAGGCAATTGCGCGATGGTTTCGGCCGGGAACTTTTCAGTATGGCAGGGCAGAATGGCATCCGCCCCCGCTGCCAGTTCCAGCAGTTCTTCGGTACTGTAAAGCTTGTCATCCGGGTTGAGAATCGTGGCAAAACTCTCTGCCAGTTTTTGCTCGACCGCAGCGGGAAGTTTGCGCGTTACCAGCACAACCGGTTTATTGCTCATGTTATTTCTCTCGCGAGTCTACGTTTTCTGCGGATCATTCATTTCGCGGTATAGCGAAAACGACATTTTACCGGTTACCAGGGCCGCGGCAAGCAGCAACGACCATAGCAGCCATTTCTGCCAGGGTAATTCGGTCGGCGCCGTGAGTCTGGCGGTACCGCCCGATACCTGGATCTTAACGAGGGATACCAGAGCGCTGCGTCGCTGCGCCTGTTGCAGGTTTCCCTCGACCAGGCCGGCCAGATCGGTCACCGCTACCTTATTTTCATAGTTGCCCCATGCCAGGGTATAGGGCCCGTTGTCATCGCCGAGGAAGATGACTTCGTACTGCGGGTAATTCAGTTCGACCAGCGGGGGTGAGGTTGCCCCCGGGTTTATGCTGAACCAGGCCTTGTCGAGATTTCGGCGCGTTAACCTGATCGGTTTACTGGGTTTAACTTCATCATCGTCGATATTGTGCTGACTGAAGCCGGAATAAATGCGTTGCCGGGTGTCGAATTCCGCGTTGCCGGCGTAGAGATCACCCTTGATGACGCTATGTGGCGTGGACGGGATAATGCGCATCGTTTCGGCTCTAACCGCGGACGGAAATTCAAAAAAGTAAAACTCGCCTTGCTCCTGTTGACTCAATGATGGCTCTATCTGATGAGTTAATCCGGGCACCTGTCCGGTCTTGCGGTAGTGGCCATGAACTTGCTGCAGCTCGAATCGGGTTACCGCGTTGACGGGTGACAGGCGCATGTATTTGTGGTTGCGCGGAATATCATCGATGCTGCGCCATGCATTATCGTCCGACGACTGGTTGGTCAGATTTTTACGTTGTTTGATGACGCGTAAATTATCCAGCTCATTGCCGACCTCGACCTTGAGTTCGAGTAATTGCCCGGCGGGTTCGTGCACCCACCGTAGTTCGATACGTTCGAATTCAGGGGTATCCGCGTCCGGTGCCAGTTCAATCAGGTAATCCTTGCGTACCGATTCGACGGCAATCGTTTCCGTGGTCCGGAGTTCCGATATCGAGCCCGCTTGCTGGCTTTGTTCGCGCCTGGTCACTGTCTTCGAATTTTGTCGCTGGAAGCTACTGAATTCGTGAAATGGCAACACCAGTGTATGTTCGCTCACCGCTGCGGGTGTGCGCATCACCGCATGGGGTTGCTGCTTGCCATGCACGTTGAAAACGGCCAGGTCGCTCAGGTTGGCATTCGTCAGCGCGAGCATGACGTCGAGCGGTAACTCGATGCGTTGCAGCGGCTGATCGGTTTCGCTGAGCAGTGCCTGGTAGGCGTAATCCTGCTGGCTTGTCGTAGCCCGTACCGGACCGATGAGAAAAATTAGCAGGCAGGGGTAGAGTAATCTACGCATGTGATGGTTCTTCCGTTTTTGCGTCAGGGTGTTTTGCGGGAATCGGTGAAAAATAACCGGTAGCCACCAGCAGGCTGCCGACCACCAGGAATGATACGATTCGTTCCACCGTGCCGCTGGCGCCGAGATCGACGAAGAACATTTTCACCAGCACGATACCGACCAGGGCAGCGCCGATGATCCATAGCGGGCGGCTGCCGCGACGCGACGCGAACAGCATCGCGCCCATGCCGATTACGGTCCACAGGATTGAAATGGCAGATTGCACCCGCGTATCGACCGACATCGCCGACAGGTCGAAGCGAATATCGAGATAGTGGTGCATGCTGCGCAGCAATACCGCGCTCAGCCAGATGAAAATCAGCCCTCCGAGGATAATCAGAATATGTTGGCGCTGCACCGCCATCGCCGGCTGCAAGCGTTTCAATCCGGCCACTACCAGCACAAAGAACACAATCTGGGTGAGATCGACCGGGTTGAGGAACGGGAGGTAGGGGAGAGGAGCCGGGTCTCCGTTATTGGTAAGATTGATAATCAGTGACCAGAACGCGAGGAACACCGACAGCGTCGCGATGATACTCAATTGTAAACGCTCGCCTAAACGCCCAATCGCCGGGAACAGGGCTGCCTGGGCGTTGCGCAAGGCGAGCAACGGTACCACTGCGAATACCGCATAATAACCCTTTCCCGCTACATCCAGCTTATGTTCGAACAGCCAAACCAGTTCTATCGACAAGATCAGTGTGACGAAAAATATCCAACCGGTATGCGATGCGATGTTGACCCATCCCGGCCAGGTGACTGTTTCCAGTTTCTCGACCAGCCAGTAATTGAGGGCCAGCGCCGCGACCCAGAAATAAATATCCGGAGACACCAGGATGTGGCTATGGTCAAACAGCGAATAAAGCGCGATCAATGCCAGCACGGGCAGCAGCAGTATCGCGTTAATGGCTGCCGGCATCCAGTTCCATGCGCGTAGTCGATCGAGGTAAACCAGCACCGCCGCGGTTGCAGCGAACAGCACCAGCCAGGCGACAACCTCATTTTTTAGGTACTCGTCGATCTGGACTAACGCACTGACCAGCCACCATCCCATCGCCCAGATATAAAACAGAATATGCAGCAGTCGCAACCTGAAGCCGTCAGCCTGCTGATACAGCATACGGGCGGAAATAAAGGCTCCCAGTGAAATGAATACGCCACCGAGAAAAGCAGGATTAAACCAGATCGAGCTGCCGACATCTTCGATATTGCGCAGAAAAAACAATACCCCGGAACCCAGCTGTAACGCGATCGCGAAACATTGCGCGTAAAAACGCTTTTGCCGAATCGATACCCACAAGATACCCGCGGCTTCCAGCGCCCAGGCCGCGCTGCTCCAGTGCCCGTCCAGCGCGTAGGGTATTGCCAGGGTGGCGAACACGACCCCGATAGCGAGCATCGCTTCAGCCAGCATGCGGAACTCTTCGCCGACATGTTTCCAGGCGTAGCGCGCCAGCAGAACATAGTACAAGCCCATGCCTGCGGAAGCCCCCGCGATGCCGTAATCGAGGTGGCGTAACATCACCATGAGCAAGCCGGATACGATTACCGGGGTGCCGAAGACCATGCTGCCGTCGACGAGCCCGGTTAAATGCTGCGGCTGGCGCAATGCGTAGAGTACGCCTATCAGGCTGTACATCAGGAAGAACAGCAACAGGAATCCGCTGGCCGGCAGTAAGTCTACCTGGCGGTAATCGAAAGCCACCCATAACACGAACACACCGAAAGTAAAGGCGAAACCCAGCAGGTTGAGCGCGCGCCAGGCGCGAAACCAGGCGACCGCGAATACGGCTGCATTCAGCAAGCTGTAGTAACTGAACAAACCGATGTAGTTGCCGCTGCCGGTCGACGCCAGGAAAGGCGCCAGGAAACCGCCCAGTACTGCGAAGATAGCCAGCGCTTTCGAGTCCTGCAGGATAGCCAGCGCTACGGTGAAGGCGGAAAAGAATACCAGTAAGGCGAAGGTCAGCGGTGGCGGCAGCAGGTCGGCGAGGCGGAAGGCCGCAAATATGGTGATATAAATAACGCCGATACCCCCGCCCTGTAGCAGCAGAGCGTACAGTGTTTTGCTGAGGCGCAGGCGCCAGCCGAAAACCAGCAGCGCCAGTCCTCCGAGCGCGGCCCCGATGAAACGGAATTCGATGGGTATGCGCGAGTTTTCAGCCGCGTACTTCAGCAGGAAGGCGACGCCGAAGAACAGGATCAGGATACCGATGCGGACGAAGACATTGCCGTCGGTGAAATAGGAAACCACGGTATTGCCGATGCGCCGCACGATATCTTCAAAATGGTCGACCGGGTTTTTCGCGCGAGGCTGCGCCTCCGGCGTAACGCTCGCGGCGATGGGTGGCATGTCTGCCGCAGCCGAACCTGATGCCGCCGAGCCTGGCGACGGTGATATGGATGCCTCGGGCAGCGGAGTATATGGCGCTTCATCCACGGGCGATGTTGGTGCAGTCGTTTCAGGTAAGGGCGGCATCGCGGGTGCGGATGCTTCGCTTTCGGATTGCATCGAGGTCCCGGCGGCTTCGCTCTCGGTCAGGTCCGGTTTTATTGCCTGCGTATTTAAGTCTGCCAACTGTTCGCGCAGACGATCGATTTGTTGCTGCAACCGGCTGAACTTCTGGCGCGAGGTCCATTGCAGGGAAACCAATGCCACCAGCAGGCCGATCAGCAAACCTTCCTCGAAACCGAAAATTGACGCGGTCAGGAAAATCGCGATGATGGTGGCGATAACGGGAATGAAAGACATGTCAGGCTTTAATATAGCAGCCCTGCGCGACAATACTGTGAATGCGCTGGGTCGTGAGCGGTAAATACTAATAGCAATAATTTGATCATTGAATAACCTGCTGAATGACTGATTCAATTCGCCAAAAAGCATAGTAACTAAGTGTCGTATAGCAATACTTTTTAAAGAAAGTAGCAGATATCGATACTAAACAGACTGAATAAAGAGCCTTATGGCGAAAAATGACGAGGAACCCTGGCGGCATCATCCCTACTGGTGGGACGCTGGCCCGGACAACCAACCGCTAAATCTCGATCTGCTGGCAAAATCCGTCGGGGAAATCCCTGCGCAGACTGATTGTGTGATCGTTGGCG
The DNA here is from genome assembly GCA_937936805.1 of uncultured Gammaproteobacteria bacterium. Classification (GTDB taxonomy): domain Bacteria; phylum Pseudomonadota; class Gammaproteobacteria. The sequence continues at coordinate 2,848 of CALDDP010000117.1, read as the reverse complement.
CCGGTTACAGCGGACTCTCAGCCGCACTGACGCTGGCGCGTGCCGGCAGGTCGGTAGTCGTGCTGGATAGCTCGCAGCCCGGTTATGGTTGTTCCACTCGCAACGGTGGCTTGATCGGCCCATCCTTTCATAAGCTGGGTCTATCCGGCCTGCGCGCGAAACTCGGGGAGGCCGGGGCCGCCGCGGTCATGCGTGAATCCATGGACATATTGATCTGGCTGAAGCAGTTCATCGGCCGCGAAGGAATCGACTGCTGTTTAACCGAGAGCGGGCGTTTCAGGGGAGCTGTAACCGCAAAGCACTATGACGAGCTGGGAGAGCAGGCGGAGGGCCTACGCAAGCTGGTCGATCTTCAATTCGAAATGGTGCCGCAATCCGCCCAGCTCAAGCATATCGGCAGCGCTTATTACCGGGGCGGAATTGTCTATCACCAGGATGGTCACCTGCATCCGGGGCTGTATCTCAAGGGTCTGGCCGGACTCGCGCTCGAGGCCGGGGTGCGGATCTTCGCCCCGGCCAGGGTAGAGCGACTCGAAGCAACGAAGGAGGGTTTTCGAGTTAACCTGGGAACGATTTCTATCGATTGTGGCGACGCCCTGATCGCCACCAATGGATATACCGATCCGGCTTTTCCTTACCTGCGGCGCAGGGTGATTCCGATTCGTTCTGCACTTATCGCTACCCAACCGCTGCCGGCGGGTTTAATGCAGGAGCTGAGTCCGCAGCGACAGTGCTTTGGCGATACCAGTAGACTGATGCCTTACTATCGGCCTTCGCCCGATGGCAGCCGCATGATTTTCGGTGGGCGCGCGCTAAACCTGGCGGATCGCCCGCAAAATTATGCCGCCGACCTGCATCGACTGATGACGCGGATATTTCCACAGTTGCGCGGCACCTCGATCAGCCATGCCTGGTCCGGGACCGTTGCCTACACTTTCGATCACGCACCGCATATCGGACGCCTGGCCGAGGGACCGATGGCCGGCGCTTACTATTCGATGGGCTACTGTGGTTCCGGAGTGGGCCGTGCGAGCTGGTTTGGTCGCAAGGCGGCTTTAAAGATACTCGGCGACGCGGAAGGCTCGACCCCGCTTGACGAACTCACCTTTGCTACCCGGCCCCTGTATTCGGGTCGCCCCTGGTTTTTGCCCGCTATCCTCAGATGGCATAGCCTGCTGGACCGATTTGGCCTATAGGCAGGGGCCATGGTCGGCAACCAGGTTTATTTGCTGTACAGCTGGTCGATTAACCAGTCTCGAAACATGCGCAGAGACGCATTCTCCAGCGTCGACTGACGATAAACCAGGTGATAGGAATATTCATGTTTGACCAGTTGCTCACTGGCGGCAAGCAGACGACCCGAATGCAGGTCCCTGTCGATCAGCTCCAGGTAACCGATGGCGAGACCGAGGCCATCCGCTGCCGCCTGCATGGCCAGTGCCGGATCCTTGACCGACAGGCCCGGCAGCTCCTTCTGGCAAGAGACACCGCCGGCCTGTAACCAGTCGCGCCATTCCTCACCCAGTCCATTGTCGCCGACGTCGGCGTGAATCAGGTTATGCTGCAACGCATCGGCCGGGTTATCGAGTGATTCATTGGCAGCCGCGTATTCGGGGCTGCAAACCGGCACCAGGTGAATAGGCATCAGCAACTCGTGCTCGAGCTCATTCCATGGCGGATTGCCGCAACGTATAGCAAAGTCTATGTTGTCGCGTTGCAGATCGAGAACTTCGAGACTGGGTACCAGGTGAATTCGACTTGCATCAGGTATCGAATACCAGTCGCTCAGGCGGGGCACCAGCCATTTGGCAGCAAACGAGGGTGTGCTGGTGACCTGGATGACCGCTTCCTGGTGGTGGTTGCAGATATTGTCCAGCGTGGCCGAAATTCGATCAAAACTTTCGGCCAGTACCGGCAGCAGGGCTTCGCCGGCAGCGGTTATCTTGAGGCCGCGGTTGGTGCGCTGAAACAGTTGGGTACCGAGTTGCGTCTCCAGTTGTTTCAGCTGGTGACTGATTGCGCTATGGGTAACCGAAAGTTCCCGCGCCGCGCCGGAGACACTGGCATGGCGGGCGGCCGCTTCGAACGCGCGCAGGGCATTGAAATGCAGGTTTCTACGATTCATGACTGGATGTGAGAATTTCTAACATCAATATTAAATAAATTCCGCTACGGGTCAACGTTATATTTCTGCCACACTCGACGTTTTCTATTTCTTACTGCGCGCCATGACAGAGACATCTGTAAAAACGACTAACGGGTACCGGGGATATAGCGAGACTCAACGCGGCGAAAGCGACGAAATTCTGGTCAGGACCTCGAAAGGAACGGCCTGCGGTGAATACCTGCGCCGTTACTGGCAGCCGGTCGCGTTGACCAGCGAAGTGGAAGATGTGCCGAGGCTTATCAAAGTGCTCGGCGAGGAGCTTGTCCTGTTTCGCGACCAGGCGGGGCGTTACGGCCTGGTGCACAAGCAATGCCCGCATCGTCGCGCGTCGATGGAATTCGGCGTTTGCGAACCCAATGGAATCCGTTGCTGCTACCACGGCTGGTTGTTCGATATCGATGGCAGCATTCTCGAGGTACCTGGCCAGCCGGAAAAGATAGCCGACCTGGTGAAGGAGAAAACAACGCTCGGTGCCTACCCGGTGAAGGAATACCGCGGACTGATTTTTGCCTATCTTGGGCCGATCGAAGACATGCCCGAGTTTCCGCTTTACGATACCCTCGAAATCGAAGGTCAGACGCTGGTGCCCTACCGCGCCGATTACAGTTGCAACTGGTTGCAGGTGCTGGACGCGATCCTGGATCCGATTCATACCAGTTTCCTGCATTCACGCATGAGTCG
>CALDDP010000116.1 GCA_937936805.1 uncultured Gammaproteobacteria bacterium | reverse complement strand
TTCACGCATTGCTCGAACATCGTCGGCACGGTTAATCCGGTTGCCGAAATCGTCAGAACCATCAAACTCGGTAGCAATGCGCGCGTATTCATCGATGCCGTCGCCTACGCCCCGCATCATGTCTCCGATCTGAAATCGCTGGGAGTCGATGCCTACACATTCAGTCTTTACAAGGTTTTTGGCCCGCATCAAAGTCCGCTCTATGTCAGTGCGGAAGCCCACGGAGATATGACTTCGCAGGCTCACTATTTTAATGCCGGCAATCCAGCCAAGGATTTCAATCCCGCGGGACCGCAGCACGCGCAGGTTGCAGGTTGCGCCGGTGTGCTGGATTACTTCGATGATCTGCATCAACATCATTTTGGCGATAGCGACAAATCCCGTAACCATCGGCTCGATGATATCCACCAGTTGATACTGCAGCATGAAAATGAACTGGCCGCACCGCTACTGGATTTTATACATCAGCACAAGGATCTTTACCTGCTCGGCAAGACCCACACCAATGACAACGACAGGGCTCCGACCATAGCCTTTAAACCCCTGCGCCAAAGCTCGGCATCCTTGACCCACAAACTGCAGGATGCAGGAATCGGCAGTGAGCATGGCAACTTTTACGCGCACCGGCTGATCAGCGATCTCGGCATCGATCCGGAGGATGGCGTGGTGCGGTTATCGCTGGTGCACTACGCCAACCAGAATGACGTTAGCCGGATATTACAGGCGCTCGATGCGGCGCTGAATTAAACCGGTGATGACGACTCGGCGGCCAGCATCTTGCGGCGGCGTGCAGCCACGGCTTCGCGATGGGTGAGATAGCTGATCGCGGCCACTATGATCAGCGCACCGACGATAACCCAGCTATCCGGAACTTCGTCGAATAACCAGTAACCAAAAATGATCGCCCACACCAGCTGCAAAAATGAGAGCGGTTGGGTAACCGTGAGTGGTGCATAAGCGATCGCGCGCGTAATCGCATAGTGCCCGGCAGTGGCAAATACCGCGACCAGGGCCAACCAGCTGACTTCCAGCAGCGTTGGTTCACGCCAGTAGTAGATGGCGCCGGGCAACAGGGTTAGCGTGCAGAAAATAGTCAACATCACCAGGATCTCAACCGAGCCGGCACTCTTCGTCATCTGCTTGGTAAACAGGAAAGAACCGGCAAAACAAAAAGCGGCAATCAACTGTGCCAGCGAACCGGCCTCTATGGTTTGAAAACCGGGCCGCAGGATAATCAGCGTGCCGACAAACCCGGCCAGGATCGCCAGCATGCGACGCGTTCTGACCTGTTCGTTGAAAATCAGGATCGCACCCAGGGCAGTGAACACCGGCGTCGAGAAGCCTATCGCGGTCACTTCCGACAATGGAATTCGCGCCATCGCAAAAAACCATAGCATCACCGCGATACCGTGCAGGATGCCACGCAAAAAGTAGAGCTTGAACCTGCCCGGGCCTATACCCCGCCAGTGCAGCCGCCAGATCATCGGCAGCAACAGGCAAAATCCGATCAGGTAGCGAATAAAAGCCGCCTCAACCGCCGGCATATCGGAGCCGAGGTAGCGCACCAGTACAGTTACGGCGACAAATAGCAGCCCCCCGGCTGCCATCCATAGACAGCCCAGTAAATTTGAATGTTGCTGCATACGCCCGATTGGAACATCATCGTCCGCAACTATGCAACCGTGTTAACCCCTTTAACGGTTAACGGGAATCCCGTTGCCAGGGGGATTCCCGAGCCTGAAAATTCCCGCGCAGAACGATGACAATATTGCGATCGCGGCGGCTAACAGCATAGCCAGTTCATAATCTCCGCGCAGGTCGTAAATCAAGCCCGCGCTCCAGGGTGCGGCCAGCCCGGCAAAACCCCAGGCGATAAATACCCGGCCGTAAACTTGCGGGCCTCGCGCCGAGAAATAATTCGATATCGCCACCGGATAAACGGCAATTAGCGATCCGTAAGAGAATCCGACCAGGGATAGCAATATCACCACCACTGATGCGCTTTCCGCGGTGCCGATACCGAGCAACGCAAACGCCGACAGCAACGGCAGCGCGACCAGGAAACGATTCACCGGCCAGCGGTCGACCAGCCATCCCGCGAGAAATCCGCCACTCGCGCTGCCGATTCCGATGGCTATCGCCGCCAGGGTGGCAAGCTCGGTACTGGCCGCCTTGGACAGTGCAATGCCGGCCGCATGCCCGATTGCCATCAAGCCCGCAAATACACTGCTTAAATATGCGCACCAGAACTGGATGACCTTACGCCGATCTTTGGCTGGTTGCCTCTGGTTATCATCAAAATGTGCTTCACCATAGCTGGCACGAGCCAGACGCAGCATGATTGCGGCAATCGTTCCACAACAGACAATAGCAATCGCCAGCGAAAGCAATGCCGACTCTGCCGATACCAGCGCAATACGCCAGGCAAATAATTTGGCGAAAGCAATCGAACCCACGGCATAGGCCGCGGTGACCGCACCCATCGCGAACCCCTTGATTTCTGGCATCACCCGTCCGACCAGTTGCAGGCTGAAGCCGTAGCCGACGCCGTTACAAAAGCCGAATGCCAGGCTGTAGCCGGCAAAGAGCATCCACCAACTCATCGCATTTGCGGCCAGCAATAGTCCCGCGGCGGCGATTAAACAGGTAGTAAATATCAGCCACCAGGCAGCAAGCAGGTTATAAAACCGGTAGCCGAGCAAAACCGCCAGCGTTATCGCCACCAGGGCGAAGGAATAGATCAAGCTGATTTCGGAACGTGGCAGTCCGAGCAGCGCTTCGAAAGATACGATAAATACCGAAAACGCGTGCACCGAACCAAGCACGAAGGTGACCAGCATCGAAGCCAGTAGCGTCAGTGATTTGCTATTCAATAACGACTGCATCGGCCGGCGCGGAAGGTGACTTACGTTTTTGTCGGCGCATGAAGATAAACAGGCCGCTCGCGGCGATAATTGCACCCCCGATCCAGGTCGTCACTACCGGCACTTCATCCCAGAAAACAAAACCCACGATAGCGGCGAAAACCATCGCCAGGTACTCAAAAGGCGCCAGCAGGCTTGCTTCCGCGTAGCGAAACGAAACCGTTAACAGCCATTGCTGCATGCCGCAGCCGAGTCCGAATCCCAGGAAGAGCCACAGATCGGTCCCGCGCGGAGTCAGCCATCCCGACCATATCACCCAGAGCAGACAGACCAGGCAGCCGAGATTATTGTAATAAATCCCGATGCTGACCGACTTCTCGCTGCTACTGAGCTTGCGCAACCAGATTGCCACCATTGCTCCGGTTAAAGCCGACCCCGCCGCGGCAATCACCCCGATATTCCAGCCATCTGCCTCGGGCCTGGCGATTAACAGCACCCCGATGAAACCCGCAATAACCGCAAGCCAGCGCTGCATGCCAATAACTTCTCCGAGCAGAAAAATGGATAATACGGTAATAAAAATGGGCGCTGCGTAGGCTAGTGCGGTAGCGTCGGCAATCGGGATACGGGTAATCGCGAAGTACAACAGGCCGAGACTGACAATGCCGCTAATGCTGCGAATGGCATGGTCCAGCGGCCTTTGCGTTGCAAGCCCCGCCAGTCCGGCCGTTGATAAGAGAATAACCCAGAAAAAAACACTGGCGAACAAATAGCGAAATAATAATACCTCGCTTAACGGATAGTCCCGATTGACCAGCTCGCGAACCGCGGCGCTGAGTAACGCCATCAACAACAGGTTGCCGATGAAGGTCCAGATCCCGAGCGCCGGATGATCGCGATGCTCGTTGATCAAACTCGATGGTTGTACCATACGCTGCTCGACCCTCCGTTAATCCGCACAACTGCCCGCCCGGGCCCGGTGTCGCACCGATTCACGATGAATGACATAAAGTCCGCAGCTAATTATGATCGTCACCCCGATCCAGACTTCGACTGATGGAATATCGAGCCAGATAACATAACCAATCAGGGTCGCCCAAACCAGCGCAGTATACTCAAACGGCGCCAGCGCCGATACGTCCGCTCGCGCAAAGGCCGCCGCGAAGAGATAGTGCGCCGCCAGCGCAATCACCGTCATCAACATGAGTTGTGCCAATATCACCAGCGTGACCGGAACCCATACCCATGGCAGCATCAATGTCGCCATGAATCCCATGCCGAGCTGCAGTGAAAAAACCAGCGAAATAACCGAGTCGGTCGTGGACAGCCGTTTGCCGGAGATAAAAATCATTGCGTAAATCGTGGTTGCAACGAGCAGCAGCAGGTAGGCGTTGAGGCCCTCCTCTCCCTGCGGATTCATCGCGATCACGACGCCGACGAAACCAATCACGACCGCAGACCAACGATGAATGCCGACGCTTTCCTTGAGGAATAGAGCCGAAGCCGCGGTCAACACAAAGGTGGAGCTGAAGAAAACCACGGTAGTATCCGCCAGCGGCAGAAATTTAAGTGCGGTAAAAAATGTGAAGGGAGCAAAGAAACCGATACACCCGCGCAAGGCGTGCTGCCGGGGCTTCCTGGTAGCGAGCTCGGCCAGCTCGCCCCTGATTCCGAAAATCGCCAGGATCATGAGCGATATCATCCAGCTGCGTATCGCGATTACCTGGATTGCCGACATATCTGCGCTAACCAGCTACTTGGCGACTGCATCCATGACTACGAACAGCAACATAGCCAGCATCATCAGGCCAATGCCAAGCAGGTTATTGGTTTGATAGCGAGCCATGAAGGCGCGACTCCGGGCAAATAAAAGCGCTGAGCTTATCTGCTGATAACAATCAGTACGAGCTATTTATCCTGCGTCGACCCGGTTGCACAAAACCGGATTTAGTCGGCCTGGAGCTTATAGATCGTTAAATGGCCGGGTCAATACCGTCTCAGGAAACGTACTTAGCGGGATCTAGCCGGGATCGCGAATGGCGCTGAATCCGAAACTATTCTTGCCCTGGTGCTTTATCTGGTACATAGCCTTGTCGGCCGAACGAATCAACGCTTCGGCGGTGGTGCCATTTTGCGGATACAGCGATATACCGATGCTCGCACTGATCAGGACTTCGGTGTTCTTGACTTCGAACGGTCGCGCAATCTGTTCGATTACATTGCCAGCAATTCGATTTGCAATTTCTATTTCTGGCAGGCTGGAGAGAATGATGACGAACTCGTCACCACCGATACGCGCGACGGTGTCTGTTTCGCGAATTTCATCCTTGATGCGATCCGCGGTAGCCTTTAATACCAGGTCACCGAATTCATGGCCATGCTGATCGTTAATGG
>CALDDP010000115.1 GCA_937936805.1 uncultured Gammaproteobacteria bacterium | reverse complement strand
GTCGCCTGCGCGTAATTGATAGTGCCAAACGGACAGGCAATGGTGCAGACCTTGCAGCCGACACACTTGTCGTCGGAAACAACCTTGGCGCCGGTAGAAAAATCGATACTGATGGCGTCAACCGGGCAGGCACGCATGCACCAGGCTTCATCGCACTGGGTACAGGTGTAGGGCGCAAATCTCCCTTCATGGTGGAAAGTGAAAACCTTGATATACGATCGCGATGGGTTAAAAGTGCCGGTGTGCTCATAGGAACAGGCCATTTCGCACTGGAGACAGCCGGTACACTTGCCCGGATCGATGTTGAGGGATTTCTGCATTGTATCCTCCGCTTGTGTCGTTATTATCATCCCCGTCAGCAAGCTGCTTTCTTGTTACCGCGGGAATTCCTCAAATCAGTGCGTAAAAGTACCACTCTCGACGATGGTTTTATAGTCCTAAACGTTAAATTTCATCAGCTTTCGCACCCAGATCGATATCAGTTGCAAAAAATATCGCGCTAGCTCTACCATTTTTTCCTGGTATATGCCTCAATTAGCGAACTAAAGGACTAAACTCCATTTAATGATTAACAAAATTTCTTCCGTTCCAGGTTGTGCTGACCCTTTCGATCCCGCCTCCATCAGTCTGACCGAGGCGCTCGATAAAATCGGCCAACGCGTAAGGCCGGTTCTGGCCTGTGAGCGCCTGCCGATTCGTGATTGCCTGGGTCGGGTCAACAACGAGGCGGTGAAATCACCACACGATGTGCCACCGTTGCCCAATTCCGCAATGGATGGATACGCTATCGCGGTAGCCAGTCTCGAACGAGACGCGATCACCGAACTCGATGATATCGGCACTGCCTATGCCGGCGCTCCGTTTGACGGCAGCTGCGGCCCGGGACAATGCGTTCGCATCATGACCGGGGCCCTGATTCCGCAGGGTACCGATGCCGTGATCATGCAGGAACAGGTCGAACAGGGCGCGCCGGGCAAGATCCGTGTCGATGCAGAGCATCGGGTTGGTGAAAACATTCGTCAGGCCGGCGAGGATGTGCAGCAGGGCGACACGGTTATCGAGGCCGGTGCCAGGCTCAGCCCGGCGGATCTCGGCGTACTGGCCTCGCTCGGCCTTGGACAACTGCAGGTAAAACGTAAACCGGTAGTCGCCTTTTTTTCAACCGGGGATGAACTGGTTTCGGTTGGCGAACCGCTCGAACCGGGCAAAATTTACGACAGTAACCGTTACAGCCTGCACGGCATGCTATCCGGTATGGCGGTTGATATCGTCGATCTCGGCGTGGTACGCGACGATCTCGACAGTATGCGCGAAGTATTGACGCGGGCCTCGACCAAGGCTGATCTGATTATCAGCACCGGTGGCGTCTCGGTCGGTGAGGCCGATTTCATCAAACCGGCGCTTGAAGAACTGGGCACTACCGAGTTCTGGAAAATCGCGATCAAGCCGGGGCGACCGTTAACCTTTGGCCAGATCGACGCCAGCATCTTCATGGGCCTGCCGGGTAACCCGGTGGCGGTCATGGTGACATTCAGCCAGTTCGTCGTGCCGGCAATCCATGCACTGGCTGGCGCCAACCCGCAACCCCCGGCATTGTTCCGCGCCCGCGCGTTGGACAAGATGCGCAAGAAACCGGGGCGCTACGAATTCCAGCGAGGCATCGCCAGCATGGACGAAAACAATGAGTGGCAGGTCGCCAGAACCGGGCAGCAGGGATCGGGCATCCTGACCTCGATGAGCCGGGCCAACTGTTTTATCGTGCTGCCCGACGACAACACCGGTGTCGAGCCCGGCGACCAGGTCAGCATTCAATTCTTCGACTGGTCGCGGTAAGCATCATGGCGGAAATTCTTTACTTTGCGCGGCTCGCAGAATCGCTGGGAATAAAATCAGAGACGATAGACTTATCAGCCGAATGTGAAACCGTCGCCGACCTGGTCGGGCTGCTACGCGCGCGCGGCGAACCCTTTGACAGCACCTTTGACGGCACAACCCGGGTGCTGGTAGCAATCAACCAGGAAATGAGCGAAGCGGAAGCCGATATCAACAATAGCGACGAGATTGCATTTTTCCCTCCGGTTACCGGCGGCTAGCTGGCTGCACAGATTTTCAGGTGTTATATCCGGGCTGATGGCCATCAGCGCCACCAGGAGTGTTAGTGCAGGGGTGTGTTATCACCGGGCCCGGGACAGCAGTGGCGATACCATGCTTCAGGCCTGGCAGCCTACCTGGTTGTTGGTATATTCGCTGAGGCGCATCAATTTAGTCGTGTCGGTCAGCGCCCGATCGATGTCGGTACGAGCGTGCTGCAATACCAGCCGATCGTGAAAGTGGCTGAAGTAGCGGGCAAACATTTCACCGCCGATGGTGGCGGTGGCATAAAAAGAATCCTGTTCTGCATCGTACTCGAGCTCGATAGCAGCCAACGGTTGCGGCGCCGGCCCCCCCAACACGAGACCTCCATGCGCGGGGTCGTATACGCTATTTTCCGAACAACAGTAGATAACCCCGCTGCGCTGCTCGATTTCGTCAAAACTGTTACGAAACCTTACTTCACCGTGCTGATAATTAATGAAACTGACCGATGGTGCGGGATGGCTGAGCTTATGCGCGCAAATTGCCGAGAACGCAACTACCGAGTAGTTTGAACCGGCACCACCCTGCCAGCGATACCGATCGCCGTCACGTGTTTCCAGGTTGCTACGTGAAGTTACAGGCTTACCCAGATCAATCAGGAAACACGGCGTCGAAACGAACGGATAGTGGAACAGATAGGTTTCGCCGACCTCCAGCGAAGAAGCGCGAACGGGTTCGCTGGAATACGGGTCGACCAGCGCGACCCGGGCATAGCGGTGATATTGTTGATTGTCCCTGGCGAGTAGCTCGGGACTTGCAGTGACACTGGCGACCGCGGAGGCACATAACTTGACGAATTTTCTTCGTTTCATGCCTTGTTTTCCTCTCCCCTGAGATGCAATAAAAAAAGTATAAGTGATCTTTTTTCGTTTAGGTAGTCTGATGTCCAGGACGTCGACAAATTGCAGCATCGTTTTCGGTTTGCTGCCGCACCACCCTCGCTACTTGAAACTCAAATCTGAATAGCCTTTCGATCGCCGCTTTCGAGCCAGGCGGCAAAAGCCAGTAACGGTTGATCTCCGGCGCGCATCGCATGCATTTGCCAGGGTTGGTGAAGAATTAAATCACCCGCATGAACGTCGAACCATTCGCCGCTGTCCAGGCACCACTGAGCTCCGGGCGTCAGCACCAGGTAAACTTCCCGCGGCTCGTGATTGTGATCCTGGTAGGTCACCCCGGGCGCCAACAGAACATAGCCACACCTCGGCACCTCGCACAACAGCGGACAATCCGGCCCGGATAGCCCGGCGTAAGCATAGCCATCGAGAAGGGACCTGCTGACGTTAGCCTCTGTGTAGCCGGGATTCTGTGACCACCTGACCTGGTCCAGGGCCGGGCACAAAGCCGATGCGAGATCTGACAGTTCGCAGTTCGAAGCCAGATCGAGGGCGGCATCGAGGTATTCAAGCACCGGGAACTCTTCAGCAAAGCGCGATTCCAGGCGCCCAACTGAAAGCGGTTCGACAGGCGGTCGGCTGACCGAACGCCCGCTTCTGCAGTCCTGCCGAGCCAGCACGGCACGCCATGACAATTCGATCAGGTTTTCTAACGGTGAAAGCATTGCGTCTCGACCTCCTCGAGTAAAGCTAATCCGGGGCGGTCTGCAGTAACCGCGAACACCATCTTGCCGATAATCCGACCCCACCGCAACGCCGCAGGTACAGCGCTCGCCCACAACGCGCCGAGCTAAATATCTTGCGAATTCAATTGCATGGCTCCAGAATTGCGCGATGTCCGAACTCGACACAATTCTCGCCCATATCAAGGCCGGCGAAGCAGGCAGGGCCGCCAGGCGCGACTGGAATCCAGCCTGCCAGGGTGAAATTGATATCCGCATTGCCGCCGATGGTAGCTGGTTCCACCAGCAGCGGCGCTTCCAGCGCGATTCGCTGGTAAAACTTTTCGCCGGCATCTTGCGGCGCGAGGATAAAGAATATTTTCTCGTCACTCCCGCTGAAAAACTGCGCATCGAGGTAGAGGACGCCCCGTTTATCGCGACCCTGGTCGAGAGCATCGAGGCCGGCGGCCAACAAGCCATCGTTTTTACTACCAACATCGGCGAGCGCATCATAGTCGATCATGAGCATGCGATCCGGGTTGAAATCGACCCCGACAGTAACGCACCCCGCCCTTATGTGCATGTTCGCGATGGCCTGGACGCGTTAATCAGCCGCAGCGCATTCTACGATTTACTCAACCTGGCGCAGGAGAAGGAGCGCGCCGGTGTCGGTTACCTGAGCGTTACCAGCCTGGGTGAAGAATTTGAACTGGGAAGCACCGATGAATAAACAAACCAAAGGCACTCATGAGTATCGCGACGATCCGCGTAACGCGGACATCATTATCGATATCAACGGCGAGTTTTTTGCGCGCGAAAAGGCACAGGTTTCGGTTTTCGACAGCGGCTTCGTGCTCGGTGACGGGGTCTGGGAAGGACTGCGTGTACACCGGGGCAAGATCGCGTTTCTGGATCAGCATCTCGACCGCCTGTACGAAGGTGCAAAAGCCCTCGATATGGAAATGGAAGTTTCTGCCGCACAACTGCGCGAGCGCTTGTACCGTTTGCTCGAGAAAAACGGCATGCAGGATGGTGTTCACATCAGGTTGATGGTGTCTCGTGGCATCAAGGCCACGCCTTACCAGGATCCACGTATTACCATCACCCCGCCAACCATCGTTATTATTCCGGAATACAAAACCGCGTTACCGGAAACCGCACACAAGGGTATCAAGCTGTTTACCGTGCATGTGCGCCGCGGCTATCCGGACGTGCAGGATCCAAAGCTCAACAGCCATTCCAAGCTGAATTGCATCACCGCCTGCATTCAGGCAGCCAAGGCCGGGGCTGACGAAGCCTTGATGCTTGACCCTCATGGCTTCGTCGCGACCTGTAACTCAACCCATTTCTTCATTGTTCGCAAAGGTCGCGTCTGGACCTCAACCGGCGATTACTGCCTCGGCGGCATCACCCGCGGCAATGTTATCGACTTGTGTGAGCAAAACCAGATTCCGGTAGAGCAGAAAAATTTCAGCCTCACCGATGTTTACGCTGCCGAAGAAGCCTTTGTTACCGGCACTTTTGCCGGACTCGCTCCGGTGGGCGAGATCGATGGCCGCACTATCGGCAATGGCGAGCGTGGCCCGATGGTTGAAAAACTGCAGCAGCTATACCTTGGAATGCTCGAGCAGGAATGCAGGTAGACCCCTTGCGTATCGCGATGTGGTCAGGACCGCGCAACATCTCGACAGCACTGATGCGCGCCTGGGAAAATCGAGACGACTGCGTGGTCTGGGATGAACCGTTGTATGGTTACTACCTCAATGCCACCGGAATTGCGCACCCGGGGGCGGCTGAAGTGATAGCCGAACAGGGCACCGACGCCAACGCTATCATTGCGCGTTGCATCGGAGATATTCCGGGCGGCAAGAGAATCTTTTACCAGAAACACATGACCCTGCATTTACTGCCGGAACTCGATCGTTCCTGGTTATCATCACTGCAAAACTGTTTCCTGATTCGCGAACCCGAAGCCGTGATTGCCTCCTATGCCGCGGTGCGCAGTGACGCGACGCTCGAAGACATCGGCTTCGTTCAACAGGCCGAATTGTTTGACCATGTAAAGCGCAGCAGTGGAGAGATTCCACTGGTAATCGATAGCCGTGAGTTCCTGCTCGATCCGCGATGTATGCTCGAAGCGGTCTGTGATCAGCTCAAGATCGAGTTTGTCCCCGCCATGCTGAACTGGCCCAAAGGCGCGCGTGACAGTGACGGGGTCTGGGCAAAGCACTGGTATGACTCGGTGTGGAATTCGACCGGGTTCGCAACTTACCGCGCAAGGGATTATCAACTCTCTGCAAAAGACAGGGAAATTTCGCTGCAGGCAAGTCCTTACTACGAAGAACTTTACCAGTACCGGTTGAGACCCTAGTTTCAAATCCCGCGTTTGCAAGACGAATTAATTACAACTGTCCAGCCGTATATTCGCCTTTCGCCGCTGTGCTCGTCAGGGTACACTTTGACGTTCAGCAGATACTTAGCGGGAAAATGGCTGAACCACAAATTCTAATCCCTGCCGCTGGCAGCAGGATCGTCACCGGCGATACTGAAGTCATCCTGTTCGGCCAACCCCCGGAAGTGCTGAAAGGTTTACTGCGCGAGGGAATTTCCCGCTTCGACACCCTGGTGCTTACCGATACCCGGGAAAAAAGTAGTTCGCTGCTCAATAACCTCGAGTTTCCGCTGTACTTTTTTCTGTTCGTCGCCAGGGGTCTCGCCGACAAGCGCAAACTCAACCTGGTAGGCGATGCCGAATCAATCAGCCAGGCTTTACGATTTTTACGTTACACCCTGCTCGGGCCCACACGCGAGGAGCTCGACAACTGGGACACCGAAGAAGCCCTCAAGAACGAATGGCTGGGAGTATCGGACGCGGTAGCCATCAAGGACGACGCCGGCAAGGTAATGAAGGTCGAAGAGTTCTTCAACCTGGTACCTTTTACCAACAACGAGGCAATCGCCGGAGATTTCGTCATCGAACATAAAGGCGTCGATCGCTACCTGGTGGCGCATCGCGGTGGCGATGTTTACGTCGACCTGAACGAAGACAGCGAGGTCGTTCCGCCCTACCCCGTGCCCATCGACTATGTCCCCGGCGGCCTGGCCAAGCTAGGCATCGAGGTACTTGGCGGTGCATCCGGATTTTCTACCGAGGAGCCTTGCACCGGCCTGGCGCTTTGCTACAACGGTGATTACCTGTTGATAGACTCGATCCCGTTCCTGGATCAACACCTGTTCGCGCGTGGAATTTCCAAGAACCAGGTATCCGCAGTATTTTTAACCCACTTGCATGACGATCATTGTTCGATGTTTCCACTAATGGAAATGCCGCATCGGGTGGAAGTCATTACCACCGAGGAAATCTTCAACATGGCGATGGAAAAGCTGAGCTGTAGTCTCGGCTGGAAACTCGCTGTGGTGGCAGAACACTTCGAGCTGATCCCGGTTCAACCTGGCGACACGATGAATTACTACGGACTTAATATCGAGATTCATAATACCGTACATAGTATTCCGACCATCGGCGCGACTTTTTCAACCATTCACAAGGGACAGTTTCGTGATGTTTGCATCGTCGGCGACAACCAGAATATGGCCGCGGTGCGAAACATGGGTGAATCCGGCATCGTGCGAGCGGCAACAGTCGAAAACCTGGAGCGTCTGTACAAACAGTCATTCCACCTGTTGATCGCCGACGGCGGTGCCGGCGAAATTCACGGTGACCCCGCCGATGCATTGGAATCTGAAGCCGAACGTGTCGTATTCGTGCATGTCGATAAAATGCCGCCCGCATTGCAAACCACTTTTTCTCTCGCCAGTTCCGGCAAGCGCTACACCCTGCTAGAGGGTGACAGCATGATATATACCTCGCAGATCAACCACTACCTGACACTCTGGCTAGGGCAACCATTTCCCAACCGCTGGATGCGCAATCTGCTCGCTGAACAGGAAATTTACCGTTATAACACCGAGGACGTAATCATCGTGCAGGAAGCCGCAACCCATGGTTCGGTTTACCTGATCCTGACCGGCTACTGCGAAGTAGTGCGGGTTGAAGACGGTACGCGCGAGGAAGTCGCGATGTTGCAGGCTGGCGATATTATCGGTGAGATGGCAGTGCTTACAGGCTCCGGGATTCGCAATGCCAGCGTAGTTGCCAGGACACCGGTTACCGTCTGTGTGTTTGCCGAGGAAACCTTCCGCAATTTTATTCGTTATAGCGGTCTACAGGACATGCTCGAAAATCGCTGGTTACTGCGTCCCGTGATAAAACTGTTGCCCCAGTTCGCTAAATTATCATCCACGGTAACAGACAAGATTTCACGTATCGCCGAATGGAAGGTGGTCGAAGGTGGCAACACCCTGTGGCTGGATGATGCGCATCTTTATATTTTCGTAGAGGGTTTCGGCTCGATAATCGATGCTGACGGCGGTGAGGAAAAGGTTGTCAACGGCGAAGAGTTGGGATGGCGCCCCTACGCCGACAGTCGGGCCGTCGAAATGACCGCAACCACAGATTGCGGGTTGATCTCGATCGAAGCCGGCGCCTACCTTAAGCTACTCAAGACTACCCCGCAGCTTAACTACCAGACGCGCAAGCGTTTAAGCACGGAAAGTGATGACAAGGTTGACTGGTTGCTCGGCGAAGTATCCGTATATTAGCTGCCCTCTTATCTAATGCCGCGAAATATTCTTTTCATCATGTGCGACCAGCTACGCTGGGACTATCTGTCCTGCTATGGGCATCAGAAACTCAACACTCCGAATATCGATGCGCTGGCCACGCGCGGAATACGCTTCGACAATGCTTACTGCCAGGCACCGCTTTGTGGCCCGTCACGCGCCAGCTTTTATACCGGGCGTTACATGTCGAGTCACGGCGTCATGGCCAATCAGGACCCGACTCGAATCGACGAGCTGACCATTGCCGATTATCTGCAACCTGCGGGATATCGCAGTGCGCTGGTAGGCAAGACCCACAACCGTAAAAGCCTCGCACAGATGCGCGCCCTCGGCATCGACCCCGAGTCGGATTTCGCCCGCCATGCCGCCAGCGGCGGTTTTGAGCCCTACGAACAGCACGAGGGCCTTTATCCAGGCGCGCGAGCACCGGGGGACAATGGTTATAACGCCTACCTCAACAGTCAGGGTTATGCGGGCAACAACCCCTGGCATGAATACACCAATTGCGGTGCAGACAAGAACGGCAAGATTCGTTCCGGCTGGCAGCTGCGAAATTCGATTTACCCGGCGCGCGTTGCCGAAGAGCATTCAGAAACGACCTACCTGACCAACCGTGCCATCGAATTTCTGGATCAACAGGATGACAATAGTCCCTGGTGCCTGCATCTTTCATACATCAAACCGCACTGGCCATTGATTGCCCCGGCACCGTATCACGACCTGTTTGACGCCAGCGATATTCAGCCGGTACAGCGCTCCGAGCAGGAACTGGACAACCCGCACCCGGTTTACGCGGCCTTCATGGAACAGGAATACAGTGAAAGCTTCTCCCGTGACGATGTGCGCAAGCGTGTCATCCCGGTTTACATGGGGCTGATCAGGCAAATCGACGATCAGCTCGGACGCCTGTTCGAGTACATGCAACTGACCGGGATGCTTGAACAGACCATGATTGTATTTACCAGCGACCACGGCGATTACCTTGGCGACCACTGGCTTGGAGAGAAGGATTTATTCCACGAGGCCTCGGTCAAAATTCCGCTGATCATCGCCGATCCGGATACCACCGCCGACGATACTCGCGGCAGCGTATGCGGCGAAATGGTCGAAGCGGTCGACCTGCTGCCGACATTCGTCGAGTACGGTGGTGGCGTCATCAACCGGGAACGCATCGAGGGTCAATCACTGCTGCCGCTGCTGCGCTCGAAAACCGCGCCCACCGACTGGCGTCAGTTTGCACTCAGCGAGATCGATTATTCCGAGCGTGGAGCGCGCAGCTCACTCAAGCTGGCGCCTTATGATTGCCGCGCCCTGATGATTCGCGACAGGCACTGGAAATATATTCACTACAACCTGTTTCGGCCCCAGTTATTCGATATGCAAGAGGATCCGCATGAAATGATCGACCTCGGCGACGACCCGGCCTATACGAAAGTTCGCGCCGATATGCAGCAAATGATGCTTGAGGCGCGCCGCCGGCTAAAGCCGCGAGTCGGTGTGCCCTATGAAAATCTCGCAGGCATGGGTCCGCAGCAGGACGAAGCGCAGGGGATCATCATCGGCAGATGGTAACATCCCCGTCACCGCCCCCGATACCTGCTCACATCCCCAGGGTAAATTGCTAAGGTCCAGCTTAGCGGCTAACATTGCGCATCTTGCGCGACCTCTGCCACACCCTCTTAATCAAAGAAAGTAGTAAATGAAACCTTACCAGACCCTGAAGTTACATTCGCTCGTTATAGCAGTGCTGTTCATTGTTATTACGCTTATCGGGGTGCAATACCTGCCACCGCTGGTCGTCATCCTGACTACGACCTCGCTGGCCATCGTGGCGCTAAGTTGGCGCCTGTACCGCGCCCTGCATAGACAGATCGAAATTCAGCAGTTCAAGGTTTTCCGGCAAACCGAAGCGCTTACCGGTCTTTACAATACGCTTGATATACAACATCCGTTGCCAACCACCCGTCACCGTGCGGCTTCACCGGACTTTTTACATTTGCTGGCGAGGGAAATATTTCGACTTCAGCCCGAACTCATTGTCGAAGCGGGCAGCGGAACTTCAACCCTGGTTGCTGCCTACTGCCTCAAAAAACTCGGCCGCGGTAAAATTATCTCACTCGACCATCTCGAAAAATACGCAGAAATTAGTCGGCGAACAATTAAGTCCCATGGGCTGGATAATTTCGCCGAGGTGCTGTATGCACCGATAAAGGATTATGAAATCGACGGCAAAAAGCATCTTTGGTATGACAACTCCGGGCTCGAGGCAATCGATCGCATCGATTTGTTCATCGTTGACGGTCCGCCAAGAAACATCGCCACGGATGCGCGCTACCCCGCCGTTCCGTTGCTGATTGACAAGCTACATGAAAATTCCATCGTGCTGCTTGACGACGGCGCACGTCCCGGAGAGAAACAAATTGTATCGCAGTGGAAACAGAAGTATGGCCTGAACTATACCCCGGAGCCACTTGAAAAAGGTGCTATTTCCTGCCATTTCAGCGACCCGGGCTGAATATTCGAGGGCGCAGTGCAACAAAGCCCCGACCCTGTTCCCCAGCATACGTGGACAAACCCTTATATATACGCCCTGTAGTTTTCCCTTCTGCATTGCACATAGAAAAGACGCATTATCCACGCGGCCACTATTGATATTTGCGACGGGGGTGAGAAAACCCTTCGGCTTAGAAAATTAAGCGATACAATAGGCTCACCGGCAGATCAGTAAATCAAGCCAACCGCGAAAAGACGGTTCACGCTGCTGTCAGAATAATTAAGTCAAACACGAGGAATATCTCCAGGGGGAGCACAGCATGACTGATAAGATATTCGAAGCACCGGGGCCTGGAACCTGGGAACTGGATACGACTCATTTTTCAAAACCGTTGTCGGCCTATACTTCGAGCTTCATGGGAGACTCGCTGGTACGAGGCTTCAAGGAAGGCACCGAGCGCTTTGGTTTGCTGATGAGTCACCTCAAGTCAGCAAAAGTACACGGTTTTTCCTACAGTCAACCGGTACTCGCTTTCACTTCGGAAGATGCACTACCCGGACCGCCGCCGGCAGGATATTTTGAACAACCGGAACTGTTGGCACGCCTTCGCCGCGGCAAAAAAGCCATTGAAAACAAACTCTGGCGCGAGGACCTGAAACGCTGGGACGAAGAGGTCAAGCCGGATTCGATTCGCCGCAACCTTGGATTGCAGGGGGTAGATCCTGAATCACTGGATACTGAAGGCCTGATCCAGCATATGACCGACTGCTATCAAAATGCAGGCGAAATGTTATACCGCCACCATATCTTTACCATTCCGTCGGTGCTTCCAGTCGGTTTATATGTTGGCAATGTCTGCCAGTGGAGCGGCGCCTCGCCCGGCGAGGTGCTCTACCTGCTAAAAGGTTCCTCACCTGTTTCACGAGGACTCGCGACCGCCGAGCTCGAGGAAATTGCGCTGCTCTTAAAACAGGCAGGCATTGACGCCGATCAATTTCGAGAAGTTCCCCCGGCGGATGCGCTGCAGGCGCTGCACGCGCTCAGCGAAAGCATCGGTAAGGCCATCGACAACTACCTCTACCTCGTCGGTATGCAACTCACTTCCGGTTATGACATTACCGAACGTTACGCGCTGGAAATGCCGGAAATCCTGGTCGCTAATATCTTCAGTGCGCTGAACGGTGATATGGTCGATGACAATCAGGCTTCGGTTGCAGAAGCCCGGCAAGCGCTACGCCTCAGGATTCCGCCTGAACATCGCGACGAGTTCGATGCGCTGCTCGACGAAGCGCGCCTCATCAACCGCCTGCGGGATGAACGCGGTGCCTATAACGAAGCCCGGGCCTTTGGTTTGTCCCGGCGAGCGGTGCTGGAAGCGGGGAAACGTTTACAGTCCGAAGGTCGCCTACCGCAAGCTGCTGCGCTTCTGCATGCATCACATGAGGAAATGGTCGCGATGTTACGCGGGGAAACCGGTGTCACGGCCGTGGCACTGCAGGAACGCGAAAACTGGTACAACAATACAACCACTGACGATGTGCCGCCGTATCTGGGACCACCGCCCGAGCCACCACCGCCATTAGAAGCCCTGCCGGAAGATGCGCGTATTGGCGCCGCCGCGATCGGTGCCGCATTTGGCAATTTATTCGATCCACCCATTACAGAGGCCCCACCGGACGAGATCGTCAAGGGATTCGCTGTCAGCACTGGAATCTACGAGGGTACCGCTCGAGTAATTCAAAGCCCGGCGGATTTTCAACACCTGCAGGCGGGCGATGTACTGATTACGAAAAACACATCTGCCGCCTTTAACGTCGTATTACCGATGCTCGGCGCAATCGTTACCGATCGCGGTGGGCAGCTATCGCACGCGGCCATCGTGGCACGTGAATACGGTATTCCGGCCCTGGTCAGCACGCGCAACGCGACCCGCTTGATTCCCGATGGTGCCAGGGTGCGGATCGACAGTAGCAGCGGAACCGTTGAGGTGCTCTCATAGAACTACTACCGTTAGACGAGGCGCAGGACGAAGCGGAGTTTGGTGGCAAGGCCGTGCATCTTGGCATGGCATTGCGCGCCGGTCTCGACGCTCCCACCGGCTATGCATTGAGCTTCGAGTGGGTGGAAGCGGTAGTGCGCAAGGATACGACCGTGCTGGCGCACCTGGAAGCTGCTTTTGCGCGCATGCGTAAGCCGATCGCAGTACGTTCCTCGGCGATCGGGGAAGATTCGGAAGAGGCGAGTTTTGCAGGTCAGCATGCCACGATACTCAACGTTATGACCATCGACCAGCTCATAACAGCCATCGACGAAGTCGTACACTCGGCGTTAAGCCTGTCAGCGGCGTCATATCGAGAAAAACTGGGTGTGGTGGGCTCGCCCAGCATGGGCATCGTATTGCAGGAGCTATTCAATCCTGAATCGGCCGGTGTCATGTTTACGCGCAATCCGCTCAATGGTGCGCAAGAGCGAGTCATCGAAGCTGCCTGGGGTCTCGGGGAAGTCGTCGTAGCGGGACTGGTAATTCCCGACTATTACCGTCTCAGCCCTGCAGGCGAAATTCTCGAGTGCCGCATGGGCGACAAGGATATCGCCATGCGCCTGCTGCCCGGGGGCGGCACCGAAGAAATCGAGGTTCCGGTGGATAAGGCCAATCGCAGAATCCTCGATGACGACGATTTGCAAAACCTGCACCAAATGGCGCTGCGTTGCGAAACAGTTTACGGCCCGGACCTGGACACGGAATGGGGCCTGGCCGCCGATCGTCTCGTCTTGCTCCAGTGTCGCGCCATCACCACCCGTTCCTAGAGAGTCCAGCCCCGCTTGGACTCTGAACCTTTCAAGGCACCGGCCAAACGATTTATCGTCGCCCTGGCGCTCGGCGCAGCATTGACCCCGCTCAATTCGACGATGATTGCGGTTGCGTTACCATCGATGGGAGAAAGTTTCCAGGTCAGTTCCAGCGATCTCACGCTCTGGCTGGTGTCTTCTTACCTGCTGGTCAATATTATTCTGCAAAGTCCCGCGGGGAAGCTCGGCGATATCGTGGGTAGACGGCGCGCCTTCATGATTGGCCTGAGCCTGTTCGCGATCGGCGCACTGATCGCGACCCTTGCACCCTATTTGCCGGTTGTCGCGACGTCTCGTGTGCTGATGGCTGCCGGCGGCGCAATGCTGGTGCCCAACGCGATGGCGCTGTTGCGCAATGTCATCCCCGAACACAGGCGATCGAGCGCATTCGGCTATTTCGGTGCGTTACTGAGCGCCTCGGCCGCAGTGGGGCCAATGCTTGGTGGCATGCTGACCGAATACTTCGGCTGGAAAGCGATCTTCCTGGTCAACCTGCCCCTGCTACTGATTTCCTGGGTGCTTGTCAAAAGTGATACCTCTTATGTTCGCCCGGCTGCGGATATCGACACAGCGAGACCCCGCTTTGATTTCATCGGCATGGGATTGCTATGCCTGAGCCTTTGCATACTCGTGATCGGCCTCAAGAGCGACGACTTCTGGCCGGCCATCGCTGTTCTGCTCGGCAGCCTCGGTCTGGTCGTATTTACCCGCTGGGAAAAAGTTACGCGGCATCCTCTAGTCGATGTGCAATTGTTTCGCCGCAGACCGTTCGTGATTGGTGGCGTCATTGTCGGTCTGCAAAATCTCGGTATGTACGCATTGTTATTCCAGCTGCCCTTTCTGCTCAAGGCGTGGTACCTGCTGGACCCTGCAAAAACCGGGCAGATCCTGCTCATCATGATGATTTTCATGGTATTCCTGGCACCGGTAGGTGGGCGCATGGGAGAACATTTTGGTGTGCGCAACACTATTTTTAGTGGCTTGTGCGTCAGCATTGCGGGCCTGATCATGCTGTTGTATACGACCGGTTCTCCGGCACTGTTGTGGATGCCCGTTTCATTGGCATTGGTCGGCAGTGGAATCGGTATGGTGACCGGACCCGCGCAGTCAGCGGCATTGTCAGCAGTGCCGGCCGAACAAAGCGGCGTGGCCGCAGGAATCCTGTCGACGATGCGTTATCTTGGCGGCATAGCGGGAATCACTATTATCTCGACCATTCTCATCAGTACAGACCCCGCCGGAATCCTGCAACAGAACAAAATCTGCTTCGGTATTTATATCGGTGTTTACGTCTTTGCGCTCCTGCTGGCACTTGCCATACCGCGACGCAACCGACCTCTCCTTTAGCAAGAGGTCTTTTTTATCGCTCCCGCTCAGCTATATCAGCATTCGAGCGATAGCCCGCATCAACCCGACTCCAGCTCGGTCCGGCTGTATTTGCTAATTCGGCTTTCTTGCAATTCCGCGTATCGTGGGGCGCACAATTGGCGGGGCGTTGCACATGCTATCTCTGTCAATCTGGACAATATCGAAACCCTCACTGACTATTGCCGATTCCGTTTCCCGGTTCAGGTGGCAATTCCCCATGAGCGTTTTCCATAACGGGTTTATCATATTCTGCCAGCGCCTGGTTGACGTGCCTGACGGAGCTGCAACATGCTCCAGAAAAACGAAGCTTCCTCCCGGCTTCAAAACTCGCCTGATTTCACTCAAACAGGCATTCAAATTCGTTACCGAGCAGCAAACCAGTGATGACACGACATAATCGAATGACTCGTCATCGGCCTCGATTTGCTCCCCAGTGCCACCGCTTACACTGACATTTCCCGCCTGGTG
>CALDDP010000114.1 GCA_937936805.1 uncultured Gammaproteobacteria bacterium | reverse complement strand
CGCCTGGTTGGAGACAAGGCCCTGTTGACAACCCTGGCCACGGGACTGGTTTGCAACAGCCATGGTAGTGAAATAATCGGTGAAGCAATTGCGCCGATCGTCACCCGAGCGGCTGCGCAGGAGGGATTTCCGGTATTACGCGCTCAGGCGGAGCCGATCGTCATCAACGTCAAGGGAGCTTCCGCCTCGGGCAAAAGCACGATGCGCCCGTTACAACAAAAACATGCCAGCAAACTGGGTATCAACTGGCATGATTTCGCGCTGATAAGTCCGGATATCTGGCGCAAGTTCCTGCTCGACTATGATACTTTGGGTCCTGCCAGCAAGTATGCCGGCACGCTGGTTGGCGACGAAATTCCGATCGTTGACCAGAAACTCGATCGTTATATCGCGCAGAAAGCCGAGCAGGGCCGGATTTCCCACCTGCTTATCGACCGCTTCCGGTTTGACAGTTTCGCCCCGGGTAAAGACAGTGAAGAGGGCAGTAACCTGCTTACTCGTTTTGGTCATACCATCTACCTGCTATTTATGGTGACGCCGCCCGAGGCAACGGTAGAGCGGGCCTGGTTGCGCGGCCTTCAGGTTGGGCGTTTTAAAGCCGTCGACGATTTGCTCGATCACAATGTTGAAGCTTTCAAGGGCATCCCGGCGCTGTTTTTCACCTGGGCATTACGCAAAGATAAAATAGTTCATTACGAATTTCTTGATAACAGCGTCGTCCACGGAAATACACCGCGGACTATAGCGTTCGGCTTGAATGGCGAAATGTACATCCTCGATTTCAAATGTATGCTGGATATCGTTCGTTATACCAAAATCAATATACATGCCACTCAGCCAGCCGAGGTTTACCCGGCCGAGGAGACGATGGATTCGGCATCAAATGCGGGGTTCCTGGTGAAATGCGCGAGCAAGATTCCACGCATCAACTTTGTTGACCGCAGCTCAGGGCAGATATATGCCGGCATGGAATCCGGCAACATGAGTTGGGTTGATCCTGATATGATTGAACGCATACTGGATGATGAAGCGGCGAGGGCTGCTTTCCACGCGATGGCGCCAAACTTTAGCGAAAAGCTTGCGACGTTTAAACACGCGCCTGCAATTGCTTTATCCGACGAAGCGAGACTGCATATCATTGGTTGCCTGGATTAATGAACACTGACATGAATCGTTGTGACACTTCGCCGTTGCTGGGTTACCAGCAAGCGCTCGAGCAGCTAACCCGCAGTGTAGAGGCGCGTGGCGGGATGGTTAACAAGCCCTTGCTGCAGGCTCTGGGTGCCGTACTGGCAGAATCCATCGAGTCGCAGATAGACGTGCCCGGTTGTGCGATGTCGGCGATGGATGGATATGCCATCAATACGGCTGACCTGGCGGCACAGGATACAACAACCCTGCCGCTGTCCCAGCGCATCGCCGCGGGCAGCGTGGCCGAGCCGCTGGCGCCGGGCACTGCCGCGCGGATTTTCACCGGTGCACAGGTGCCGTCGGGGGCGGATGCCGTGATCATGCAGGAACAGGTCCAACAGCTGGCCGGGAGTATCAGTTTTGAATCGCGCCCGGCGAACGGTGACAATATTCGACCTGCCGGGAATGATATTCGCCGGGGTACCACTATATTGAGCAAGGGCTGTCGTCTCAGAGCCCAGGATATCGGCCTTGCCGCGTCGATTGGCCTGCAGAGCCTGCCCCTTTATGCGCCGCTTAAGGTGGGTATTTTCTTTACCGGTGACGAACTGGTTGAGCCGGGTGAAAAACTCGCGCCCGGCAAGATTTATGATTCCAATCGCTATA
Organism: uncultured Gammaproteobacteria bacterium; assembly: GCA_937936805.1. GTDB lineage: Bacteria > Pseudomonadota > Gammaproteobacteria. The sequence goes on along the minus strand of CALDDP010000114.1, from coordinate 7,169 downwards.
CCCTGTACGGCCTACTCGAGTCCATGGGCTGTGAAATCATCGATCTCGGGCTGGTCGGCGATACGCTCGATGCCACCCGGGAGGCGATGTCAGTTGCCGCAACGCAGGCTGATCTGGTAGTGACCACTGGCGGCGTGTCGGTCGGTGAAGAGGATCATGTGCGAATCGCGATCGAACAGCTCGGCGAACTTCGCCTGTGGCGCCTTGGTATCAAGCCGGGCAAGCCCCTGGCCTATGGCCAGATCGATGACACCTCGTTCATGGGCTTGCCCGGTAACCCGGTGTCGGTATTTGCAACCTTTTGCCTGTTTGTTTGCCCGGTGATCCAGATCATGCAGGGGAGACAATGGCGCAAACCGATTGCCCTGCCGGTGACGGCCGATTTCGACTGGCCAAAGCCCGACAGCCGACGCGAGTTTTTACGTGCCCGACTCGCTACCGATGCTGGCCAGCAGACCCGGGTGCAGATTTACCCGAACCAGGACTCCGGCGTTTTGACCTCGACAGTATGGGCCGACGGTTTCGTTGAAATTGCCGAAAATCAGACTGTACGCGCGGGTGATAGCGTAAATTACCTGCCTTTTGCGCAATTTTTGGACTGAGCCAGGCGATGATCATCAGAATTCAGCAAGAAGACTTTGACCTGGCGGCATTGAACCGCGAACTGCTCGCCGGACGCAGCGACGTTGGCGCGATCGCCAGTTTTATAGGCCTGGTGCGCGATCTGCAGGGCGATTCGCTGCAGCAAATGACGCTGGAGCACTATCCCGGCATGACTGAAAAGGCGTTGCAGGGAATTGCTGCAAAAGCACAGGCGCGCTGGCAGTTAGCCGATCTGGCGATTGTTCACCGCGTCGGTGCGCTGACACCAGCCGAGCAGATCGTCGTGGTCTCGGTACTCAGCGCCCATCGGGGAGACGCTTTTGCAGCCTGTGAATTCATCATGGATTATTTGAAAACAGACGCGCCCTTCTGGAAAAAAGAGACCAGCGAACAGGGCTCGAAGTGGGTTGAAGCCAGAAAAAGTGATATATTTGCTAAGAATAAATGGGATAGTTGAAGCAAATCGATAAAATATTGACAGATTTGCTGTATATTTTTCCCAGCGATCCCAATCCAAGAAATGGCGAGTATGATCCGTGAATTACATTATCCCATCTAAACCTGCACAAGTACCGATATACCAGGATCGCCCGTCGACCCGTTCGGTGGCGGTTGTCGAGCATAGTGCCGGTGAGTTTCGCGACGCCAGCCAGCAAGCGCCTTATGCCTATGTTTATCGCGGCGAGTTGCTCGAAGCGGTAGCCAGTGACAAGCGCTATCGCCCGCAGGTTAATCTGCAGATTGATCCGCAAAACCGTCGAGCGATCGAATCCTACCAACGCGTCGCTGCCGAGCCACCGCTGGTGGGTCAAATCCTGGACGGTTTTATATAACCCATTCCTGTTCTGCCTTGCCCTGTTGTGCGGCACTAGCGTTCACGCGGGTAACCGAAAAACTCCACTGCGGGAGCAGATTCCTGCTTACTCCGTTATGCCGAATTGATACAATGGCTGCTCGTGTATTCAACCTGCCGTAAATGGACGTATCCCACTTAATTGATCCCCTGAACGAGCGCCAGCGCGAAGCGGTCAGTGCCGAACCAGGTCCGATCCTGGTGCTCGCCGGCGCCGGTAGCGGCAAGACGCGCGTGCTGACGCATCGCATTGCCTGGGTTTGTGAAGTCGACGGACTCTCGCCGTTTAGCGTGCTCGCGGTTACCTTTACCAACAAGGCCGCCGCTGAAATGCGCGCTCGTGTCGAGTCATTGCTGGGTATTTCCGCCGCCGCGATGTGGGTCGGCACTTTTCATGGGCTTGCGCATCGCATGTTGCGTTTACACTACGAGGCTGCCAGGTTGCCGCAGAACTTTCAGATTCTCGACAGCGATGACCAGCTACGCATGGTCAAGCGCGTGGTGCGGCAGCTCGATCTAGATGAAGGCCGCTGGCCACCCAAACAGGCGCAATGGTTTATCAATCATCACAAGGACGAAGGTCAGCGCCCGTCCCACATCGATTCGGGGCAGGACCCGATCAAGCAGCAGATGCTGGAGATTTACCGGCTATATCAGGAGCTGTGCGAGCGTGCCGGAGTGGTTGACTTTGCCGAACTGTTGTTGCGTGTACTCGAGCTGATTCGGGACAATGATGATATCCGCGAGCATTACCAGCGCCGCTTTCGGCATATCCTGGTTGATGAGTTTCAGGATACCAATGCCATTCAATACGCCTGGTTACGCCTGATGGCCGGCGCGGATACGCCGGTGTTTGTCGTTGGTGATGACGATCAGTCGATTTATGGCTGGCGCGGTGCACGCATTGAAAACATTCATCACTTCGAGCGCGATTTTGCCAATACCGAGGTCGTCCGGCTGGAGCAGAATTACCGTTCGACGGGCACTATTCTCAAAGCTGCGAATGCACTGATCGATAATAATAATTCGCGCCTGGGCAAGGAGCTGTGGACCGACAGCGATGACGGCGAACCGATCCTGTTTTACTCGGCCTACAATGAAAAGGACGAAGCGCGCTTCGTCATCGATCGTATCGAAAGCTGGGTTGCGCAGGGGCGTGATCGTAAGGACGTCGCGGTGCTCTATCGCTCCAACGCGCAATCACGTCAGTTTGAAGAAACCCTGGTAACCCGCGGTATGCCGTACCGGGTGTATGGCGGTTTGCGCTTTTTCGAGCGCGCCGAAATCAAGGATGCGCTGGCTTATATGCGCATGATTTCGAGCCCGACTGCGGATAACGCCTTCGAGCGAACGGTGAATCATCCGCCGCGCGGAATCGGGCAAAAGACTATTGACGAGGTTCGCAACCATGCGCGTGCGCAGTCCGCTTCGCTGTGGAACGCCAGTGTCGACCTGGTCGGGTCGGACCAGCTGAGCGCCCGGGCGCGCGGCGCATTGCAGGCCTACCTCGATTTGATTCAGCGGCTGACCACTGAACTCGACGGTATGTCGCTCGGTGAGCAAATCAGATGCGCAATCGAAATCAGCGGGCTGGATGCGCATTTCAAAAAAGACAACACGGAGAAAGGACAGTCGCGGATCGAAAACCTGCAGGAACTGGTCGGTGCCGGTAAGGGTTTCGAACATGATGCGGTCATCGAAGAAAACATGTCTACGCTCGACGCTTTTCTGGCGCATGCCGCGCTCGAAGCGGGCGAGGGCCAGGCTGACGCGTGGGAGGACTGCGTGCAATTGATGACCATGCACTCGGTCAAGGGGCTCGAGTTCCCACTGGTATTTCTGGTGGGCATGGAAGAAGGGCTGTTTCCGCACCAGCGTTCCAGTGAAGAACCGGGGCGCATGGAAGAAGAGCGACGCCTCTGTTACGTGGGTATCACGCGCGCTCGTGAGCAGCTGGTAGTGACCAGCGCTGAAGTGCGTCGCCTGTACGGTGGCGAGAGCTATAATATGCTGTCGCGTTTCGTGCGTGAAATTCCGTCTGAACTGATGCAGGAAATCCGCCCCAGGGCTAATTTCAGCCGCCCTGTTATCCCTGCATCACCGCAGATCGGTCAGGACCGGGTCAAAGAAGACACTGGGTTGTCCGTTGGCCAGCGAGTCAATCATGCCCGTTTCGGGGACGGCATAGTACTGAATCTTGAAGGGCAGGGACCACAGTCGCGGGTGCAGGTAAATTTCGAAGAGGTCGGCAGCAAATGGCTGATAGCCAGCATGGCCAACCTGCAGCCCGCATGAAATATTGAAACGCAGCGCGAATCTGCGCGCTGGTGTAGAATCGCCGCAGAAAAAATCAACAGGAGTACATATGAGTAAGCAACAAGTCGCCTTCATCGGGCTCGGAGTCATGGGTTATCCGATGGCCGGGCATCTCGCTAAAGCCGGGTATCAGACCAGGGTATACAATCGCACTGCAGCAAAAGCCGAGCAGTGGTGTCAGCAGAATGAGGGCAGTTTTGCGTTGACGCCACGTGAAGCCGCCGAGGGCGCGGATTTCGTGTTCATGTGTGTGGGTAACGACGATGATCTGCGCTCGGTGGTTTATGGCGACGATGGTGTGCTGGCAGGATGCAAAGAGGGATCGATCCTGGTCGACCATACCACCGCATCTGCCAACGTCGCGCGTGAAATTGCGCAAAAATCGCAGGTGCCGTTTCTCGATGCGCCGGTGTCAGGCGGCCAGGCAGGTGCCGAAAACGGCGTGCTCACGGTGATGGTCGGTGGTGATCAGGAGAGCTTCGATGCAGTGCGTCCGGTGATCATGAGTTACGCGCGCGCCGCGGAACTGCTCGGTGATGTCGGCGCCGGTCAGCTGACCAAGATGGTTAATCAAATTTGTATCGCAGGCCTGGTCCAGGGTTTGTCCGAAGGCCTTGATTTTGCGCAGCGCGCCGGCCTCGATGGGCACAAGGTTGTCGAGGTAATCTCCAAGGGTGCGGCCGGTTCCTGGCAAATGGAAAATCGTGGCAATACCATGCTCAACGATGAGTTTGAATTCGGTTTCGCGGTTGACTGGATGCGCAAGGATCTGGGAATTTGTCTCGAAGAAGCCGAAAAGAACGGTGCCGAGTTGCCGATAACGCGGATCGTTAACGATTTCTATGGCGAAATCCAGTCGATGGGTGGCGGGCGTTGGGATACTTCGAGCCTGATTCGCCGTTTGACAACTAAATAGATAAAATTATATAAATTTTTTTAAAAAGCTCGATGTCGCCACATTTAGAGAAATTATTTATAAAAATCAGATAGTTAAAGCACTAAAATGATAAAAAAGATCAACAATACTGCCTTTAGGCACTGTTTTTCTTACCGTTTATCGATTTTTTTCTGGTAATTTTCTGAATATGGCCTATAAAATACATCGTGTTAAGGGTTAAGAACACCTAACCTCTCTCACGATGTCCTCCTTTGGTTATAATTGTCGATTACGACATTATGGCTGGTCTCACGACCAGCCATTTTTTTTGCCTGCGTTCCGCGGCCCACGACCATATAACCAGGAAGCATCACTTGCAGAGCCGGGACAGCCGAATCACGACGATGAGGCAGAGTCTATTCAGTTGCGTCGGCCCCGCTTTGCAGGTGCTGATGCTCGCTGTGTGATCGAATCAACCACAGGAACAGGGCCGCTGATATCCCGGCGGAGCTGAACACCATGCACATCACGATAATCTGGTAACGCGCCGCGATGAGCGGCGATGTCCCCGCCAGAATCTGACCGGTCATCATTCCAGGCAGTGATACCAGCCCAACAGCCAGCAGTGAATTGATGAGCGGGATCATCGCCGCCTGGAATGCCGTATTGCGTGCCCGCGGGTAATCATTGTGATGTTCCAGTTCGCTGTAAAGGCGCTCGCCGGCCAGGCTGACGCTATTCATCGAGTTGGAAAAGATCATGCCGGCAAGCGGGATCATTATCGCCGGTTGATACCAGGGGTCGGCATGTAATACACCCTGGGTAATCAATACCAGGTTGAATATGCCGCCTACCGCAATCGCAAGTAAACTGTAGCCCAGCAGGGTCGAGCGTTTGACCGGCAGTGCACCGAGCGCTATCCAGCTCGCGGCGATCAACATGAAACCCAGTACCGCGATAATGATCCATTGGTTATTCGCATTGAAGATAAACTCGAGCGCATATCCGATCAGCAACAGTTGAATCAACATGCGCAATACCGCGATGGCTGCGTACTTGACGCTTTGCGACCAGTAAAAAATGATAATCAGCGTGACTATCACCGGAATGAACGCAACCGCTATATCAGTCAGTGTGATCGCGTACACGAAGACTCCGGATATCGGGCTCTGGGCTAATGGTAATCGTCCCAGTATTTGTCGTTGTCCTGTTGGGGAATTTCAGGACTCGTGCTGTCTTGCTGGTGAAGTTTGGTAATCTCGATATCCATATTGTCGCGCGCGTTGTCCTCGAGAAAACAGAAAATCGTGTTGCGTAGTGATGTGAGGAAAGAGTCATCCATTGCGAAATCGAGCTCGCTGAGCAGCTCAATCACTATTTCAAAGCTTAGCTTGTCGAGCGAATAAACAATGTGCACGCTGTGTTCGCTAAATGGTGCCGCCAGCAGAATACCGTCTATACCGGTTAGCGCCGCACAGGCCGCGTCGGCCTGGTGCGCCGGGTTGTCGCTTTGCTTCAGGTGAATGTAGCGACATCGATAGCGGTCCGCATCATCCATGCCCAGAGCCTACGCCCTGGGATTTGGATTATCAACCAGTTTAGCGATACTGGTGCGCGGCAGCTGGTTGTAGTCGTTTTCACAGCGAATCTCGCTAAAGCCGAAGTTTTCGAGCAGGTCTGCCACCAGTGCCTGCTGATCGTAGCCGTGTTCCAGCATCAGGTAACCTCCCTCGACGAGATATTCGTGGGCATGACCAATTATCTGTTGCAGGGCCTCGAGACCGGTTGTCCCGGGAGTGAGCGCGATATCCGGTTCTGCGGGCAGGTCGCCGAGCGCCAGGAATGGATGGTCCGCAGCGATATAGGGGGGGTTGGAAACGATGAGGTCAAATTCAAGACCGGCCGGTAGCTGCTGGTACCAGTCAGATTCGATGAAATTTATGGCGACCTCGTGTCGCCGCGCATTTTCCCGCGCCAGTTCGAGGCAAGCCGGGTCTATATCGGTTGCGCAGATGTCTGCTAAAGGCCGCTCGGTCTTAAGGGTTATCGCGATGATGCCGCTACCGGTGCCCAGGTCACATATACGAAACGATTGCTGGCGCGGAATCTGTTGCAGTGCAAGCTCAACCAGCAATTCGGTCTCCGGTCGTGGTACCAGTGCGGCTGGTGTTGTCGAAAATTCCAGCGAGTAGAATTCGCGCGCGCCGAGTAAATAGGCGATGGGTGTGGGCTTGAGACGTTCCTGCACCAGCTTCTGGTACTTCTGCCAACTGGCCTCACTGAGACTTTGTTCGGGCCTTGCGTAGAGAAAACTGCGCGGTTTGTCGAGGCAGTGAGCCAGCAGCAGTTCTGCATCGAGACGCGCACTTTCGCTGCACCGGGCAATGCGTTCGCTACCCCAGCGAATGGCGGTGTCGATTTGTTCACTCATTGACTATGAACTGGTTCACTATGGAAATTCATGGAATAGCCTATAAATTAACCGTGTGCATCAATACCTCCCCCCCGAACTATTGATGA
>CALDDP010000113.1 GCA_937936805.1 uncultured Gammaproteobacteria bacterium | reverse complement strand
CGATCGCTCTGGTCAGCATGGTCGATGAGAACCGCCAGTGGTTCAAATCCAGAGCAGGTCTCGATGCCAGCGAGACCGGGCGCGATATTTCCTTTTGTGGTCATGCGATTCTCGGTAGTGATGTTTTTGTGATCGAGGACGAGCGCTTCGCGGACAATCCGCTGGTCACCGGTCCGCCCAACATCCGCTTCTATGCCGGCGTACCGTTGCGCTATCTGAATGGCAGCAAGCTCGGCACGTTATGTATCATCGACCAGCAACCACGTAGCCTCGACGAAGACGATCTCGATATGTTGCGTGACCTGGCCGAGATGGCGGAAAGTGAGTTGAGCGCGGTACATGTGGCGACCATCGACGACCTGACCAAAATATCGAACCGCAGGGGTTTTGTGTCGCTGGCGCAAAACAGCATTAGCCTGTGCGCGCGTCAGCAAACGCCGGTATCGATGGTTTTCCTCGATCTCGATAAATTCAAACCGATCAACGATCAGTTCGGGCATGCCGAGGGTGATCGGGCTTTGGTCGCGTTTGCCAGCCTGATGCGTAAATCGTTCCGTGATTCAGACGTATTCGCGCGTATTGGCGGTGATGAATTTGCGGTGTTGCTAACCAACACGCAAGAGAAACTCGCGCGTGAGATTGTGATTCGATTTCGCAGCCTGGTCGACGTTTATAACGTGCACGCGGATCGTGGTTACGATATTGAGTTTTCCGATGGCATCGTCAGTATCAATCCAGACCAGGATTCCACGGTTGAAGATTTGCTGCGCGAAGCTGACGTGCTGATGTACGAGAAGAAACTCGACGAGATGCCGAAATCAGGTCTTGCCAAAGAGGCCTGAGTTGTCCCGGTTCCAGCCGGCTAGCTGGAGATGTTAGTATGTAGCGCTACAGACAATATCTCCGCCAACTGGAAACCAGCCCATGAATTGCACCGCTCGAAGGCAAAAGCTACGCGCCATCTTTAACGGCACCCGATGCATCCATCCGGGGTCGGTATACGATCCGATTTCAGCTCGAGTCGCCGAAGACCTGGGATTTGAAGCCGGCATGTTTGCCGGATCGGTTGCATCCCTGACGGTGCTGGGAGCGCCCGATATCATCGTTTTAACCCTCACCGAATTTGCCGACCAGGCGCAGCGTATCTGCCGCTCTGGCGAACTACCGTTGATCGTCGATGCCGACCATGGCTATGGCAACGCGCTCAACGTCAAGCGTTGCGTCGAGGAACTGGAAAGTGCCGGCGTTGCCTGTCTTACGATTGAAGATACGTTATTACCGAATCGATTTGGTAATCACGGCACCGAGTTTCTCGAGGTAGCGGAAGGGGTCGGCAAAATGAAAGCCGCGCTTGCCGGCAGGCAGGATCCTGACCTGATTGTACTGGGTCGCACCAGCGCGGTAGGGCCGCATGGCGTCGAGGATGGAATCCGCCGCGCACTGGCTTATCTCGACGCCGGCGTCGACGGCATCATGTTCGTCGGCGTCAAGACCCGAGCGGAGCTGGAGGCGATTGCCACTGAGCTCGAGGCGCCCATCATGCTGGGTGGTTCCGGCGCGGAGTTGCAGGACCCCGGCTACCTGTCTGAATGCGGTGTGCGGGTCAGTTTGCAGGGGCATCAGCCTTTCATGGCGGCGGTGCAGGCAATGTACGATACGCTAAAGGCCCTGCGCGAGGGCACCGCACCGGCACAGCTGCAGGGCGTCGCTTCCGCCGACCTGATAAAGCAGGTGACTCGAGACGCCAGCTATCAGGCCTGGCAGGACGAGTTTTTATCCTGAAATCAGTTATCAGGCTTGAGCGAAATAATTCTGCAGGAAGGTTGCGAAGGGGATATCGTCGGCCTGCTCGATCTGCCGTTGCTTTTCAATCGAGTCACGGGCTGCCGCTTCAAAGCTGGCGAGCTTGCCGGCATCCAGTGGACGTTCGGCAAACCATTGTTGGTGCTGTTGCGACATGCGCAGGGCGAAATGATAAAACTCTTCCTTGTTCTCCGCCATTTCCGCAAGCATGCGTGCCGACGGGGTCAGATCGGGGTCCATGATTTTGGCGCGTTGTCGCTGCAGCGCCGAACAATAGGTGAACCCCTCAACGTCTTTATCCAGTAACTCACAACCGGCAGACATCTGCTCGAAGATTTCATTGGCCCAGTCGCGCAGTAGAATTTCACCACCGGCACGTCTCAATTTCAATTTTGGATCGCGACCGCGCTGGGCGACGGCGTTGATATTGTGCTTGATTTCGCTCAGTTCCGCGTCCGTATAAGGATCACTGGGTGATAGTAAATTGAACAATAAAAATGATTCGAGAAAGCGCATCTGTTCTTCACTGATGCCGAGCGGCTCGTAGGCGTTGACGTCGAGTGACCGCAGCTCGATGTAGGCGACGCCGCGTCTGGCCAGCGCCAGCGACGGTTTCTCTTCACCCTGCAGTATCTGTTTGGGCCGCACGCTCGAGTAATACTCGTTCTCGATCTGCAGGATATTGGTGTTGAGTTGTTGCCATTCACCGTTGCTGACCAGTGGGATTTCGCCGTACTCCGGGAATGGTGTGGAAATCGCGTGGGTCAGGCTATCGACATATCCCTGCAGGCTGTTGTAGTTGACCTTGATGCCGGCGTCGCCCTCCTTGCTGTTTTGATAGCCGATATCACCCACGCGTAACGAGGTTGCATAGGGTGCGTAATAGGAATACTTGAACCATTTCTCCAGGGATGTCGGCTGGGCGCCGAGGAAAGATGCACAAATGGCCGGCGACGCGCCGAACAGGTATGGCACCAGCCAGCCGTTACGCTGCAGGTTGCGCACCATGCCGATATAAGATTCGGAGATGAAGCTCTGCGGGTCGCGTTCATCGCCGAGTAAGGACTGGTAAAGCTGCCAGAATTCATCCGGATAGGAATAGTTGAAGTGAACCCCGGCAATGGCCTGCATCATGCGCCCGTAACGATGCCCGAGACCGCGGCGATAGGCCGTTTTCATCTGTGCGGCGTTAGAGCTGCCATACTGCGCGATCGGAATGCTGGCGTCGCCTTCGACCACGCAGGGCATACTGGTGGCCCACAGGATTTCATTGTCGAGCTTGCCGTAGACGTAGCGGTGGGTGTCGTCGAGAAACTGTAGCGTATCGCAAAAATGATTAAACGGTGGTGTTACGAACTCCATCAGCGCTTCGGAGTAATCGGTAGTAATGCTCGGGTGCGTGAGCGCGGAGCCTAGCGCAAGCGGATGTGGCGTCTGCGCAATACTGCCACCGACGGCAACGCGCAGACTCTCCTTTTCCAGGCCGACCTGGCGGCCGCGTAGCACTTTTCTGATGTCGCTGGTGAGCAGTTGCGCGACACGCTCTTCAATGACGGATTTCAATTCGTGATCCCGGGGGGCGATGGGGCGTGATTGTGCCTAGATCAACAGGCAGATGCAAAAATATTCAAAGACTGCAGTTTTAACCAGTTTGCTCGCGCTGCAGGATACCGGTCAGGCATCCCACGTTGCCGGCCGCCCTGCTGAGTTCGTCGGTGACGCAGGTCAGGCACTCGATACCGAAACTTTCAAAAGTGGACTGTATTTCGGGTAAACCCGAAACCATCAGGATCCGTCTGGGCCCCACGGTTACGAAGTTAATGCCACGATGGCTTTGCTGGTCATCGACAAAATCGGGAAATTTAACCGTGTAGCCCCGCTCCTGCAGCAGACGCACGGTTCGATGAGGAGTGCGGCGCGGCCAGCAGATAGCAAGGTCGCGGTCGACGATGCGCAGCATACCCATGAAATGCATGGTACCGAACGGCATGTCGACATCTATCAATTCAATATTCATCCTCGCCAGCAGCGCCCCGATCTGGGAGATTGCCTCGTCGTTGGTGCGCAGGCCGCGTCCTATCATCGCGGTGGTTTCGTCGATCCACATCAGGTCCGCACCCTCGAAGCAGGCATTGCCCGTCAGCGTCGCCAGTAGCGGTATTCCAAGTGCGGCGAGCTTGCGCGCTACCCAGCGCTCCTCGCCCGCGCGCACCGTCGATGCAGGCCTGGCCAGGATTGCGCCCTGCGGAGTCATGACAAACAGATCGGCGCAGAACATCTGGTTAGGCTGGCAGGGAAGATCGGGTTCGACGAAATGAACCTCGACCTTCGCCGCCCGGAACGCATCAACCATTGCGGCATGTTCCTCCCTTGCCTTGACCAGGTCGACGGCATCCAGCATCTGCACCGACTCGTGATCATCCTGCGAGGCGTTTAACTCTTCTCCCGGGCTATGCAGTAATACTGATTGCAGATTACGCCATTCGGAGTCGATGCCACATTGCGCCCAGATATGACCGATTTCCTCGGCATGGCTGGCATTGCGCTGCGACCAGTTATCACCGCCGTAGGCGGCGGTGCCGAAGCTGCCAGGTGGTTTGCCGTTCGAATTCACCGTCTATCCAGCGCTTAGCTGACTCTCTACCAATGCGACCCAGAAATCAGCGCCGATACTGAGGATGTCGTCATTAAAATCATAATTCGGATTATGTAAGCTGCATCCGCCGACACCTTCTTCACCGTTACCCAGCAACAGGTATGCTCCCGGCCGGGCCTGCAACATGTAGCCGAAATCCTCGGATGTCATTACCGGCCGACTATCGCCGACGACGTTATTCGCCCCGACCACGTCGCGCGCCACGGCGGCCGCGATTTCCGCTTCCGCGGGCGTATTCACGGTGGGTACGAAATTTCGCCGGTAGCTGAATTCATAACTCGCGCCGTGGGCGGCACAGATGCCGCTGACGATGCGTTCCATGGTGGATTCGATATGTTCCTGTACGGCCGTGGTCAATGACCGGGTATCACCTTTCAGTATGACCTGTCCGGGCACCACGTTGGTCGTGCCGTCGGTCAGGAATTCGGTGAACGAAACCACTGCATTATCCATCGGGTCCAGGCTGCGTGATACAAGCGACTGCATCGCGGTTACGATTTCAGAGCCGATGACAATCGGGTCCTTGCCCAGATGCGGCATCGCCGCGTGGCAGCCGATCCCGTTGATGGTAATTTCAAAGTTGTCTTCGGCTGCCATTATCGACCCGGCGCGTATCGCAAATTTCCCGGTCGCCAATGAAGGGAAGTTATGTATGGCGAACACCGACTCGACCGGAAAACGTTCGAACAAACCGTCTTCGATCATCGCCCTGGCGCCTTCGCCATGTTCTTCGGCAGGCTGGAAAATAAATATCGCGCTACCGTCAAACTCGCCTTCGCTGGCAAGATAGCGGGCCGCCCCAAGCAGCATGGCGGTGTGGCCATCGTGCCCGCAGGCGTGCATTTTCCCCTCGTTGCGCGAGCGATGCTCAAATTTGTTCTGTTCGAGTATCTTTAACGCATCCATATCGGCGCGTAAACCGATGGCGCGCTCACTGTTCCCCTTTTTGAGCACAGCAACCACCCCGGTTTTGCCAATCGAACGGTGCACTTCGAGGCCGAACCCGGTCAGTAACTCCGCGACCTTGTCCGCCGTGCGCTGTTCCTCGAAGGCCAGTTCGGGGTGACGATGGATATCATGCCGCCAGGTCTGCATGCTTTCCTGCAGGGTTGCGGTATATGAAGTCAATTTGTGCATAGTTATTAAACCTTAACGATCCAGACGATCGAGCTCAAGCTGTGAATTTCGTATCGGTGTACAAATATAGCGCTGATGCTACAGCTTATTGTGCTGTTTTGCGCGCCGCGAGCACGGGATTTTAGATGATATGATTCGGCGTGGATAACCAGGAATAAAATCATGATGGTAAGTAGTTTGCAGGATTTGATCGATACGCCCCGTGACGTGCGTGG
>CALDDP010000112.1 GCA_937936805.1 uncultured Gammaproteobacteria bacterium | reverse complement strand
GATGTCCTTGATATTCTCGATACCGATCGACAGGCGAACGAGGTCTTCCGAGACCCCTGATGCCGCCAGTTCTTCCGGCGCCAGTTGACGATGGGTGGTAGAGGCCGGGTGGCAGGCCAGTGACTTGGCATCCCCGATATTTACCAGCCGAATGATGAGCTGCAGGGCATCGATAAATTTCGTGCCGGCTTCGATTCCGCCCTTGATGCCGAAAGTCAAAATGCCCGATGCCTTACCTTTCATGTACTTGTCGGCAAGCGCCTTGTGCGGGCTGCCTTCCAGCGCGGCATATCTTACCCATTCGACCTGAGGATGGGTTTCGAGATGTTGGGCCACGGCGAGGGTGTTGTCGCAGATTCTTTCCATGCGCAGGGGCAGGGTTTCGAGGCCTTGCAAGGCGAGGAAAGTGTTCATCGGCGCGAGAGCGGCACCCATGTTACGCAGCGGGACGACCCTGGCACGCAGGATATAGGGCGGCAGGCCGGTCTCGGTAAAGACGACGCCGTGATAGGAGACATCCGGTTCGTTGAGGCGTTTGAAACGATCCTTGTTGGCAACCCAGTCAAAATTGTTCGAGTCGACGATGATGCCACCGATGATGGTGCCGTGCCCACCAATGTACTTGGTCAGCGAATGCACGACGATATCGGCGCCGAAGGCTATCGGGTTACACAGCATCGGCGTCGCCACCGTGTTATCGACGATGACAGGTACCCCGTGCGCGTGGGCTATCTCGACGACCTTCTCCAGGTCGACGATGTTGCCCGCTGGATTACCGATCGATTCGCAGAATACCAGTTTGGTTCGGTCGTCGATGAGCGCCGCCATCGCATCCAGGTTTTCCGGATCGACGAAACGGGTTTCGATGCCCTGTTGCGGCAGGGTATGCGCGAACAGGTTATAGGTTCCACCGTAAAGGGTAGACATGCTGATGATGTTATCACCGGCCTCGGCGATAGTCTGGATGGCATAGGTGGTTGCGGCCTGCCCGGAAGCGAGGCCGAGCGCCGCCACGCCCCCTTCCATGTCCGCCACGCGCTGCTCCAGTACATCCGTAGTCGGATTCATGATGCGGGTGTAGATATTGCCGAGCACCGCGAGATTGAACAAGTCCGCACCATGCTGGGTATCATCGAACGCGTAAGCCGTGGTCTGGTAAATCGGAACGGCGACTGCGTTGGTGGTTGGGTCCGGGCTATAGCCCGAATGCACTGCTTTTGTTTCGATCTCCATCTTTGGTCTCCTGTTTTTTTATCGATTTTTGCGGGTCGGCTGGATATTCTAATCCTTTTCTGTCTCGCAGCCCAATGCAACCGCAGGTCGTCCCTTGTCATTGCCATCGATTGTCGCTGCTGCAAGCCTTGCTTCGCGGTGGAATACGTAAATTCCCGAGCCGACGATGATCGAAACTCCGAGCCAGGTGACAGCATCCGGAAATTCGTCAAAGATGATCAATCCGAGCGCGGTGGCGCCGATGATTTCGACATACTGGAACGGCGCCAGTATCCCGATCGAGGCCAGTCGATAGGCATAGACGACAAGCAGATGGCACACGGTGCCAATCAGGCCGAGCCCGCCGAGCAGCAGCCAGTGGTCGGCGCCCGGCCAGGCGACGGTAAGTATCGCGACATCGACGTTCGTGCCGTAGGCAAGCGCAATACTCATTACCAGGCAGCCGAAGATGCCGGCAAAAAACTGCAATCTTATCGGATCCTCGTGGCGCACCAGTTTGCGCGTCAGGACAATATAGAAAGAGAAGCAAAACGCCGCGCCTACCGGGTACAGGGCGGCGTAACCGACCTCGGCAAAGGTTGGACGGATAATAATCAACGCGCCGATAAAACCGATGCTGATCGCCGAAATGCGTCGCCAGTGGATAGCCTCGCCAAAAAACAGGGCCGATAGCAGGGTGACGAGCAATGGTTCGATGAAAAAGATTGCGATCGCGTCGGCCAGTGGTAAGTAGGCGAGCCCGGAGAAAAACAACAGGGTTGCAAATGCGATCAGCGAACCGCGAGCCGCATGCAGCGCCAGTGCGGGCGTCAACCAGGGTCCCCGTGTTTTCAGCAGCAGCGGGAACATGAAGATAACCTGGAAGAAAAAACGACTCCAGGTGACCTGGCCCGAGGAAACTGATCCTGCCAGCCATTTTGCGATGGCGTCGATGCCGGGCAGCATCAACATTGCGACGATCATCATCAGCATCGCACTGGCGGTAGTATTGTGGCGGATCATGTAGCGGTTATAACTCTAGCGGGAGAAGCCGGCAGTCTAGATCAATAAAGCAGCGGCGGGAACAATGCCGGCCTGTATTAAATGCGCCATCGATTTAACTTTCCCCGACGCCAGGCCGCTTTGCAGCGCTTTTCGCTTTGCCGTCGCGGGCAGGCTTGATATGCTAGCCGGCTCGAAATCCCGGCAATGTTATGAGCAAGTATTCAATATTTTCGCTATTGCGCAACGCGATCAGTTACCACGAAAACTGGGCTTCCGCCTGGCGCAGCCCGGAGCCGAAGAAGGAGTACGATGTTTTAATCGTCGGTGGCGGCGGGCATGGACTGGCGACTGCCTATTACCTGGCCAAGGAACACGGCATTACCAATGTCGCAGTGCTCGAAAAAGGCTGGATCGGCGGTGGCAATACCGGGCGTAATACGACCATCGTGCGCTCCAATTACCTGTGGGACGAATCCGCCCATCTCTACGAAAAATCGATGCAGTTGTGGGAAGGGTTGAGCCAGGATTTGAATTATAACGTCATGTTCAGCCAGCGCGGGGTTTATAACCTGGGCCATAACCTGCAGGACATGCGCGATATTCAGCGAAGGGTCAACGCCAACCGCCTCAATGGCATAGACGGCCAGGTGGTTATGCCGGAGGAGATCAAGCGCGCGATTCCCGAAATCAACATTGACCAGGGGTGTCGTTACCCGATTTTAGGTGCCTCGTTTCAACCCCGGGGCGGCGTTGCACGTCACGATGCCGTGGCCTGGGGCTTTGCCCGCGGCGCCGATATGCGTGGGGTAGACATCATCCAGAATTGCGAGGTAACCGCCATCAAGCAGAAAAACGGCGCGGTGACCGGAGTCGAAACAACCCGCGGCACGATTAATGCGAAAAAGATCGGCGTGGTGGTGGCCGGCCATTGTTCGGTGCTGGCCGAAATGGCGGGCTTTCGCATGCCGATCGAAAGTCATCCATTGCAGGCGCTGGTTTCCGAGCCGATCAAGCCGGTAATCAATACGGTGATCATGTCGAATGCGGTACATGGCTATATCAGTCAGTCTGACAAGGGCGATCTGGTCATCGGTGCCGGTATCGACAGCTACAATGGCTATGGGCAGCGTGGCAGTTTTCCAACTATCGAACATACCGTGGCGGCAATTGTCGAAATGTTCCCCATCTTCAAGCGTGTGCGCATGAACCGCCAATGGGGCGGAATTGTCGATACCACCCCGGATGCGTGCCCGATTATTGGCAACACCCCGATCAATGGGCTTTATTTCAACTGTGGCTGGGGCACTGGCGGTTTCAAGGCGACCCCGGGGTCCGGCTGGGTGTTTGCGCATAATGTCGCCACCGGCGAGCCGCACGAACTCAACCGGGCCTTCGCGCTGGATCGTTTCGTCAGCGGATTCCTGATCGATGAACACGGCGCTGCCGGTGTGGCGCACTAGGAGGCATAGCAGATGTTCTTAATCGAATGCCCGTGGTGCGGGATGCGTGACGAAACCGAATTTTCCTGTTTCGGTGAAGCGCATATTGCCCGCCCGCTCGAAACCGAGAAACTAAGCGATGAGGAATGGGCCGACTACCTGTTCATGCGCAAGAACCCGAAGGGTGCGCACCGGGAACAGTGGCTGCACGCCGCTGGTTGCAGGCGCTATTTCAACGCCGAGCGCGACACTGTGAGTTACCAGATAAGCGCTACCTACAAGATTGGAGAGAAACCTCCCGGCGGGAGCAGGAAATGAGTGAGCGGTTTAGAACCGAGCAGGGTGGTCGCGTCGATCGCGAGCAGGAAATCCAGTTCACCTTCAATGGTAAGCCCTATACCGGCCTGGCTGGCGATACCCTGTGCTCGGCACTGCTCGCCAATGGCGTACATATGATAGGCCGCAGCTGGAAGTATCACCGACCGCGTGGCGTGATGAGTGCAGGTGCGGAAGAACCTAACGCGATTTTTCAAATCGAAAAGGGTAACCGCACTATCCCTAATGCGCGCGGTACCCAGGTAGAACTATACGCCGGCCTCGATGCTTCCAGTGTCAATTGCTGGCCCAGCCTCGACTTCGATCTGTTGTCTATCAATAGCAAGTTCAGCCGGATGATGCCTGCCGGTTTCTACTACAAGACTTTCATGTGGCCCAAATCGATGTGGATGAAGTACGAACATTTCATTCGTAAGGCCTCGGGCCTGGGCGAGGCCCCGCGTGAGACGGATCCTGACCGCTATGAGCATACCCACCGGCATTGCGATGTGCTTGTTGTCGGCGGCGGTGTTGCAGGACTGACCGCGGCGCTGGCTGCAGGTCGTGCCGGTGCACGCGTAATCATCGCCGATGAGCAATCCGAGCCGGGTGGCCTGACACTTGCCAGCAAGGCGCATATCGACGGCATCGATGCGCTGCAATGGATCGAAAACGCGGTCGCCGAGTTGCAAGAGATGCCGGAAGTTACCCTGCTATCACGCAGCACCGTGTTTGGTTACCACGACTACAATTTTCTGACCATCAACCAGCGGCTCAGTGACCACCTGCCAATTGCTGCACGCAGCGGCGGGCGCGAAAAACTCTGGCAGGTCAGGGCGCGGCAGGTCGTACTTGCGACCGGGGCTGCTGAACGTCCGCTAACCTTTGCCAATAATGATCGACCCGGAATCTTGCTAGCGAGCGCGGTGTCTACCTATACCAACCGTTACGCGGTAAAGCCCGGTAAGCGTGCGGTTGTCTATACCAATAACGATAGCGCTTACCAGAGCGCGCTCGACCTGAAGGCGGCCGGGGTCGAGGTAGTTGCAGTGGTCGACGCGCGTACCGACTCTGCCAGCGAACTTGCCAACACCGTACGCAGTACGGACATCCAGGTGATTAACGGCAGCGTGGTGGTCGATACCGCGGGGCATAAACGCCTGCGCTCGGTGCAGGTAATGCGTTTGTCCGCGGATGGTTCCACGGTGAGCGGAAACGTTAACTCAATGGCCTGCGATCTGCTCGCGGTTTCCGGTGGCTGGAGTCCGGTGGTGCATTTGAACGCGCAGTCCGGCGCCAAACCTGTGTGGGACGAGGAAGCCTCGATGTTTCGTCCCGGCGAAACGCAACAGGCGCAGGTTTCGGCAGGTGCCGCTAGCGGTCGACTCGATCTTGCAGGCTGTCTGGCAGAAGGCGCTGATGCCGGCAACCAGGCGGCCAAGGCCTGCTGTTTCAAGGCGTCGATGAAAGCGCCGCAGGCCGAAAAGGTAGACGCTGAAGCGACATTGCCGCTATGGAACGCGCCATCACCTTACACCCGCGGGCGTGGTCCCAAGGCATTTATCGACATGCAAAATGATGTCGGTGTGGCCGATATCGAACTCGCCGTGCGGGAGGGTTTTCAATCTGTTGAACACGTCAAGCGTTACACCGCGATGGGCTTCGGTACCGACCAGGGCAAGCTTGGCAATATCAACGGCATGGGGGTTCTGGCGCAAACCATGCAGCAGAGTATTGCCGCTACCGGTACGACGACTTATCGGCCCAACTACACGCCGATCAGTTTTGGCTCGTTTGCGGGACAGAACCTGGGTGACAGGCTGTTCGACCCGGTACGTAAGACCGCGATGCATGCCTGGCACGAAGAAAACGGCGCCAAATTCGAAGATGTCGGGCAATGGAAGCGACCCTGGTACTATCCGCAGGCCGGTGAAAGCCTGCACGATGCGGTTAACCGGGAATGTCTGGCGACGCGCGAGAGCGTTGGCATTCTCGATGCATCCACCCTGGGCAAAATCGAAGTCAGGGGACCGGATGCGGCAAAATTCCTGGAAATGATTTACACCAACAACTGGATGAAGCTCGAGGTCGGCAAGGCACGTTACGGTTTCATGCTCGGTGAAGACGGTATGGTCATGGACGACGGCGTTACCATTCGCATCGCTGAGGATCATTTCTTCATGCATACCACCACCGGCGGCGCGGCCGGTGTTCTTGCCTGGATGGAGCGCTGGTTGCAGACCGAGTGGCCCGAAATGGAAGTCTTTCTGACTTCGGTTACCGATCACTGGGCCACCGCCGCGGTAGTCGGACCGAAAAGTCGCGATGTCGTCGCCGCCGTCTGCGAGGACATCGATTTTGGCGCGAGTGCTTTTCCCTTCATGGCGTCGAAAACCGGCAAGATCGGTGACGTCGAGTGTCGCGTGAACCGTATCAGTTTTTCGGGGGAACTCGCCTACGAGGTTAATATCCCGGCGAATTACGGTCGCTTCATGTGGGAGAAATTGATGCAGGCCGGGGAGAAATTCAAGATCACGCCTTATGGCACTGAAACCATGCACGTACTGCGCGCCGAAAAGGGCTACGTCATTGTCGGGCAGGATACCGATGGTTCGGTCACGGTAGACGATCTGGGTCTCGGCTGGGCGTTGTCGAAAACCAAGCCGGATTTTATCGGCAAGCGTTCGTTGAGCCGCCCGGATACGGTGCGCAAGGACCGCAAGCAACTGGTCGGGCTGTTGACCGAAGATCCAATGACGGTAATCCCGGAAGGCGCACAACTGGTGAACGACCCCGCTGCTGCGATACCGCTACCGATGGTGGGTCACGTGAGTTCGAGTTATTACAGCGCCTGCTGCGGGCATTCGATCGCGATGGCGCTGGTCAAGGGTGGTCATCATCGCATGGGCGAAACCGTGTATGCGCCGCTCTCAAGCGGCCGCGTCATTAAGGCCACCATTACCGAACCGGTGTTCTACGACAAAGAAGGGGCCAAGCCGGATGCGTAATTCAATTGATTGCCAGGGGTACGCGTAGATGTCTGATCTGTTTCAACAGGAAAGCCCGCTGGTGCAGATAGATCTTGCCGAGCCGCGCGGAAATGCGCCACGAATAGAAGAAAAAGCATTTCTTGGCTACCTTAATTTGCGTGCGTGCAGCGACGATACAGGGTTACTCGCCGCTAGCTTGAAAGTGCTTGGCTGCGAACCGCCGACAATGGCGAACACGGTTATCGAGTCAGGCGACTATCGCATTTACTGGCTCGGCCCGGACGAGTGGCTGGTGGTGACCCCGACCGGGCAGCAGGACCGGGTAAAGAAAGAATTGCTGGCGGCGCTCGATGGCGTATTTTGCTCGGTGGTCGATAATTCGAGTGGATTGACCATGCTTCATGTGACCGGTGACAATGCCGCCGCCCTGCTTGCGACCGACTGCCCGTTTGATTTGCATCCACGTGAATTTAAACCCGGGCAGTGCGCGCAAACCCGGCTCGCCAAGGC
>CALDDP010000111.1 GCA_937936805.1 uncultured Gammaproteobacteria bacterium | reverse complement strand
GCAGTTGAGACATATTACCCTATTTTTCTCCCACGCGCTCAGCCCATCGAGATGGTATCGCGGGATCATAATAAGAAATTCTCTATATGAAAAAATGGTGGCTACGCCCTGATTTGAACAGGGGACCCCATCATTATGAGTATGGCAAGGTGATTATTTTGGTATATTAATCAATAGCTTAGCGGGGCGCCCGTTGCAGACTTTGCACCACTGAGCATAACGATGCATAACTGATTCCTACAAAATCTCTACAACCTGAGATATCTAATTATCTACCTCAACAAATTAAAAATTACCAGCGCCTAACTATAAAATATTATTGTCTGTAAGGACTTGATGAAACTGATCCCGTGTCATTGGGCAATTAACCAAGTCGACAACATCCACCCCTAGAAACGTACACGTTTGCCACCTTACGAAGATGTCTCAAATCTATTTAGACATATCGAGAATTCAATAATGAGACATTTATTGAGACCGTTAATCGAGGGGGTCTCAAAAAGCATACTTACTAAGAAAAATTATCTCTCTACTAACGAATCTTCAATATCACGGTGACTGAGATTAAATCGATAATAGAGCCAAACAGTGTATTGGATGATTTCTGCCAGGAATTGGTACCGCATGTACATATTTGACTTAATTCATTCGACAATTGTCGCCGAACGACAGTTAACTTGTCAGTACCCTGGCAACCCCTCCGCCCCCTTTATCCACAGGCGATAACGAACCCGAGTAACTAGCAATTGACGGCGACCAGCTTGCGCGCCTGGTCGAGGTCGCTGTCGTCCGAATCTTCGTCAAACCGGGCAATGATCGGTTGCAGCAGTGCCGGCACTTCCATCTTCCTGCCCTGCTCGATCCACAGTCGGCTCAACGAAATGGCGCTATGCAGTTCGAGCATCAAAGCCTGGCGATTGCGTGCTATCTCCAGGGATTGCAGAAAACTTTGTTCAGCGTCTTGCCAATCGGCGCCCAGTTGCAGCAATAACTCACCCTGCAGCCGGTATAGCTGGATTTCATTCCAGCCCGCCTGTGACTGCGTGACAATGGACAAGGCTTCCGTTACCGACGCCTGGGCCTCCCGAATTCGTCCCAACTCGTACTGCGCCTCGGCTAACAGGCCCAGGCAATAAGGTATGAGAATTTTCACTTTCGCCTGTCGATATAAAGCCAAACCGTTTTCTATCATTTCGAGATTTCCAACGCTCGGGGACTGATTCACCGTCGCCCAACCTTTCAACGCCATCGCAAGCGGCAAATAGAATTGCAACTCGTGCCGATTCGAAAGTTCGATCAGCTCGTTCGCATACTGTTGCGTGGCGCGCGAATCTCGCCGGAGCTGACTGGCGACGGCGCAGTAAGCGAGGCTTATCGAGAGGCTGAGCGGATTGTTCAATTTCGCCATCATTTCGCGAACCTTCCGTTCTCGCGCACGAGCCCTTTCCGGAAATCCCAGTGCCCACGAGGCAAGGACATCGACACCAGCGCAGAATTGCACTGGATCTCCCTGGCCGTAATCATGGGCCAGTCTACTAAGCCGGGCCGAATCGTGTTTCGCCAAAACCCTGGTTGAATGTTTACTGGCGTTTACAAAATCACCCGTAATAATAAATTGCCGGGCTAATACAGCGTCGGTAAGTAGACCCAGGTCCGGGTCGTCCAACTCCTTTGCCAGCTCAGCGGCTTGCTCGATCAGTGGCAGACTCTTCCCGGCCTCGCCACGCGCCAGGTGAATAATCGCGAAATTCCACAGGGCGTTAAATTTGTTTACGGATTGCGGAAGGGTATCGCATATCTTTAACGCGCGGACGAGCACTTTTTCAGCCTCGGGCGAGCTATGACCCTGCAGGGTCGTCAGGGTAGACCCTAGTAAATTAAGGCATTCAACTTGCCGTTGGTTGCGCTCGACTGTTTCCGGCATTTGCTCCAGTTTATCGAGTACCGATCTCAGCTCGTCGATAGCGGTTGCATAGGCGTAACGTCCGAGCGCCTGCTCGGCGGATATCCTGCGATAGCGGATTGCTCGCTGCAGATCTTTGCCCAGATCGAAATGCGTCGCGAGACTCGCGGCAATCTCGGATACACGCTCGCCATAACCCGCTTCCAGTCGTTTACCGACCTTGCGGTGGATCCGTGCCCGTCGTGCCGTGGCGATTTGATGATAAATAATCTCGAGAAATAAGTGGTGCCGAAAATGATAACTGCCGGTGATACTGCCATCGAGCCAGGTCAAAAGATTAGCCGATTCTATAAACTGTTGATCTACCGTTAACTGTTCGCACGCACTGTCGATTTCCTCGACCGTTTTTGCCAGCGCATCGGTCATCGCCGCCGAGCTGAACTGCATGCCAACGACGCTTGCGACCTCCAGCAATTCCTTGTGCGCTTGCGGCAACGCTTCGAGGTAGCGCGTAATCAGAGATTGCAGCGATTCCGGTATAGTGCTTTCCAGCGCTTCAGTCTCCTTAACAGCGCACCAGAGACCATCATGACAAACCAGCACCTGCTTTTTGATGAACGCCTCGACGAGTTTGGCCATGAATAACGGATTGCCCTCACTGCGGCGATATACCATTTCGATCAAATTATCTGAAACTTCGCCATTTAACCGCCCGGTCAGGTATTTCGCCAGATCCGCCTCGGTCAATAACTCCAGCAACAGTTCCTGGCACAGACCGCGCCCTTTCAGTTCCCTGACCGTATCGCGCAGGCTCTGACTATAAAGGACGGCATCCGCGGGCCGATAGGTTCCCAGTATCATCAAGGGTAAATTGTCGTGTTCGGCGAGCGATGCGAGCAGATCGATGGTCGAGACATCGGCCCAGTGCAGATCCTCGATCACGATAATCAGGGGGGTTTTCTCGGCCATCGCCGCAATCAACCGGCAGAATTCCCGCGTCATTCGCTCGGGCGCCATGCCTTCGGTCATGCGTTTTACCCGCTCCAACAGCATGGCATCCAGCATTTCGGGCAGTTGCAGCAGCCAACCGGGCGCATGGCGCTCCATATTCTTGATAAACCGGGTGTCAGTATGATCACGATAAAATGATGAGATAGCCTCGAGCACCGGGGCATAGGCTTCTTGTTTGCCATAGTGAACGACGCACTGCCCCTGGATCATATGCGCATCCTGACCTTTCGAGATACGATCGAGAAACGAATTGAGCAGCGTGGTTTTACCGATCCCGGCTTCACCGGCAAGCAGCACGAACTGTGTATGGCCCGCAAGCGCTCTTTGGTACAGATCGTCCAGACGACTCAGTTCCGCATCGCGCCCGACAATCGGCCCCGTGCTGTCAGGATAAGGGGCCTTGCCGCCGGCACCCTCGAGAAAACGATAACCCTTGCCGACAACGGTTTCGAGGTAATGCGGATTTTGGGCGTCATCGTCGAGCGCGGCGCGAATTTCACGCACGCACAGGCGCAGGCCGCTGTCGCTGATAACGCGGCCGGTCCAGACCCGATCCAGCAACTCATCCTTGCTGACAAACTGACCCGGCCGCTCCGACAAATACCGCAACACCTGCAGACTCATGGGCCTGAGCTTTATCGAATCGGATCCGCGCCTGAGGCAGACGGGTTCACCCCCTAGCGAAAAGGGGCCGAATTGGATCTGCCTATCTTGCATTGGATTTATCTGTGCCCATACCTTTAGAGCTCCATACTAACGTTTAAAACGACCAATTTATACGCTTGCGGGTGTACTTATACGCGACCGGAAATCTAAGCTTTCGGTCATATTCGATATTTACCAGGGGGGTGTTGCGATGGATGTGGTCGATGGGGTTTTGCATATTAACCAGTTCCTGACCGTCACGCTCGGCATCATCGTGCTGTTCGTGGGCAAGCGGGTTAATGATGTGGTCGCTTTCCTGCGCCAGTTCAGTATCCCGGAACCGGTCACCGGCGGGTTGTTGTTTTCAGTGCTCTTCGGCCTCGTGTACGCGGCGAGCGGAGTAGCGGTCGAGTTCGAGCTCCACGCCCGCGATATTCTGCTGGTCTATTTTTTTACCACCATCGGCATCAATGCCAGCCTCAAGGACCTGCTGGCCGGCGGAAGACCCCTGGTAATCCTGCTAGTCATCACCATCGCCTATATGGTTGTGCAGAACCTGACCGCCATTTCCGTGGCGTCGCTTTTCGACCTCTCCGCTGCCGAGGGCATCCTGGGCGGTTCGGTATCACTGGTCGGCGGCCACGGGACCGCTATCGCATGGGCCCCCCGGATCGCGGAGAGTTTCGGCGTCGCCAATGCCATGGAGATTGGTATCGCCTGTGCAACCTTCGGCCTGATTCTGGCGAGCCTGATGGGCGGCCCCATCGCCAAGTTTCTAATCAACCGCCACAACCTCACGCCGGAAAAAGAGGAGACACTCGATGTCGGCATACCCCAGGAACAGCGCGCTTCTGGCATCGGATCGATGGACTTCCTTGACGCCATCCTCGCCATTCACGTCTGCGGAATTTTTGGGCTGCTTCTGAACGAAGGCCTGGCAGAGTTGGG
The DNA here is from genome assembly GCA_937936805.1 of uncultured Gammaproteobacteria bacterium. GTDB lineage: Bacteria > Pseudomonadota > Gammaproteobacteria. Next base: position 1,598 of record CALDDP010000111.1, on the reverse strand, counting down.
GCTCAAGCTGCCGCTGTTTGTGACCTGCCTGTTTTCCGGCATCCTGATCAGCAACCTGGTGCCGAAGAACTTCCCGCGCCTTAGCGGAAGAACATGGCCCACGCGCACGCCCGCCATGGCCCTAATCGCCGACCTTTCCCTGGGTACCTTCCTCGCCATGTCACTCATGAGCATGCAGCTGTGGGCGTTGATCGATCTCGCCGGGCCCATTTTTACCATTCTTTCGGCACAGTTCGCGATAGCGGTGGCCGTCAACATATTCATTGTTTTCCGGGTTATGGGTCGCAACTACGATGCCGCTGTGGTGTGCTCCGGCTTCGGGGGTATTTCCCTCGGCTCGACACCCACGGCAATGGCGAACATGTCCGCAGTGACCCAGCGTTATGGTGCCTCGCGCCTGGCTTTCATCATCGTACCCCTGGTCTGTGCATTCTTTATCGACCTGGTGAACGCCATGCTGATTCCGTTCTTCCTCGCCAACTTTTAATGGCAACAATCCAATTATTACTAATCAGTAATCAGTAGTCAGGGATCAGTGATCAGTGACAAATTCATTTCATTCACATGATGTGAATGCCTTTCATTTATCACCGTCCTCCGGAAATATTCACGTTTACCGGGGCTAATTTATACGCTAACCGGTGTATTTATACGCGCCTGATACCTAGCATAAAGTAAACGGAATTATGTTTGGATTGGATATTTATATCCTGATTCGGATCAATATTTTTGGCTTCAATGCTTATGCCAGGTTAACGGGATCAGGATTTATTCGAAGAGATAAACGAGGGTTTAAAATGATGATTAAACGCTGTTTCGCCCTGGCCCTGATCCTGTCGCTGCTGGCGACGTCACCGCTCATGGCCGAGGAAACCTGGACCGATCTCGGCATTTACCTGTTCGCCCTCGAAATCGAAGGCGACGCGCAGATCCGTAACGTGAGCGCGGATGTAGACGTAGGATTCGACGACATTGTGGATAATCTCGATTTTGCTTACATGGGCTACCTCGAGCATCGGCGCGGCAAGTGGTCGTTTATCGGTGATTTGGTCTATCTCAGGCTGGAGGACGACGAATCCACGGCATTCGACCGAAGGATACTCAGCCTCGAGGTCGAGCTTGACGCCGAAGTCGAACAATACACCTTCGAAGGCTTCGTTGGCTACCGCGTATTCGAACGCGAATATGATACGGCCAACCTCGGACTGGATTTGCTCGTTGGCGCCCGCTACACCGAGCTCGATATCGATTTGAGCAGCGAAGCGACGTTACTCGGCCCGAATCTGTCGCTCTCTCGCGAAAACGACAGGGCTAGAAATGAAGACTGGACCGACACCGTGCTCGCGCTGCGCCTGCAGTACGGCGGCGACAAGGGTTGGGGCAGTAGCTTTTGGGTCGACGTCGGCGACGGTTCCGACAGCAGTTCCAAGCAATTCATGGCGCTGGCGTCTTACCGGGGCAACAGTAATTGGCGATTTATCGGCGGTTATCGCTTTGTCAACCTAGAGTACGAAACCGGCTCAGGCGCCTCGACATTCGATATCGATCTCGACTACTCGGGGCCGTTGTTCGCTGCTTCCTATCGAATGTAAATCCCC
>CALDDP010000110.1 GCA_937936805.1 uncultured Gammaproteobacteria bacterium | reverse complement strand
TTGGTCGGCGTTGTAGGAAATGCCCTGGGCGCTGAGATTTACGGCTTTTTGTATCATGCTTGCATCGTTCTGGTCATCGATGAGTTTTTCAGTAATGCGATCGATCTGCTTTTCCAGTACACCAAGATAGCGCGCCAGTTCAGGCATTTTCTTTGCGATTATATGGCGGTCGGAGATATGCTGCTCGATCTGGAAATTATAGTTGTTGCGCATTGAAAACGCGTGCTCGTTGACCCAGAAATCCTCGACACAATCGTCAATTTCTGTGGCTGCAATAAGTCGCAGTGCGAGGTAGACTTCGTCCTCGATGCGGTAGTAGCGTCGTCTTTCGTCTGACATAGCCAGGCTAGCCTTCCGGCTGGTCGACGTAATCGACGTTTTGCGCCGGTGAGTCCCCTTCGATTGCTTGCCGGTTTCCATGCAGTACGCTGATTTCCACGCGGCGGTTCTTGGCGCGATTCTCCCAGCTATCGTTGGGCACGATGGGTTCGTTATCGGCCATGGCCCTGATTTCCATGCGTTCCGGGTCGACATCGCCTTCCTGGATGAAATAATGTACGACGCTGGCGGCCCGCGCGGCTGACAAATCCCAGTTTGAACGGAAACGTTTGGTTTCGATGGGGATATCATCGGTATGCCTGGCAATAATGAAGAGTCCGTCACGCTGATTGAGAACATCGGCAATCATTTTCAATATAGGCAGAAATGCCTGTTTGAGCTCAGCCCGGCCCGAGCCGAACGAACCGCGTTCACGTATTCGAATCAGCACCCGGTCGTTGTAGGCTTCAATCTCGAGCAATCCGTCGCCAATTGCGGCCGAGAGTTCATCCTGTAGTTCCTCGGCTTCTTCCTGGGCTTCGCGCTCAGCCTTTTTCTGAGCGATCGCCTCGGCCTCGGCTTCGCCGAGCCCACCATCGTAGCGCGAGGTCGAATCGGTGTAATCGAGATTGGTCTTGGTATCATCAGTCGTCTTTTCGCGCATGAGTTCGAGCGGCGTTACTTCGGTGGGTTTACCCGGGCTGTATTGTTTGGCGATAACGCTGGTGCCCTTGGGGATTTCGGTAGCCTTGACCTCACGTTGCACGCCAAACGCCAGCTTCAACGCGCCAGCGACCGCTTTGTATTTGAGTACATCCATTTCTGCGAATGACAGCAGCAAGACGAAGAAGCACATCAACAGTGCCATCATGTCGGCGAAGGTTGCGAGCCAGGGGGGTAGGCCTTCCTCGCAGGGTGGGCAATTGCATTCCTCACTCATAGCGCGCTCTTATTCGTCTTCCTGGCGTTTGCTTTCCGGCAGGTAGGCGTTGAGCAATTGTTTCAGTACGCGCGGATTGGTGCTTTCCTGGATACCTCCGATCGACTCCAGGATCAAATCCTTGTTGAGTTTTTCGTAACCGATGATGAGGACCAGTTTTTCAGACAGCGGCGAGGCAAAAGCGTTGGCGATTATTGCACCGTATAGCGTAGTCAACAATGCGACCGCCATGGCAGGACCGATCGCCGCCGGATCAGACATATTGGCAAGCATCTGCACCAGGCCGATCAGTGTGCCGATCATGCCCATCGCAGGCGCATAGACTGCCATTGCCTTGAACATGTCGGCGCCGATCGTGTGACGCTCGATCGACATATTAATATCTTTCGACAGCAACCCCTTGACTACTTCCGGGGCATGTCCATCAATGCATAAACTGATGCCACGTTCGAGGAAGCCGTTGCCGATTTCGCGGCCTTCGAGTGCCAGAATTCCTTCCTTACGGGCGATGTTCGCAAGTTCTACCGATTCGTCGATCAGGGTTTGTGGCGCATCGAGTTTATAAAAAAAGCCTTTCAGACCGATCTTGAAAGATCCGAGGAAGTTTGCCAGGGTAACGCGCATCAGGGTTACCGCGAAGGTTCCACCAACTACTATCAGGAGCGAGGGCGCATTTACAAACAGGTGGAAGGGGCCACCCAGCATGATGGCTGTGGAGATTATGATGTATGCCAGTATGAATCCAACAATTGATGCGATGTCCACCGTTGCTCCTGCCTGCTAACCTGCGATCGAGTAAATTGGAGTTTTGCGCAGAATTACTGGTCTGCTCGTATAGGTGTATCGGTAGCCGGGACTAAATCTTTAGCCGAAAAACAACGATAATCATCAGCCGGAATGACACCCGCTGGAAGCTTTTTAAGCCTGTCTGAGCGCTGCTCGTGGACGTTTTTGGGCGTCGAGGAGTTTATGTGTCAACAGCCAGTCGAGCGCATCCCCGGCATCATGCTCAAACCAGGCCCGGCTTGAGCCCAGGCGGAAGCTGTAGCCCCAGTTATCCATGTCGCTGAACATGCGATCGCGGCCGAGGCTATCGATCTCGTCAGCAAGTAGAATCTGCAGGTAACAAACCGCGTTTTCTTCGCCTTCGTCACTGCCGGCATCGGTGTCTAGTTGTTGGCGCCGCAAAGGGTCCAGGCATATGTAGTGACAGGCTTCGTGCAGGATGGAATGCAGTGGCGTATCGTCACGGGCAAACAGATTGTTCGCTTTCAAACCAGCTTCTTCGTCACCCCAGTAGCTGCCTGGGATCGGCTCCTGACGAGTACAGTGGCGTAACTGCAGGCCGAAACGGTTCAATAGCCTGATTAACTGGCTCGAATCGATGTCGCCGAGGCGCAGGACATCGGGATCTTCAATCGGCATATGACTGTAGTAATTTGCCAATCGTCTGTTGCAGGCGCCACCATTCTTCGGTTTTATATTGCTGCGATTGTTTGCGGGTACGGATTATCAGGTAATTAATCGCTGCGCCGAACACGCCCAGGATACCGCCGATATCGATGTTAGGTTGCTGGTAGTACGCGCGGATGCGTTTTACCAGTTCCATGCCGCGTTCGCCGCGCAGGCGCGCCAGGGTGTTGGTCAGGTTGTTTTGCGCGGACATTTCCCAGGCCATGATTTCAAGCGCCAGAGGACGCGATTCCAGCGCCGCCACGTAACGATTGAGCAGGGTTTGCAAATAGTCGGGTAAGGCTATCGCGGCACATTCAGCGGCGCTTTCGTTAATGATTTCATCTACTTCCCACCACAGGGTAGTGGTTTCGGCAAACGCCAGCAGCAATTCATCGAATCCCCCAAAATAACGGTAAATCAATACTTTATCGCAACCGGCCTGGCGTGCGATCGCATTAATCCCAACCGCGGGGTAACCCTGTTCGAGTAGAATCGTACCTACCGCATCGATAATTCGCTGTTCGGTCTTTAGCCTGCTTCTTGTCATATGTCTGTTACCCGACCGATGCCTTGGATTCCTGCCAGAATTGCTCCATCGCTTCTAGTTGCTGCTGATTCATTTCGATACCGGCATCCTGCATGCGTTGTTGCACGTAAGCGAAGCGACGCAGAAATTTCTGGTTGGTATTGCGCAGCGACATCTCGGCGTTGACCTTCGCGTGGCGCGCCAGATTGACGCAGACAAACATCAGATCACCGAGTTCGTCACTGATCGCGTTGCTGTCGCCGGTGCCGAAAGCATACCTTAACTCGGCCAGCTCTTCTTCCAGCTTGTCGAAGACCGGGTTTATGTCGGGCCAGTCGAAGCCAAAACTGGCCGCATCCTGTTGAATCTGGCGTGCCCGATACATGGCCGAGTTGGTGCCTGAATCGACGCTCATGTCGGGTTTCTCAAGCTCTGCTTTCTCCGCCTGTTTGAGCGCCAGCCATTGTTGCGACAGGGTTTCATCGCTAAGTTGCTGATTGCGCGAATCGCCGAACACGTGCGGGTGGCGGCGCAGCATTTTATCGGTTATTCCCCGGGCCACGTCATCAAAGTCGAATTGATCCTGTTCCTCGGCGATACGGGCGTGAAACACGATATTGAATAACAGGTCGCCGAGTTCCTCTTTCAGGTTATCGGTGTCGTTGCGTTCTATGGCATCGAGCACTTCATGAGTTTCATCGAGCGTGTAACCGGCGATCGAAGCGCTGGTCTGGCGGATATCCCAGGGACAGCCATTTTCGGGGTCGCGTAAATCTTTCATTACCTGGAGCAGGTTTTCAATTGCGCTCATCGAGTCTATTGCGTTTGTAGGTTTAAAAACCGGATAATACCGGCCTTTTAAAGGGACTGCAGCCGTAACCGCATTATGAGCGACAGATCGACAAATTTAAACCGTTGGCTGGATCACCTCGGCTACCGGGATTACCACCTGAGTCCGGCATCAGAGGACGCCAGTTTTCGATCCTACCTGCGGCTCGAAACCGATGCTGAGTCGTTCGTCATAATGGATGCGCCCCCCGACAGGGAGCCCTGTGATCAGTTCATCGCCGTGGCGCGAAAACTCCGCGCTGCCGGTTTAAACGCACCCGAAATAATTGCGCAAAATACAGTCGAGGGATTTCTTTTGCTGACTGATTTTGGCGGCAGGGATTACCTTTCGCAACTCAGCCCTGCAAGCGAAGCGTCGTTGTACGAGGATGCACTCGAGGCTCTTTTATTAATGCAGACGCGTATCGATGCTGCTGAATTACCGCTTTACGACACGGCGCTATTGAACCGGGAGATGGATTTGTTCCATGACTGGTTCCTCGGCAAGCTGCTTGGCATTTCACTCGATCAGGCGCAACAGTTGATCTGGCAGTCGATCAAACAGAGCCTGGTCGAAAATGCGCTGGCACAACCTCAGGTGTTTGTGCATCGCGATTATCATTCGCGTAATCTGATGAAACTCGAAACCGATAATCCGGGAATTCTCGATTTTCAGGATGCGGTAAAAGGTCCGCTTACTTACGACCTGGTGTCACTGTTGCGGGATTGCTACATCGACTGGCCGCTGGCGCGTGTTGAACAGCTTGCGCTGGACTACTACGAAAGGGCTCGCGTCAATGATTTGCTTGACGCAGAACCGGCTCAGTTCATGCGCTGGTTTAACCTGATGGGAATCCAGCGCCATCTAAAGGCAATTGGAATTTTTTCACGCCTCAAGATTCGTGATGGCAAACCGGGTTATCTCAAGGATATACCGCGCACACTGGAGTATGTGCGCCAGGTCAGCGCCGACGATATATCGATGCAAGGTTTATTCGCTATCATTGACAAACTTGGGCTGAATTCGCGGATTGACGCGATTTTGACATCGTGAGCCAGCCATGAAAGCAATGATTCTAGCCGCCGGAAGGGGAGAGCGCCTGCGCCCGTTGACGGACGTCACGCCCAAGCCCCTGCTCGAGGTGCAGGCGAAGCCGCTCATCGTGCATCACCTGGAAGCCCTGTCCACGGCGGGTTTCACCGAGGTAGTCGTCAATCTGAGCTGGCACGGGAATCAGATACGCGACCTGCTCGGTAACGGTGCGGGATTCAACCTGTCGATAGAGTATAGCGAGGAGCCCGAGGCGCTCGAAACAGCGGGCGGAATACAGCAGGCGTTACCGTTACTTGGAGAGCGCTTCATCGTCGTCAACGCGGACATATTTACCGACTACGACTTCACCCGGCTGCTGCATCTCGACAGCATCGCCCACCTGGTGCTGGTAGAAAATCCACAACATCATGCGCGCGGGGATTTCACGCTGAACGAATCTACGATTGGAGTCGAAGGATCACCGCGCTACACATTTAGCGGCATATCTCAGTACCAGCGCAGCTTTTTCAGCGGATTGACGCCGGGTAAGCAGGCGCTCGCACCGTTACTGTTCGCGGCGGCGGAAAAACACCAGGTCACGGGTGAACTGTTCCGCGGAAACTGGACCGATATAGGCACGCTCGAGCGCCTGAATGCATTAAACGATCGATAAACGGAGTTTACTTGAACGGGGTGAAGCTAACCTCGATATCCTTTAGCCATACTTTGCCACCACCCTCGAGGGTAAAGTTCAATTTCAAAAGATCCGGGTTCTGCTGCTTTTTTAGATAAAAAGGAATTTCGTAACTGGCCCAGTCGTTACTCCCCGTGAGGGGGTTGTCCAGCCCTTTGGAAAAGAATTCTCCCTGGCCCGGCAAGCGGCACCACATCTCCAGGTAGCCTTTATCCTGAATTTCCGCAGATTTTATCGATGCCCGGTAAACCAGGATGCCGTTGTCTATGTCACCCGGATCCAGTTCAAACAGGCGGAAAGTCACGGATTCAGCAGTGTCTATATGCCAACCCTCGCGGTCGGCCACGATCGAACTACTGCTTATAGTCGCCTGAGATCCATCGAAACGCTTGATTAGTCTGGGCGGTCCCGCAGGTTCGGGTTTGGCGAAGAGGTTTTTAAGCCAGCCGAGCATAAGTATTTCCCTCAATTCTGGTTAACAGGATTATAGTTTCTTTTTTACCTTAAACCTGGCTGATCCCGATCGTTACCGGTTCAAGTTATGCAATCGATATCTGAAAACACGGAAGGGGTTGTCCCTGGTAGCCGCTTTGCTCGAAGAGAATGTATCCAGGCTTTGCATGAATATGCCGGCCGCGTTGGTTGAAAGCGAAGATATCGAGCCGGGTCCGACCTCGTCTAAACTGTTTGCCGCCGAATTCAGCGTACGTAGTAGCCGGCCACGCGCCACTGCCCGTTATCCAGCATCGGCGTCAGGGTTTCAATCGCATCTTTACTTATGCTCGAACACGGTTTTAAACTGAAGCACCACGTATTCTCCGTCCGGCGCACCCGGCAGGCTGGTAGCGTAGGTCGCACCGAGCAGTATGCGGCTGCTGGCATCGCCCATGGGCTGTCGCAGGGCTGTCATTTGCTGCACCCAGGTACTGGCGTTCACCTGTGCCCTGAACAGGATTGCGGTCTCTTCCCATGACTCCCGGTACTGCCGCTCGTCTACCAGTTTTAGCCATGCAGTGGCTGCCTGTTGCGCGCTGATTTTCTTTTCTTCGGAGGCCTGCACCGTCAACGCGAGCAATGCCAGTAACAGGCAAAGAATGCCTTTGTCACAGATTCCGTATTTCATCGCCGGTTTAGCTGCTCGTCGAGGGTTCGCTGGAGTCATCTATCTGCATAGGCGTATTAGCCGCTGATTTGCGGCTGCGCAGGCGGCTGCTGCGCAGATGCCCGGCTTCTTCGAGGATCGGGTAAGCGACCGCAGTCTGATACGAATTGATTCGCCTGAGGTCGCGCAGTACGTCGAGTTGCAATGCGCTAAGCCTCGAATCGTAGGTCGCGTCGTCGCGCAGTTTTTCGAGATGATTCAGAACCGCTTTTTTCTCACGCTTGATGAACTTGTATTTTTTGGCCAGCAGTTGTCGCGCCATCTGTACATCGCCGGAAGTAAATACGCTCAGTGACAGTTGGAAAGACACCAGTATGGGTTGGTATAAATTATTGATATCCTCTCGGTCCTGCAGCGACATCTTGCTGCGTGTGGCTACTTTTTTACTCAGTATGTTGTGTACCAGTTCGCCCGAAATGATGTCGCCGATGTGTTCAAGGTTGGTCGCGAAATTTAGAATTTCAGTGCAACGGCGGCTTTCGTTTTCGCCCAGCGTTTCACGGGCCAATGCGGTCAGATAGCGCTTGACGTTATCGTACATCTGGTTGGTTAACTGGTCCATTTTGCGAGTTTTCTGCGCCAGTTCATGGTCATTTTTCTTGAGTGCAATAAAGGCGTTACGCAGCATTCGCTCGACCACCTCCCCCATTCTCAGGACTTCGCGTTCGGCGTTAACCAGTGCTACCAAAGGTGTTTCGAATGCGCTTCGGTCCAGTTCCCGGGGTTTCATTTCATCGACCTCGACCGCGTCCTTCGGAATCATGCGCTCGGTAAGTGAAACCATGCGGTCGATCAGGGGAAAGAATACTATCACCAGGGGCAGATTGAAGAGCATATGAAAATTAGCAATCTGGCGGGCGTGGCTGATTTCGAGCGCAGACAGCTGTTGTGCAATCACGCCAATGAAAGGCAAAACGATGACGACGCCGCATATTCGAAACAACAAATTACCCAGTGGTGGCTGTCGGGTGGTACGGTTCGCGCCCAGCGTAGCGATAATTGGAGGAATCGCACTACCGATATTGGCACCGAGCACGAAAGTAAAAGCGACGGTGATATCGAGCGAATTGGTGCTGGCGAGTGCGATTATCAGAAGCACGGTGGCCAGGCTGGAATGTGAAGCCCAGGCAATGATTGCGGCGAAGAGGACCGCCAGCACCAGGTCTTCGCCCAGGGCGACAAATATCTGCTGGATGATTACGGACTCGCGCATCGGCAGCGACGCCGCCACGATCAATTTCAGTGCCAGCAACATCATGCCTATGCCGAGCGTCAGCCGACCGACATCCTTGGTCCGTCCTCCACTCGAATAGGTAAACAACGCTACGCCAAGTGCAATCATCACGGGTGACAATGCGGATAAATCAAAGGTCAGAATCTGCGCGACTATGGTAGTGCCGACGTCGGCGCCAAGTAATACGGCAAGTGCGGTTGCGGTAGTCAGGATGCCCTGGCCGCTGAACGATGCGGTCAGCAACGCGGTAGCGCTGCTGCTCTGTAACAGCATGGTTACGCCGAGGCCGGACAGAAATGCCTTGAATCGATTATTCAGGCTGGCTCCCAGCGCGCTCCGTATTTCGCTGCCCCAGCTATCAGAAATTCCTACGCGCACCATGCGCAGGCCCCATAGTAACAGGGCTACACCACCGATCAGGTTGATCAGAATAAGACTGCCGTTGATGCCTGGGCTCCTACGATAGGTCGTTAAGTTATTGTGCTATGTGGTTGTTAATTAAGGATAATAGCAGAAATATTTACGGTAACATGGTTAACTGCCAGCTGGTTAACATTTTATGCCAGTCTGCGCCGCTAGGAAAATTGAATTAACCAACGTCTGCTATAGATTTTGCGCATAGGGCGGTTTGGGCTACGCACATTTTAAGCGAATGGTAAATTTGCCGGGGTTAGTGCGAGGATATTATCGACTGTCGGCGATCCCCGGGGCAGCCTGTGGTTGGTTGTCCATGGGGGTCTTCAATCAACGGTAGCGTAGCGAGAAATCGATCGCGCGCAGGTTTTTGGTCAATGCGCCAATCGAAATATAATCAACCCCGCTAGCAGCGATCTGCGCCAGTTTGTCTTTTTCGATATTGCCCGACGCCTCAAGTTCGATGCGTTGCTGATTGAGCTCGACGGCACGTTGCATATCTGCAAGCGAAAAATTATCGAGCAGGGCGCGTTCGACCCCGGCATCGATTGCCTGTCGCAACTGCTCCAGGTCCTCTACCTCAACTTCGAGAAACTTGTCCGGGTGCGTCTCCCTGGCCCGCGTCACGGCGTTCGCAATTCCACCACAGGCCGCAAGATGATTTTCCTTGATCAGGAAGGCATCAAACAGACCGATACGATGATTGCTACCCCCGCCGCAGAGCACGGCGTACTTCTGGGCTACTCGCAGTTGCGGAATGGTTTTCCGCGTGTCGAGAATTTTGCACCGGGTATGTTTGATTCGGTCGCTATAGGCTCGTGTCAGGGTTGCGGTGCCGGAGAGTGTTTGCAGGAAATTCAACGCACTGCGTTCTGCTGTCAGCAGGCCACGCGCTGGACCGGAAACCTCACAGACCACGCTGTTTGCAGTGATCTGGTCGCCATCGCCGGCATGCCATTGCGTACTTATCTTTTCATCGCACTGGCGAAAAACTTCGTCGAACCACTGGCAGCCACAGAGCACTGCGTCTTCACGAACCAGCAACTCGGTCTCCAGCCAGGCCTCGGCATCGATCAGGTTCGCGCTAATGTCACCACTGCCGACATCCTCATCGAGCGCGTTGGCGGCCTGGTTGATAATCAATTGATACAACTCCATCACTTACACCTCATATTCTTCGCGACGCAGATCCTCGGCCGCATCGAGATAAGCATTGATAACGACTGCTTCGGCAACTGCACCAAGGTATAAACCGCTAGCGGAATCAACGACCGCGATAGCCTCCCCAAAGTAGCTGCGCATGATTTCCATCGCCTCCCAGATACTGGTGTTTTCAGTAAATGTACTGCCCTGCTGAAGTTCGATCGAGCCGATAGTGGCTTCGTCATCGAGCTCGTACAGTTGACGTTGAAAAATCTGCCCCAGGTATCTGTTGTCGTCGTCCACAATAACCGCGGTTGCACTCGAGTTCTCGTTCATTTGCAGGCGCAGTGCACCGAGATCTGCGGTTTGCCGCACCACGGGGAGTGACGCGGTGGCGTGCTGGGCCACCTTGTGATGCAACAGGTAAGCTCGTTCGCGACCCATGGAAAGATCGATGCCCCGTACCTTGAGCTGGTAGTCGTACAGGGAGCGACCATACCAGTTGTAAGCCGTCAGGTTCGCAAACACGATCGCAACCATCGCGGCAACCGTGATTTCATAGCTACGCGTAAGTTCGAATACGAGTAGCAGGGCTGTCATCGGTGCACCGATTATCGGGCTCATAATGGCGACCATACCGCAAATTGCGTAAGTCGATATGCCGGAATAGTTCTCCAGTAACATTTCCGGCACCAGCAACGCGAACAGCGCACCGAACAGAACTCCAATCAACAGGGAGGGGAATATGACTCCGCCGGCAAAACCAAAACCGATGCATAGTACCGTGACCAGTAGTTTGGCGACCAGTATCAACAGTAACGAATCGGCGCTGTAGACACCGCCCTGTATCGCCTGGTTGAAAACCGCCTGTCCGGCCCCCAGTACTTCCGGAATCTGCATAGCGACCAGAGACAGGAGAAACCCCGCGAACATTGGTTTTAGGGCAGGCGGCGTGTTGATGCGCTTAGCTAATAAAACGGTATGTTTAAGCATTTTCAGGAATAAAACCGCCAGCATCCCGCAGGTTATACCCTGCAGGGCAAACAGAAAAAATTCCACCCCTCGAAAACTGCCGGCGAATTCAATCAACAGCAACGGCGGATGCTGGAAGATCACGTTTGCGACCAGGTATCCGCAGGCACTGGCAATGGTGACCGCGGTAAACATACGCAGCGAGTAGTGGCGCAAAATAACTTCGTGGGTGAAAATCAGTCCGGCGATCGGCGCATTGAAGGCGGTCGATATCGCCGCGGCAACACCACAGGCGATAGCGATGTTGCGCGCGTCAATCAAGCGCAAACGATTTGCGAGCTGACCGACCAGCGTGCCAAGGTAAACTAGTGGACCATACTGCCCGACCGAGGCACCACAGCCCAGTGACAGGATTGCGGCGATGGTGGATGACATGCCTGACACGGGTGAAGGCAGGCGTTCGTGCAACTGGACCGCATAAATCGCATCCTGAGGCCCGACAGGTTCCTGCTGTTCGACGCCGTATTGCAGGATCAGGCCTACCACCAGTCCGCCGATAGTCAGGCTTGCGATAGTGATTAACCAGAGGTGCCCGTTTTCTACTCCGGCGCGGGACGATGCGCTGACGTAGAGAATATCGCTCAGGTAGTGCACCAGCTCGACGAATCCGATGGTTGCAAAGGCCGTCGTCAGCCCGACGACAAGCCCCACCAGCGATATAGACAGCATGCGCTGAATGGTCTGGTATGGTCGGGGCTTCATCGCAGCTTAGCGTTGCGGGCGGACGTTCCCCGCCTCAGAAAATTGAGCATGCCTGGCCACCATTTGCCATTTGCGCAGTGCTTACAGGATGCCATCAGCGATTGCCTAGTTTAGCCACGAAGCGAATTCGTTTACTTCGATCAGGGTGGGGCGATCGGCTTTAAACGCTGCGTTAACGGCATCCTGGAGACCTTGTGCGCTGTCAACCTTGCAGGCATGGCAGTGGCAGGATTTTGCCAGCGCGATGAAGTCCGGATTGATTCCGGTGACGCCAACCAGCTCGATGTCGCGCAGTTTCATATCATCCTGAATCTGTTTTAAACCCTCGTTGTTCCACAGGATGATGGGCAGTGCCAGCTTCAGCTCGGCCGCGGTAACCAGTTCCTGTACGGTAAACATGAAACCACCGTCGCCGACGAAGCTGACGACGGGCGCCTCCGGCAGGGCGAGACTGGCGCCGATAGCATCCGGTAAACCGCAACCCAGCGTGCAATAGCCGGCCGGGTAATGCCAGAGTTTAGGCTTCGGCACGTCGAAAGCAAAAGCGCCAGTGTAAACCAGCTGGCAAATATCGCCCATAACGATGGTATCGGCGGGCAGGACAGCCCGCAGTACATCCAGGGTTTTGCAATGGCGGACTTCACTGGCGCTTAAATTGTTACGAATGTCCTTACGAATCGCGGCCACTTCGGCGACGGTTTCGCTACGCACATCGACATCGCCCAGCTTCCGGGCGATCGCCTCCGCACTGGCTTTAGCGCCACCGATTATGGCGACTTCGGCTGGATAAAGATCATTCATTTTGCGCGGATCGAGGTCGATCCGTATTATCTTGCCGTTGATTTCGAGCGTTTCGACGAAGCTGTCGACTTCGGAGAGTTCGGTGCCGATCGCGAGTACTACATCCGCATTTTTCAGGTAGCGCTGGACTTCGCCGCGCACCGTACCGGCACTCAGCGAAAGCGGGTGTGAATCGTCGATGACACCCTTGCCCGCAGTACTGCCAATCACCGCCGCGCCAAGTTTTTCTGCGATTTCCGTGATCGCCTCGCTGGCCATCCAGGCGCCACCGCCGACGCAGATCATGGGTTGTTCGGCACCGCGTAACAGTTCACAGGCGCGCTCGATTTTCATCGCTGTCGGTGCCGGTCGTGTGGGCAGTTCGATTGCCTGCCAGTCACGCGTTGCCGGCATTGCCAGGACGTCGATGGGAATCGCGATATGCACCGGGCGCGGGCGCTCGCTGGCGAAAACTGAAAAGGCCTTCGCGATCAGGCGGGGAACTTCCTCCGCGGTCATCGCGGTCGCGGAAAATGCCGTGAGCGGTGCGGTGGTGTCGGTCAGGCCGGGAACTTCATGCAGACACCCCCAGCCTTTCCCGAGTGTGTAACTGGCCGCGTCGGCGGAGAGCATCAGTACCGGAATGCTGTCGGCATAGGCCTGTCCGATCGCGGTCAGCGTATTGGTAACGCCGGGGCCGGAAATAACCAGCGCAACCCCCGGCTTACCCGACACGCGGGCATAACCGTCGGCCATGAAACCGGCGCCCTGTTCGTTGCGCGCCTGCACGTGCCGGATGGGGCTTCGATTGAGCCCCTTGCAAAAATCGAGCGTGTGCACCCCGGGAATACCGAAGAGTGTATCAACGCCATATTTTTCGAGTAGTGCTATGGTGGCTTCACCTACATTCATATCGCTGGAGTCAGTCATAATTGCTCTTTAATTCAATGCTGAAAGAATTTGTTCACAGACTTGATCGGTTGACGCGCTGCCGCCGAGATCTGCACTCATTACACCCACCAGTAGGCATTGTTCGACCGCATTTTCGATACGACAGGCCAGGTCCTTACGTTGCATGCTGTAGTCGAACATCATTGCAACGCTAAGAATAGTTCCGATTGGATTGGCAATCCCCTGGCCCGCTATATCGGGCGCGGTGCCGTGTACCGGCTCATAAATTGCCGGTTTGCCCGAGTTCAAACCGCATAATGAAGCCGAGGGTAGCATGCCTAGCGACCCGGCATAACTCGCTACCAGGTCGGAGGCCAGATCACCGAATATATTGTCGGCCAGTACCACGTCGAAATCCGTCGGGCGCTGCATCATTTGATACAGCGCGTTATCGGCATACAGATGCTCGAGTTCGATCGCGGGATAATCGACGCCTGTTTCGCTAACGATACGACGCCACAGAATGCCGCTTTCCATGACGTTGGATTTGTCGATCGAGGTTAGCTTGCCGCGACGACTTGCCGCAACTTCGAATCCCACCACCGCGCAGCGACGGATTTCTTCGCTGCTGTAAAAGTTTGCGTCGTAAGCCTGAAAACTGCCGTCGTCGAGCTTGTCGATACCGCGCGGGGTACCATAAGGGAGGCCGCCGCAGAGTTCGCGCAAGACCAGGATATCTGCTCCGGCAACGACTTCGGGCTTGAATGGAGTGCGAGTGAGCAGGGGCTTGTAGGCACGCGATGGACGCAGGCAGGCATAGGTCTGCAGTTCTTCGCGCATACGCAACAACCCGTCACGCTCGGCCGGGGTAGCACCATCTGGCGGCAGGTTGTCCCACTGTGCGCCGCCCACAGCGCCAATCAACAGGGCATCGGACTGCCGTGCGCTAGCCACGGTTTCATCGCGACAAAAGCTACCGTATTTTTCCCAGGCAGCGCCGTGCAGCAGGTCGTGTCTGATTTCGGTTTCGATCTGCTCGAGCCGGCAAAGCTTCTCGAATACTCTCAGCGCCGCCGCCACCACTTCGGGACCGATGCCGTCGCCGGGTAATACAAGCAGTTTGAATGGGTCAGCCATGGCGTCGATCCAGCTCCTCAGGTTGCTAGCTTATAGCCGAATCAATGTCAGGTAAATCTCAGTTTTATAACCTTCGCAGGCAGTCGAGATAAGAGGCTTCGTCCGGAGGCTGGTTGTTGCGCTGGGCAGTCCACAACGTCTGGCCGAGACATTCCATCATTGCATGTTCCGCTTCATGCGGGCCCTGCTTGCTGACCAGTTTCTGGTGTATTTTCCTGATGCCCGCGGGCCTGTCCGTGCCAGCCTGCTCGCGCAGCGCGATATGCATGCCCATATGCAGAAAAGGATTGGTCTGCCCCTGCTCCGGAGTAAATTCCTCTTGCCTGATGTCATCGCCGGCGCCAAGCAGCGCATGGTACTCGGGGTGGATTTCGATGATATCTGCGATCAATGCTTCCATCGGTTCCAGCACCAGGTTTTGCTGGATCTTGTGCCACACGTCGAGATATACCTGGCGCGCTTCATCACGTGACTGCAACATTTACCTTTCTCTAATCAATATTCTTCTGCCTGAATTCGCACAGGTCCTCGATGATACAGCTACCGCAGCGTGGATTGCGTGCGATACAGGTATAGCGCCCGTGCAGGATAAGCCAATGGTGAGCATCTAGCTTGAACTCGTCAGCGACGAATTTGAGCAGTTTCTTCTCTACCGCGAGAACATCCTTTCCAGGTGCGATACCGGTGCGGTTGGAAACGCGGAAAATATGCGTGTCTACCGCAATCGTTGGCTGACCGAAAGCGACATTCAGAATCACGTTCGCGGTTTTGCGCCCCACGCCGGGTAGCGCTTCCAGGGACTGGCGGTCATCGGGTACAACGCCATCATGCTGCTCAAGCAGGATCTTGCAGGTAGCAATGATATTCTTTGCTTTCGAATTGAATAGTCCGATGGTCTTGATGTACTGCTTCACGCCGGCTTCACCGAGCGCCAGCATTTTCTGCGGCGTGTTCGCCACCGGGTACAGCTTTGCGGTGGCTTTGTTGACGCTGATATCAGTAGCCTGCGCCGACAGCAACACCGAAATCAGCAGTTCGAAGTTCGATCGGTATTCAAGCTCTGAACGGGGTTGTTTGATGTGTTCGCGTAAACGCGAAAAAATCTCGTATCGCTTGTCTGAATTCATGCACTTTCAGGCGCTGGCGCAACTATTTCTGTTTTTTCCTGTGGGCGCAGATCCAGCCAGTTCTTGGCGGCTATCAGGATCGCCAGGCCGAAGAATGCCCCCGGTGGCAGCACTGCCAGCAGGAATCCCGAGTAATCGGGGTTGATTTCGAGCTTCAGAGATTGGGCGCCCTCTCCGAACATCAATTCAGCGTTGGCAAACAGGGTGCCAAATCCGATTATTTCACGCATACCACCAAGCAGTGCCAGCACGACCAGGAAACCGAAGCCCATCATTAAACCGTCCAGGGCGGCCGGACCTACCGGATTGCGTGATGCAAATCCCTCGGCTCGACCGATGATCGCGCAATTAGTGACTATGAGCGGGATGAATATGCCGAGTACTAGGTAGAGATCGTAGAACATGGCCTGCATCGTCAATTCGATTATGGTGACGACCGAGGCGATGATCAAAACGAATACCGGCAGCCTTACTTCGTTGCGCACGAAGCCCCTGATCAGCGAAACAATCGTGTTCGACAGCAGCAGCGTAATCAGCGTGGCGATACCGAGGCCAACCCCGTTTACCACGGTGCTGGTGACTGCCAGCAATGGACAAAGCCCGAGCAGTTGCACCAGGGCAACATTGTTGCTCCACAGGCCGTTACGCGAAATTTCGAGTCTGCTTGTCATGTCCTGTCATCTAATAAAAAATCATATCAGCGTTTTGCTGATAGTACAGCAGTGTATTGCGTACTGCAGCGACTACCGCGCGCGGTGTGATGGTTGCGCCGGTAAACTGGTCGAAATCGCCGCCATCACGTTTTACCAGCCAGCGCTCCTGGCTCGGGTTGTCCAGTGCCTTACCCGCAAAATCGTTAATCCAGGGTGATTTCCTGACTTCGACTGCATCGCCAAGTCCCGGGGTTTCGGCATGCTTGACGACGCGTACGCCGGCCAGCCTGCCATCGATATAAACGCCAACCAGCAGATGTATCTTGCCGTTATAGCCGTTGGGCGCGACGCTATTGAAAATTGCCGCCACCGGTTCTCCCAGCATTCGGGCCCGATACACGGTAGAAACATCATCGGTACCCAGCAGGGTCGACGCAGGCAGTTCCAGGGTATCGGTTGCGATATCGTTATCGAGCTGGTCCCGGGGCAGCAGCGCGTAGAGATTGCGCAACAGCACCTGGCGCTCGTTTTCGGCTATTGCCGCGCTGGTGCTGTATTCGGTGAGCGCGACCAGGGTTGTGCCGACGACCGCGAACAGCGACAGGAACACCCCTGAAAGCAGAATCTGACGTCGGTTTATGGCGATCATTTCTCGCCGTATGTTCTAGGTTGTGTGTAGTAGTCGATAAGCGGTACGCACATATTTGCCAGCAATACGGCAAATGCAACACCGTCCGGGTAACCGCCCCAGACCCGGATGATATAGATCAGCACACCGATGAGAAAACCGTAAACGACGCGCCCCATATCGGTAGTAGCCGCGGTAACCGGATCGGTAGCGATGAAGAATGCGCCGATTACGACTGCCCCGGAGAGCAGATGAAACAGAGGTGAAGCGTATATTTCCGGATCAACCAGGTAAAACAACGTGGCCATGCCCAGCACTCCGCCGAGCAGTGCGGCGGGTATATGCCAGCGGATGGTGCGCGTTAGCAGTAACCACAGACCACCGATGAACCACCCCAAAGCGATCCATTCCCAGCCCTTGCCGCCAAACTCCCCAAAGACCGGTGACGTTCGAATCTCACTGATGCTGATACTTTGTCCGACTGCGGTCTTGACCTGGTCCAGCGGCGTCGCCGAACTGAGGGCGTCCCACTGGCCGATATCGACATTACCGAAACTGTAACGCAGTGCGTCGGTAAGACTCAGGGTTTCTCCGCTCACCGAGGCAGGTAAATACCAGGTAGTCATTTCGCGCGGAAAAGAAATCAGCAGCACCACGTAACCCACCATGGCCGGATTGAACGGATTGAATCCAAGTCCGCCATATAAGTGTTTGCCGGCTATCATGGTGAAACCGACGCCGATAAGCACCAGCCACCAGGGCGAATGCATCGGCAGGCAAAGTGCGAACAGCCAGGCCGCTACTACCGCACTGTAGTCGGCCAAGTGTGGCATCACCGGTTTGGCCCGCAATTTAAGAATGCCAGCCTCGAACACCAGCGCAAACAGTACCGCGAGGACAATATTGATGATGACACCGGGTCCGAAGTGCCAGGCATAGGCCAGCGTGCCTGGCAGCAGGGCGATGATGACCTGGAGCATCAGGCGCCTGAGTTTGTTGCCTGGAGCCACGAAGGGTGAAGAAACGATGACGCTGGTCATTGCGATTCTTCCTGTATCGATTTCTTGCGCGCCTTGACTCGTTCCAGTGCCGCCTGCACCGGGTCAGGAGCGGGTTCTCCGGTACCGGGGCTGGCTCGTTTTTTCTGCAGTGCTTCGCGTTTCAGGCGTCGACGTTCCTCGTCCTTCTGCTGTTTCAACAACAGGCGTTTTTCACGAAACTCGAATCTAACGCGGGCTCGATCTGACTTGAATTGCGCTTTTTGTGCGGCCCGGATTTCGCTCTTCGCGGCACGGTAATATTGCACCAGTGGAATTTGACTGGGACAAACTGCCGAACAGCAACCGCATTCGATACAGTCGAACAGATGAAATTCCTGGGTGCGTTCCCAGGCCTGCGCGCGCGCATGCCAGTATAGTTGTTGCGGCAGCAATTGCGCCGGACACACCTCGGTACACTTGCTGCAGCGAATACATTCGTCGTGATAGCCCGGGGCGTGTGGAATCGTTTCCTCGCGCATTACCATAATGCAATTGCTGGCCTTGACGATCGGTACCTGGTGGCTGGAAAGTGAAAATCCCATCATCGGTCCGCCCATAACCAGGTGTCCGCCGGCAGCGTGGCCGTAACCTCCCGCAAGCTCGATCAGGTGGCTGATCGGGGTGCCCAGGCGAACTTCCCAGTTCCCTGGCTCACCGATATTGTCTCCGGTTATGGTAACCACTCGTGAAATCAGCGGTTCATCTTTTTCAAGCGCGCGCGTAATCGCGACACAGGTGCCGACATTCTGACAAAACAGGCCGATGTCAAACGCGAGCTGACCGTGGGGAACTTCTTTGCCGGTCAGGATCTGGATTAACTGTTTTTCACCTCCCGATGGATAAATCGTCGGGATCGGGATAATCTCGGTATTCGCCAGCGGGTTTTGCGCAAGCGCCCTCGATATTTCCGCGATTGCTTCGGGCTTGTTATCTTCGATGCCGATCAGTGTTCTGCTCGGCTGCAGAATTTGCCGCAGGTACCCGGTTCCACGCAACACCTCGGCTGCATAGTGACGCATCAATATATCGTCACAGGTTATGTAGGGTTCGCATTCCACGCCGTTAATAATCAGGGTATCGATACCGTTTGCCTTGCCACGTGACAGTTTTGGCGAAGTCGGGAAAGCCGCGCCACCGAGCCCGACAATACCCGCACGACAAATTCGTTCGATCATTTCGCTGGAGGTCAGTTCGCCCGGATCAGGCGGGGTCGACTCGACGGCCTCGTCCTTGCCGTCGACGTCAATGACGATGCAGGTGTCGGACTGTCCTGACGGGTGTGCCACCTGGTAGTCGCCGATTGCGCTGACCACCCCCGATGTCGAAGCATGCACCGCGGCGCAAATCAGCGACGGATTAGCCGCGATTACCTGGCCTTTTAAAACCCGCTCACCAGGTTTGACTAGCGGCTTGTTGTATTCACCGATGTGTTGTCTCAAGGGCAGGAACAGGCGTTCGGGAAGAGTCGCCTGCTGCAGCCCGCGGCCAAGCGATTCTGTCTTGTGCCCATCGAGATGCAGGCCACCATGAAAGTGATGCAGTTTAAGCATCCTGCATCTCTTGCAGCAGGTCCGGTGGCGCCGACCATTTCCAGTCATCGATGGTTTGTTGTGACGGTATCATGTCGATGCAATCGACCGGGCAGGGCGGTAGACAGAGTTTGCAACCGGTACATTCTTCCGCAATTACGGTATGCATGTGCTTCGACGCACCGAGGATCGCATCCACGGGACAGGCCTGAATGCACAAAGTGCAGCCGATACAGGTTTGTTCGTCGATCACCGCCACTAACGGCACATCGAGATGTTCACCGTGCTCCGCATTGAGTTCGAGCACCTCGGTATCCAGCAAACTGGCGAGTGCGGCGATGGTTGCCTGTCCCCCGGGTGGACATTGATTGATCGGTGCTTCGCCGCTGGCGATGGCCTCGGCGTAGGGACGACAACCGGGATAGGTGCATTGCCCGCACTGGGTCTGGGGCAGTAATGCGTCGATTTGATCCACCACCGGGTTGCCTTCGACCTTGAATCGCACGGCGGCGTAACCGAGGACCAGACCGAACAATCCAGCCATCGCGCTGATGGTTATAATTGCAAGAATCATTGCTTAAACCTTGACCAGTCCGCCGAGACCCATGAATGCCAGCGACATGAGCCCCGCGGTGACCAGGCCGATCGCAGAGCCCTTGAATGGTGCCGGAACATCGGCGACGTTGATGCGTTCACGCATGGCGGCGAATAAAATCAGTACCAGCGAAAATCCGAGCGCGGCGCCGAACCCGTAGATCGCCGACTCGAAAAAGCTGTTTTGTTGCTGGACGTTTATCAGGGCGACACCAAGCACGGCACAATTGGTGGTTATCAGTGGCAGGAATATGCCCAGCACGTTGTATAGCAAGGGGCTGGTTTTGTGAACCGCCATCTCGGTGAAATTGACAACCGCGGCAATGGCGATTATGAAGGCGATTGTGCGCAGGTACTCGAGTTCGAGCGGCGCCAGCACCCAGGTGTTGATCAGGTAGCTGAGCACCGCCGAAAGGGTCAGCACGAAGGTGGTGGCTGCGCTCATGCCGATTGCGGTCTCGATCTTGCGCGACACCCCCATGAACGGGCACAGGCCAAGGAATTTTACCAACACGATGTTGTTGACAAATACAGTGCCGACCAAAAGTAACAGGTATTCTGACATGGGGCGGATTATAAGGCCTGACCCTGACGAAAAATACCGAATTTACCTGAGGTCTTTATTAAACATTCCCATCGGGATTGCGCTTCAGTCGGCAAACTCACCGGGTGCAAGCTCCTGTGCCTGCTCGACAAAGCTTTCGATAGTTACGCTATCCTTGAGGTGCCAGTTAAACGCGCTGAGGCTGTTCTGGTACCTTGCCGCGGGACTGAAATCGTCGAGTAGCGTTCTCAACTGCTGGCTCTGCAGGATCGAAGGAACCGCAATCGGGCTGGCGATCAATATGGCGAGCAGGATAGCCCGGCTGTGTTTTAAATGGGAAATATGGATAAGGTACAGCGCTATCGCGCAGGGGATAAATGTCAGGTACCAGCCGAAATGAAGCCATGTCGTCGGCCAGCTCGCCGAGAACAGGTAATTTAAACCATGACCTGACATCGAGATGAAATCAAACAGCAGGTACACGAGGCAAACCGCGGTAATCAACTGCCTGATTTCCCAACGGTTTACCAGCAGTCGCTCCAGGATCGACAAGGCCAGCACGAAAACACCGATGGTGAGTACCGTTTCACGTAACACGTACTTGAACAGGTCGCTCCATTTGACGGTATTGTAGGAGTTCAGGAAGAATTCCATGCCGCCGAAGAACAGGCAGGCCAGTACCAGGAATACGGTCCAGTAGCTGTTACCGAATAAATGTTTTCCGTGCCCGTTACCGGCTATAGGCCGGGTATTTGCAACGGCGTGATCGCGCGGTATCAGCTGCGCCTGGACGCGACCCATTTCAAGTGTCAGCGGAAGCTTTTCAGCCAGCATAGATTGCAGGCGTTGATTGTTCACCCGGGTCGGGTTTACCTCGGCCAGGTTGACCAGCTCGATCGAAGCGTCACTGTGGCGGATGATTTTCAGATGATGTGGTGCGACGGTCGGATCGGAGAGGATAATATCGTTGTCCAGCGCGCGACCTATCGTCGTCACTTCACCATCAATCTGCTGGTATCGATGCAGCCCGCGGGTGCTGATTTCGAGCATCAGGGCTTCCATTCGACCTGCTCCAGAAATCTTTGGATCAGCGGCAAAGTCGCTTTGAAATCAACCCCCGTCATGATCAGCGTTATGAAAAACCCCTGGTTGCTATGACCAGTCAGGGCAGCGGTAAAGAGAACGTCGCTCATGCCTTCGTACTCGACATATTCACGCCGGCACAGATTGCTTTTCAATTCCTGCGATGAAACTTCGATAAACCAGTTCTGGCAATTGAAATTGCTGACCACGTCTCGATCCAGTTTCGACTCGATTTGATCCTTGTTCAGATTTTCGTACAGGTTGTAAAACTGAAGCGCATTAAGATCTTCAGATTCAAGCCAGAAATACTCGTAGATCAGGTTGCCGACAAACTTGTTGTCCCCGTCGAGATATACATGATTCTTGTTGGCACAACGGATCTGGTAGCGTTTGTAGCGTGCGATGGCGCTGAGTTTTGCGCTATTGTCCCAGCAGCGCACGGTTGGCGAGATAATGCCCGGTAACTTGACCTGGCGCAGGTCGAGACTGGGCCAGTCGCCCTCTAATAGCTGCTCGATGTAGTTGCTTTCGTACGCCAGTACCTGGCGCGCCACTTCGGCCTTTAAATCGGTTTCGTCATTGATGGCTGCAGCCATTGATTGTTCGATCAGGTCGTTTAAAAACCGTGACGGCACGATGAAGCTGATAGCGTTGCGCGCAGTGGCAACATTTATCCCTATCGCCTCGCCCCTCTCGTTAAAAGTGGGTCCGCCGCTCATGCCGGGGTTCAGATTACCTGAAAACAGGATGCGGCTGTCGTCGGTCTGGTTCAAAATGCCGCCATTGGTTCCCACCGCAATGGTGAGCCCGAGATCAAGCGGGTTGCCCATGGCGAAAATCGGTGCGCCGCGGGGTGGTAGCGGGCTCATTTCGATTGCTTCACCAATTGGCTCGTCAGCGCCGAGCAGTGCCAGATCGTGGGCTACATCGAGACCAAGCAGTTTTAATTCGCCTTCCTGTCCGTCCTTGCCGGTGAATGAAATATAGAATAGTTCGGGTTCGAGGACGACCTGGCTGATGACGTGATAGTTGGTCGCGAGCTGGCTACCGTCGCCGACAATAAAGCCGGAACCGATGCTGGATTTCTTGCCGGTTTCCCGATTCAGCACGCGCACCTGGAAAACCCGCTGTTCGTTTAGCTGGTAGATTTCCTTGGAATTCAGGGCCAGCGTCGGCGCAGAGAAAAGTCCGCTCAACAGAAGGCAGAGTGCTATTAGGCGTAACGACAATTAACTGACTCGCATTCCCGGTTTGGCGCCTGAGTCGGGGTTCAGGATATACAGCTCGGTGTCACCGCTTCCGGCTGCCAGTACCATACCTTCGGAAACACCAAAGCGCATTTTGCGTGGCGCCAGGTTGGCGACCATTACCGTGAGTTTGCCTTCCAGGTCTTCGGGTTGGTAGGCGTTGCTTATGCCGGCAAATACGTTGCGCGTCTCGCTACCGATATCCAGCGTAAGTTGCAATAACTTGTCGGATTTCTCGACACGCCTGGCGGCGACGATTTTTGCGATGCGCAGATCCAGCTTGGCGAAATCGTCATAGTTGATCTCAGGCGCGATGGCTTCGTGCGCTGAATCGCCGGGACCCTGCTGAATCTTTTGCTCCGCGACCAGATCTGCTTTGGTGGCTTCGACCATGCGTTCGATAAAAACCGGTTCGATCCGGGTCATCAGCGGCTTGAACCGGTTTATTCTATGGTCGAGAAGATTGTCGCCCAGCTCGGTCCAGCCGGGATTCTCGACATTGAGAAATTCCTCTGCCTGCGCGGCGAGTTTTGGCAGTACCGGTTTAAGCAGGATGACCAGCTGGCGGAAACAGTTAAGGCCGATGCTGCAGACATCCTGCACCTCGTGATGGCGTGCCGGGTCCTTGATGGTCACCCAGGGTTGTTTTTCATCGATGTACTGGTTGGCCTTGTCGGCCAGTGCCATGATGTCGCGCATCGCTTTGCCGAATTCGCGATTCTCATAATAACCCGCGATCGTCTCGGCAGCGTCGAGGTATTGCTGGCTCAGCGCGTTGCTGGAAAGCTCGGCGGAAAGCTTGCCGTCGAAAGTCTTGTTGATAAAACCGGCGCAACGACTGGCGATATTCACCAGCTTGCCTACCAGGTCGGAATTGACCCTGGTGGTGAAATCCTCGAGGTTTAAATCGATGTCATCGATACCGGGTCCGAGTTTGGCGGCGAAGTAATAACGCAGGTACTCGGGATTGAGGTGCTCGAGATAGGTGCGCGCCATGATGAAAGTACCGCGCGACTTGGACATCTTCTGTCCATCCACGGTGAGAAATCCGTGGCAGTAAACCGCGCTCGGCTTGCGAAATCCGGAACCGTGCAGCATGGCCGGCCAGAACATGGTGTGGAAACGCGCGATGTCCTTGCCGATGAAATGATAGAGTTCCGCCTTGCTATCCTTGTTCCAGTAGTAGTCGAAATCCTGGTCGTTGGCCTCGCACCAGTTCTTGAAACTGGCCATGTAACCAATCGGCGCATCTAGCCAGACGTAGAAATATTTTCCCGGTGCGTCCGGGATTTCAAAGCCCCAGTAGGGCGCGTTGCGCGAAATATCCCAGTCATTGAGCCCTTCCTCGAGCCATTCGTTCATCTTGTTAGCAATTTCGGTTTGCACGTGCCCGGCGTCGAACCAGGCTTTAAGCATGTCCTCGAAATCTTCCAGCTTGAAGAAGTACTGTTCGGAATCCTTTTCGATCGGAGTCTCACCGCTGACCACCGATAGCGGATTTTTCAGGTCGGTCGGCGCATAGGTGGCGCCGCAGTTTTCGCAATTGTCACCGTACTGGTCTGCGGCCCCGCAGTTGGGGCATTCTCCCTTGATGAAACGATCCGGCAAAAACATTTCCGCTTTGGGATCGTAAGCCTGCGAAATGACGCGCGTGCGGATATGCCCGGCTTCGCGCAGTTGGGTGTAGATGTATTCGGCGAAAAATCGATTCTCCTCCGAATGGGTACTGTAGTAGTTATCGAACGCCACTCCGAAATCGGTGAAATCCTGCAGGTGTTCCTTGTGCATGCGTTCGATCAATTCTTCCGGGGTGACGTTTTCGGCCTGGGCGCGCAGCATGATCGGTGTGCCATGTGCGTCATCGGCGCACACATAGGTGCATTCGTGGCCTCGCAGTTTCTGAAAGCGTACCCAGATATCGGTCTGCACGTATTCGAGCATATGGCC
Source organism: uncultured Gammaproteobacteria bacterium (assembly GCA_937936805.1). GTDB lineage: Bacteria > Pseudomonadota > Gammaproteobacteria. The sequence goes on along the minus strand of CALDDP010000110.1, from coordinate 21,353 downwards.
GATATGGATCGGGCCGTTAGCATAGGGTAGCGCGCTGGTCACCACTATCTGGCGGGGTTTGGAACTCATCTGCTAGGCTGGTCTGGCAAAACACGACATTTTAGGTGCTGTACAGGACGCTGTATAGAACATTCACACAAAAACTAAGTGATATTTGGTAACGGGCTCGGGTAAAATGCGCCCTCCCTAAAGTGAATCCAGATACAATGAATACCTATGGCGATTGATAAATCACAGATTGAAGCGAAACTGGCAGAGGTGGTCGACCCCAACACGGAAACCGATCTGGTCGCCGGCAAGGCCGTTAAAGCGATCGAACAGGACGGCGAAAGCTGGAAAATAGAAATCCAGCTGGGTTACCCAGCATCCGGTTATTTCGACGAGTTGAAGCAGGAAATTAATTCTGCGCTGGGCGGTATCGCTGGTCTCGGCGAGGTCGAGGTGACAGTTTCGAGTCAGGTCAAGTCACATGCTGTGCAGCAGAACCTGAAACCACTGCAGGGTATCAAGAATGTCATCGCGGTGGCGTCGGGTAAGGGTGGAGTGGGTAAATCCACCACCGCGGTTAATCTCGCGCTGGCGTTGCAGGCGGAAGGCGCCAGGATCGGCATTCTCGACGCTGATATTTACGGTCCCAGTATTCCGCGCATGCTCGGCTGCCAGGGCCAACCCGAATCCTCCGATGGCAAAAGCCTCGAGCCGATGATGGGGCATGGCATTCAGTCGATGTCTATCGGCTATCTGGTAGAAGAAGACACACCGATGATCTGGCGCGGACCGATGGTGACCCAGGCATTAGAGCAGTTACTGAACGACACCCGCTGGGATGACGTTGATTACCTGATTATCGATTTGCCACCGGGAACCGGCGACATTCAGTTGACCCTGGCGCAGCGCATTCCGGTAAGCGGTGCGGTTATCGTTACAACCCCACAGGACATCGCGCTGCTTGATGCGCGCAAGGGACTGAAAATGTTTGAGAAGGTAGAAGTGCCTGTGCTCGGAATCATCGAGAACATGAGTATTCATATCTGTAGCCAGTGCGGCCATAGTGAACATATATTCGGTGAAGGTGGCGGCGCCCGCATGTCCGCGGATCACGGTGTCGATTTGCTCGGTTCGCTGCCGCTCGATATTCGAATTCGCGAACAGGCAGATAGCGGCAATCCCACCGTGGCGGCGATGCAGGATAGCCAGATCGGCGGTATTTATCGTGCAATTGCGCGCAAAACTGCTGCCAGACTAGCGACCAAGGCGCGCGATCATTCAGCGGCCTTCCCGAATATAGTTATCCAGAATAATTGAAGCCAGGGGGACAGACCACGTTTTTCGCCATACCATGCAATCCAAGCTCAGTAGGAACCGAAAAACGTGGTCTGTCCCCGATCTTCAGATAATCGGCTCCAGCGAACCGGTGGTGCATTATTCGTTGCAGGGGAATGCTTTCCTCAGCGCAACAAGAACATAATAGGACGCCGCTTTAGCCAGGTTTTGCCGGTTCTCGCTCATGTACTTGACCACAGTTTTTTCCAGCTGGCTGCTAGTGACATTTTTCGACGGGCAATACCTCCTCATGTTGGTCTCTGAATCCAGCATCTGCGCTGCGTCGGTGACACCTAACACATATCCAACACAAACATTCTGGTCGGCGACAGAATTACTCTCGCACAAGCTCAATAATTTGTTTGCAGACATGTAATATCCAGCACTGGCCGGGTTGATAACGGAGATTAACGCGATGGTGGCGAAAGCTAAAATTCCTGATTTCATATTCATATCGTTGAACAACGCCCTAGCGAGATTAGTGGAGTATGGGATTCATCATCGGCCAGGCTTTCCCAATATCCGCTCGTATGCGTCATCAGAAATCTCCCGGATTTGGTGGAGAATTTAAACTGCCTGAGATTGTCTTCACAGAAAATATTTCCAGAAATCGAGGGAGGGCCGCAAGGCGTCCCTACCAGATCCGTTTCCAGCAGAAACAGGCCGTACCTGTTCTCTCCTCTATAGTAAAAATCGCTTTCTGTGAGTTTACGCAGGATATATTGACTATCTTCGACGGTAAATCTTCCCGGCTCCCAGTTGCCGTTTTTGAAGACGAAACCCGTGGTTTGTTCCGTAATACACAACCACGGGTCAGCGCTTGCGGCCGTTGCCAGCACAGATAGAATCACCAGTGCGAATAGTCTCATTTGAATCCGAACCATAGAATTTAATGTTTTCTTATTCGGTACAGCAAGCAAGGTATAACAACTCTCGCTGATTGTGAATGCCAGACTGTAATGCCGACGCCCGCAAGTTTACCCTGAGCACCGTAAACGACCCGATATAGATACTCGCACCCGTTCTCGACGATACTGATAATAGCTGACAGGTAGCTGTCAGCGGGCTTTGTCGGATGGTCCCTGTGTCTCGGGAGGCCATTCATCGAATTGCGGGAGATCGTCATTTATCTGGTACCACTCGGCTGCGGAGCCCACGAATATATGTGATTCCGGATTTATGCCAGGGTCACCCTCCACGGTAGCCAATGTTATCGAAGTGATTTTGCCCTTGTCAGTTCCCGCCAGTGACGAACCACATTGACTACAAAAACACCAACCAGCACCAGGTAACGGTTCATATATCCTGACAAGATCTTCTCCCGATAGCCATTTAAATTCGTCTGGATTGAAATCAGCATAGGTTACAAATGCTGCACCATGCTGCCGCCTGCACATAGAGCAATGGCAGTTACTTGCATCAAAAAGTCGTCCGCTAATTTGGTAGCGAATTTTGCCACACAGGCATCCACCCTTAATTGCCATCTCTGATCCTCCTTTATGCTCCCTGCCGGCCCACTTGCAAAGGCCGAAGACCCCTTAATATACACTAGAAGGAATGCATCCTTAGCGTGAGATTACATATTAAGCTGGAACTGGCACTGTACAAGCGCGGATTATCGCCAACTTTGTTTCAGGGTCGTATATGGATCCATCCTCGTCTGCAAGTAATCGTCAATTTAACCGGCTCCCCGCGTTAGTCGCCGATTTTCTGGATCAGAAATTACCGCGTTGGTAATCGCTGAAAGCCTGGCGTATCTCGGCTTCGGTGTTCATGACAAACGGCCCGCCACGCGCCACCGGTTCGTTAAGTGGTTTGCCGGAAACCAGCAAAAACCGCGTTTCCCGATTGCCACTGCGCAGCGCGATAGAGTCACCCTGATCCAGCACGGCTAACTGATCGCGACCGAGGCTGAGTTGCGTCAAGTTGGTGTCTTCGAGCACGACCTCACCGTCGATGACATAGATAAAAGCATTGTGATCAGCGGCGATCTCTTCCACAAATGCGCTGTCGGGTTGCAGCGATACGTCAACATAAAGGGGATCGGTTAGCGGCTGGCTTACGGGGCCTGATGTGCCCCGCGAAGTCTGGCCGCTGATTACCTTGATCACGCTACCGTCTCTTGATTCGGTCGGGATATCTGCCGCGTCATGCTCCTGGTAGGCGGGCGCGGTCATCTTGTGCGACCCCGGCAGATTGATCCACAGCTGGAAGCCTTCGAGCATTCCATCCTGCTGTTCCGGCATCTCCGAATGCACAATGCCCTTGCCGGCCGTCATCCACTGGATGCCACCGGGCTCGATGACACCCTCGTTGCCGGCGTTATCCTGGTGGCGCATGCGACCATTAAGCAGGTAGGTTACGGTTTCGAAACCTCGATGTGGGTGGGGCGGAAAGCCGGCGATATAATCGTCCGGGTCATCCGAGCGGAATGCATCCAGCAGCAGGAAAGGGTCGAGATCCATCAGCGCGGGTTGGCCGATTACCCGAACCAGTTCCACTCCGGCGCCATCGGTAGTTGCCTGTCCGCTGACAACCTGTTTTACCTTGCGTGTATTCATCATTCCCCCTAGGCCGCGAAGGCCGGATAATATTGTTCGATTTGCGTTATCGCCCGAGCGAAGCTCGCTTTGGCATCGACGTTCATTTGATCGGCGCCAATGATATTAACATCGTCGATGCCAATGAAAGCAAACACCTGTCGCAGGTAGCCGCTGACGAAGTCTACCGGGCTGCCCAGCGGCGCGCCCCCGGTCGTAATGACGATATCGACACGTTTACCTTTGAGCAGACCTTCGGGTCCGTCTGCACCATAACGGAAAGTGATGCCGGCGCGACACACCAGGTCGATCCAGGCCTTCAGCGTTGCCGGAACACCGAAGTTGTACATTGGTGTGGTCAGCACAATATGGTCGGCCCAGTCCAGCTCGGCAATGAGTTGATCGGAAAGGCTGAGGCGTGCCGATTGATCATCACTACGTTCTCCTTTGGCGGTGAAGTTGGCTGCTATCCAGCTACTGTCGATAAACGATAACTGCTGGTTAAGATTCCGCTCACGAGTATCCGCGTCCGGATCGGCCTGCTTTAGCCGCCTGATCAGGTGGTCACCGAGCTTGCTGCTGTCCGATTCATCGGGGTTGGCGCTTGCGTCGAGTCGTAAAATTCTTTTCACGTGTTGCATGATCAGGCCTCCTGCAGTTTTGGCTGTGGATTAAGAGCCCATTGGCCCGGACCCTGTGCATACAGCACCAGGAATGCTCCGGCGATGGCGATGTTTTTCATAAATAGAATTGATTGCATCTGTTGGTTGAAGTCGCTGTGAAACAGTAATGCGGCCGATAACGTGAATCCGAATAGAAGCGCAGCGGCGATTCGAGTCTGAAATCCGATTAATATCGCGATTCCCCCCAGGATTTCGACAGCGATTACCGCGGGTAGCAAGGGCCCCGGCACGCCGACCGAATCCATGTAAGCCTGTGTGCCGGCGTAGTCGGCACCGATCTTGCCGAAGCCGGCGATGATGAAAATTGCCGACAGCATGATCCGACCAGTCAACATGGAAGCGTTGCTTAAAGTTTTTGAATCCATTTTTTGCACCTCTGTGTTTAGTAATGTCGCTATTATTATTGTTCTCAATAAATTAATATATATGCTAATTTGTATATTATAATTGCTAATATGAGAACAATATGAATCGCCTGGAGGAGCTCGAGGCTTTTGTGGCCGTGGTCGACTTCCACGGCTTTGGTAATGCCGGTGAAAAACTCGGCATCGCCAAGTCGATGGTGAGTCGTCGGGTCAGCGAACTCGAAAGAAGACTCGGGGTACAGCTATTGCAGCGTACCACTCGACGCCAGTCTCTGACCGAAGCCGGGCGCGAGTTTCATCAACGTGCGCTGCAAATTCTCGCCGATTTGAACGAGGCCGAGCAGGTTGTTGCCGATACGCAATGTCGCGTAGCTGGCAAGATCAGGCTTGCGCTGCCGCTGGGTCTGGGTGCGAGCGAGCTTGCTGAACCGATCAGTCAGTTCATGGACGATAATCCGGAGATCGTAATCGAAGTCGATTTGAACGATCGCCAGATTGATCTGGTCGAGGAAAATATCGATCTCGCGATTCGGGTTGGAGACCTGGAAGACTCAAGTTTGATCGCGCGTAAACTGGCCAGCGTGCATTTTGCGATTTGCGCAAGCCCCGCATATCTTGCCAGATTCGGCGAACCACAGCATCCCGCCGAATTGCCGGCGCATGAGGTGCTGGTGTATAGCAATGTAGCAGTAGGGCGACAATGGTTTTACCAGCAGGACGGTAAACGCGTCAGCCCGAGAATGAAATATCGTCTGAGCGCCAACAATGGTGAATTTCTGGCCGCTGTTGCCAGGCATGGGCAGGGCATTGTCAGTGGTCCGCTGGCTTTTCTGCAGGATGCGATCGAGCGCGGCGAACTGGTGCAGATCCTGACCGGTTTCACCAGGCAGGTAACCGGTATGTACGCGGTTTACCCGCCAGGCAGGTTAGTATCGCAACGAGTCCGGGTTCTCAGTGACACGCTTTATGCGCATTTTCGCGAGCGCAGTATCTAGCTGGCCTTGCGGCTGCCGAGCTCGGCTGCCGGGAAAAAACGCCTGAGCAACGCGGCCAGCTGCTTTTTGACGAATGGCTTGGCAATGAAATCATTCATGCCGACCTCGATGCAGGAGTCACGATCGCTATCCTGGGTGTTTGCGGTGATCGCTACGATCGGAATGCTGCTTTTCTCCATGTCCAGCTTGCGAATTAGACGGGTGGCTTCAATGCCGTCCATTTCAGGCATTTGTATGTCCATAAAAATCAGGTCGTAGTGCTTCGATTCTACCGCCTCGACAGCTTCGAAACCGTTACCTGCGGTATCAACCTGGTAGCCCAGGCTATCCAGCATTTTTTCGACCACGATCTGGTTCACCGGTACGTCGTCTACTACGAGAATCTTCAGCTGGGCCCCGGTTTGATCGGTCTTGAACTGCTGACCGGGTATAATCGTCAGGGTGTCTTCCCGATCTTCGTCGTAAGCCCCGGGGTCGAAGCGTGGCAATAAGACTTCGAACCAGAATTGGCTGCCTTCCCCTTGCGTGCTCGAAACCCCGATTTCACCCCCCATGGTTTCAATAATTTTACGGCAGATTGCGAGACCCAGGCCGGTGCCGCCATAGCGCCGCGACGTCGAAGCATCCACCTGGGTAAAGCTTTGGAACAGTTTGGCGAGCGCATCCGCTGGAATGCCGATGCCGGTATCGTTGATTTCGGTGCGCAGGCGGGGAAGGTCAGTGTCACCGCCAACGCGATCAATTTTGATGGAAACAGAGCCATGGCGGGTGAACTTGATCGCGTTGCCAACCAGGTTAACTATAACCTGGCGCAGGCGGCCGTAGTCGCCCAGGTAGCTTCCGTGTACTTGCGCATCAATTTCATAGTTGAGCTCGATTCCCTTGTCTCTGGCCTGGGGGCTCAGGATATCGACTACGCCTGAAACAACGCTCGAGTATTCGAATTCAGCCTGTTCGAGGGTGATGCGTTGCGCCTCGAGCCTGGACAGATCCAGAATATCGTTGATGATCCGCATCAATGCCGTGCCGGAATCCTGTATTATCTGCGCAAAGTGCTTTTGCTTGTCATCCAGCTTGCTGTCCATCAGCAGGTCGGTCATGCCGATGACGCCATTCATCGGGGTGCGGATTTCGTGGCTCATGATCGCCAGAAATTCCGATTTGGCACGATTACCCTGTTCAGCCGCCTCCTTGGCCTCGATCAAATCCTGCTGTGTTTGATGCAGGGCGGTGATATCGGAACCCGTGCCGCGATAGCCCGCAAAATCACCGTCAGGGTGAAAAATCGGTACTCCACTGATTGAAAGCCATACCTTTTCACTATCGGATTTGTACCGTGGATGGGTGAATCCACGAAACGGTTGGTGATTTTCAAGTGTTTCGAGATGGGCCTGCCAGGCATCGGCCTCTATCTCCGGGACACCGGTCTCGCTCCGTGTCTTGCCGAGTAAGGCTTCTGGCCGAACTCCTGTCACAGCTTCAAAACTCTCGGAAAAGTAGCTGAATCGGAGATCTTCATCCATCTCCCAGAACCAGTCGGAACCCGATGCAGCAAAGTCGCGCAGGCGTTGTTCCTGAAAGGCGACGTCGCTGCGATGGCTTTCGCCAATTTCGCGTAACGCGTCGTTGAGCAGGTCGATAGTTTCGCCGAGTTCGTCGTGGCGCGAGTGATGAATTTCGTAAGCGTCTGCCCGCGCCGGATCGCGTTTGGCCAGTTTCAGATTTTCGTGGATCTCCTCGAGCGGGTGTAGCAGGTTGAAGACGACGTAAAAGAAAACAATGGAGCCGGCAACCGCGCATATTATCAGGGTCAGGCCCAGGATTCGTACCAGGAACGCATCGAGCTCATCGGCGATAAGGCGTGCATCCATGCGCACTATTACGTCATTCTCGGCACCGGTTTCGAGCGCCGGCAAGAAAACCTCGAAACCAGGGGTGTTGCCGGATAAATTGCTCTGCGACGACTGTGCCCTTGTTAATGTCAGATTCACGGGTTCGCCTGCGCTGGCGATCTGCCGACCCGAAGCATCTAGCGCGCTGGCGCCCAGCAGGCGAGCGTCGGCCGATATCAGGTTCTCCAGGTCTTGCGTCAACGCGTCGCTTTCATGGGAATGGTGGGTCAGTGAAGCCGACGTGGCGATGCGTGCGATTTCGCGGTAATTAGCCAGTTGCGAAGACTCGAAGTTGCTGTACGAAGGAATTACGATGATGAATTCGATAACGACAATGGCGGCAAAAACCACCATGAATAACTTGCGCGCGAGGCGAAAACGGAGCATTTGCCACAACGCTTTGAACCAGAAGGCCGGTTTTTGCCGGGTTTGGGTTAATTCAGCCATTGTATTGATATCGGCATCTCGCGCGAAAGCCTTAAAACTCATCGCTTAAGAGGGTAATGATCAGAGTATAGAGGTGCAGAAATAGTTTGCATCCAGGGCTAAATCCGGAATCGCAATCGACGTCGATCCCCAGGAGCGGATATACTGCGCCTTTTTCTACGGGATTAGGCTGTGAGTATTAAATCGGACCGCTGGATTCGTCGAATGTCAGAGGCGGAAGGCATGATCGAACCCTTCGAATCGGGTCAGATTCGAGAATCCGGAAACGGTCGTATTATTTCCTATGGTACTTCGAGCTATGGCTACGATGTGCGTTGCGCTGACGAATTCAAGATATTCACTAATATCAATTCGGCAATCGTCGATCCGAAAAACTTCGATGACAATAGTTTTGTCGATATCCAGTCCGATGTCTGCATTATTCCGCCAAACTCCTTTGCGCTGGCGCGTACCGTAGAGTACTTCCGCATCCCCCGCAGTGTGCTAACGATCTGCCTGGGTAAATCGACCTATGCTCGCTGCGGTATCATCGTTAATGTTACGCCGCTGGAACCCGAATGGGAGGGACACGTCACCCTCGAATTTTCCAACACGACTCCACTGCCGGCGAAAATTTACGCTAATGAGGGCGTCGCGCAAATGCTGTTCTACGAGGCGGACGAGGTCTGTGAAATTTCGTACAAGGACCGCGGTGGCAAGTATCAGGGACAACAGGGAGTAACCCTGCCCAAAGCCTGAGTCTCGCCGTCTTTCTGGAAAGCTGTAACTAGTGCAGGTTGATGATTGGCCAGCCACGATCTTCGGCGATGGCTTCCAGTTCGTCGTCCGGATGAACTGTGATCGGGTGGTCAACCTGTTCCAGCAGTGCCAGGTCGTTGATCGAATCGCTATAGAAATAACTTCCGTCCATGCTGTGTGCGGAACCGGAGAGCCATTCCCATAGCGCGGTTACCTTGCCTTTCTGGTAGGTCGGGGTGCCGAGATAGCGCCCTGTGTAGCGGTTATCGATAATCTCCGGCTCGGTGGAAAGTACCGTTGGTACGCCGAGTAACTGCGCTACCGGTGCGGTCACAAACAGGTTGGTCGCACTTATGATGAGCAATTCGTGGTTCTGCCTGCGATGCTCATCGAGCAGTTCACGGGCGCCCGGCGCGATTATCGGCTTAATCCAGTTTTCTACAAAATCGGAACGCCAGGCATGCAGTTCTTCGATAGAGAACTGCGTTAGCGGTTTAAGCGCAAATTCGAGGTACTCGTCGCTGTTGAGCGTTCCGCGCTGATAATCCTGGTAGTAAATTTCGTTTTGTGCGCGATACTCCTGTTCGTCGACAATGTTGTTTTCAACCATGTATTCACCCCAGAGATAGTCGCTGTCACCGGTGATAAGTGTGTGATCGAGATCGAATATTGCGAGTGTCATGGCTGGCTTCCGGTGTCGTAACTTGCTGGTTTCAGAATGTATATGTCAGAATGGGCGATGCAAATTCTAAACGATTTATAGCGACCGAAGAAATGATTGATACAGATGGATACCGCGCAAACGTAGGAATAGTCTTGTGTAACGATGCAGGTCAGGTAATGTGGGCAAGGCGTATCGGGCAGGATGCCTGGCAATTTCCGCAAGGCGGAATTGCTGCCAATGAAAATCCCCGCGATGCGATGTACCGTGAACTCTGGGAGGAAACCGGGCTGGAAGCAGACAGTGTTTCGCTGCTGGCTGCTACCGATAGCTGGCTACGCTATAAGTTACCGAAACGACTTATGCGGCGTTCGGAGCCCCGCTGCGTCGGACAGAAGCAGCTCTGGTACCTGTTGCGGCTCGAAGCAGATGAAACGAGTTTCGATCTGGCGGCATCGGAAACGCCGGAGTTTGATCACTGGGAATGGGTCGACTACTGGTACCCGGTAGAGAACGTGATATTTTTCAAGCGTCGAGTATACCAGTGCGCGCTGGCTCAACTGGAGTCCGGACTACCATCGCCAACTGTTAAAGCAGACGGCTGATTTACTATTGCGGAAGGGATAATTTAAGTGCCATCGATGATTCACAGGTTGCAACGCATCGTACAGGAGGTCAACCGGGCCCCTGATATCGATCATGCGCTTGTGTTGATTACAGGGAGTCTGATCCAGGACCTTAGTGCCGATGCCTGCACCATCTTTCTCGCCGATAAAAACGAGCCGAATCTGTTGGTTCTAAAGGCATGTGAAGGCCTGAATCCTGAAATTATTGGCAAGGTAAAGCGCAAACTGGACCAGGGCCTGGTCGGAACTATCGCTGCACGCGCAGAAGCGATGAACCTGCTCGATGCCCCCAGGCACAAGAAATTCATGCTGGTGCCCGATTCCGGTGAGGTCGAATTCCCGATTTATCTCGGTGTGCCGATAATCGCCCACCGCGAGGTGTTAGGGGTTATCTCGATACAGCGCGCCGAAAATGCCTTTAACGAAGACGAAGAGGCTTACCTGACCACCCTCGCGGCGCAGCTTGCGACCTCGATCGAGCGCGCCGAAAGCCAGGGCCGTTTCAGTACCGAGCAGACCACCCACATGATAAAGGGCGTGGCAGGTGCCCCGGGCATGGCCATAGGCCAGGCCATGGTGCTCAATCGCGGGGTAAACCTGGAATCGGTGCCCGACAAGAAGACCACTGATATCGAGGGTGAGTTAAGCAGTTTCAGGGAAGCGGTGCGCAAGGTTTGTGAGGAACTGACCGAGCAGGGGGAAAAGATGCGAGCCTCGCTGCCGGAAGAAGAGTGCGCCCTGTTTCTTGCCTATGCGCAAATGCTGAGCGGCGGGTCACTGATCGATGACACTGAGAAAAGTATCGCTGCGGGTAACTGGGCTCCATCCAGCTGGCGAGATACAGTCGAACAGCATGCTTATGTCTTTACCCAGATGGAGGATCGCTACCTGGCTGAGCGTGCAAACGATATTCGCGATCTGGGTTTGCGTGTTCTGCGCAAATTAATGCTTGAGCAAAGTCTGTACCTCGACTTTCCTGACCAGACTATTCTGGTTGGCGATGAAGTAACCGCGACCGATCTGGCCGATGTTCCGCTGGACTGCCTGAGCGGCATCGTATCCGCGCATGGCAGCAGTTCCTCGCATGTTGCAATTCTTGCGCATGCGCTGGGTGTGCCCGCTGTTATGGGCGTACCCAACCTGCCGGTGAAGCAACTCGACGGGGTTAAACTTGTTGTCGACGGTTATAACGGTTCGGCTTTTATCAACCCGGATAATTCTGTGCTCGACGAGTACAGCAAGTATCTTGAAGAGGAAGCGGCGATCGAACAGGACCTGCTGGGGCTCAAGAACCAGTCCGCGGTTACGCTCGATCAGCGTCAGGTGACCCTGTTAGTCAATTCGGGTTTGATGTCAGATCACACGCCGTCGCTGCGTAGCGGTGCCGAAGGAGTGGGGCTTTATCGCACCGAGATCCCGTTTCAAATCCGTGACCGCTTCCCCAGTGAAGAGGAGCAATATCTTATTTACAAGGATGTGCTGGATACTTTCAAAGGGATGCCGGTGGTGTTGCGTACCCTCGACGTTGGTGGTGACAAGCCCCTGAGTTATTTCCCGATTGATGAGGCCAACCCCTTTTTAGGGTGGCGTGGTGTGCGTATAACGCTCGATCATCCAGAGATTTTCGTAACCCAGGTGCGTGCGATGATCCGCGCCAATGTCGGCGTTAACAATCTGGAAATCCTGTTGCCAATGATCAGTGGCAAGGCCGAGCTGGTTGAATCACTGGTACTGATTAATCGAGTGCGTGACGAAATCGAGGAAGAACTTGGCGAGACCATATGGCTGCCCAAAATCGGGGCCATGATCGAAGTGCCGTCAGCCGTCTACCAGATCGAGGATATCTGTTCGATGGTCGACTTTGTTTCCATTGGTACCAACGATCTGACGCAGTACCTGCTCGCGGTCGATCGCAATAATGAAAATGTTGCCGATCTCTATTCTTCGTTGCACCCCGCCGTCCTGAAAGCGATGTGCCAGATCGTCGAGGGAGCCGCACTCAGCACTACGCCCGTCAGCGTTTGCGGTGAGCTCGCGGGCGATCCGCTGGGGGTTATGGCATTGCTGGGTATGGGTATAGACAGTCTTTCGATGAGTGTTGGCAGTCTGCTGCGCGCGAAGAAGGTCATCATGTCTTTCAGTCATGCTGAGCTGATCGAAATGCTGCAGCGGGCGTTATCCATGTCGGATGCCTTCATGATTCGTGAAATGTACGCCGGCAAACTTGATCAGCGTGGGCTTGGAGGGCTGATCCGCGCGGGCAAATGACGCCGCCCAAAGCGGCGTCATCCGCTAATGTGCGGAGCTCATATCGGGGATCTTGTAAAAGTGCCGTGAAATCAGCAGCATTGTTTTACGGCGCTACCTGAAGTAGCCTCTAAAAAGGTTTAACGACGGCGAGTATTACGACCGCGAACAAAACCAGTACCGGTAATTCATTGAACCAGCGAAACCATAGATGCGAGTGCTGGCAGCGATTGTCGGCCAGCGCGCGCAGCAGTTTGCCGCAGTAAAAATGATAACCAACCAGCGCCACGACCAGCACCAGTTTTAAATGTAGCCACCACATGCTGGCGTAGGCGGCCCAGGCATAGTCAAACAGCAGCCACAGGCCGAAAATGATTGTTAGCAGCATCCATGGTGTGATGAATCGGTAAAGCTTGCCTTCCATTACTACCAGGCGGGCCCTGACATCGTCTTCTTCGGCCATGGCATGGTTAACGAATAATCGCGGCAAATAGAATAAGCCGGCAAACCAGGCCACCATGAATATAATGTGGAATGCTTTTACCCAAATCATTAAAGAATCTCTCAGCAAGTTGTGCTAAACGATTGTAAACTAGTGGATTTAAATGGTCTCGCATTACTATCAATGTATAATGCTGCGTCCTTTTTAAAGGCAAGAATCAGATAAACGAATGATCAAGGTTGGAATTGTTGGTGGCACCGGGTATACCGGGGTGGAATTGATGCGCTTACTGGCGCGGCATCCCCGGGTAAAACTGGAAGTCATTACGTCGCGGTCGCAAGCTGGTAGCGCGGTTGCTGAGTTGTTCCCGAACCTGCGTGGCCAGATTGATTTGAATTTTAGCGAACCAGCGGCCGGATCCTACCGGGACTGTGACCTGGTTTTTTTTGCGACTCCAAACACTACGGCAATGTCCCAGGCTGAAGAATTGCTCGATGCCGGAATCAGGCTGATTGATCTGGCAGCGGACTTCAGAATCAAACACGTCCCGACCTGGGAACAATGGTATGGCGCAACTCATGCCTGCCCGGCTTTGCTCGAGGAAGCTGTTTATGGGCTGCCTGAATTAAACCGCGAAGCGATCCGGGACGCTCGCCTGGTTGCCAACCCTGGCTGTTATCCTACGGCTGTGATTCTTGCCGTGATGCCATTGTTGGCGAACAACTTGATCGATCCGGAATCAATCATCGCGGATTGTAAATCGGGTACCAGTGGCGCCGGCCGCAACGCCAGCGTCGGTACTGCATTTTGTGAGGTTACCGAATCGGTCAAGGCATATGCGGTCTCCGGGCATCGCCATCTGCCTGAAATCCGGGAGGTCCTGCAGACTCTGGATACTGGCGCCGACCTGGTATTTACACCTCATCTGATGCCAATTATTCGTGGCATCCATGCGACAGTCTATGCGGACGCGAGGGGATCCGCCGATCAGGTGCAAAGCCTGTTTGAGGATCATTATCGCGATGAACCCTTTGTCGATGTAATGCCTGCAGGGGCGCATCCGGAAACTCGCAGTGTGCGTGGAGCCAATATATGTCGTATCGCGGTGCATTACCTGCCCTCGGCAAACAAGTATGTCGTGTTGTCGGTAGAGGACAACCTCGTCAAAGGTGCAGCCGGACAGGCGATCCAGAATATGAACCTGATGTTTGGACTGGATGAAACCACCGGCCTGGAAGCTCCAGGGGTGATGCCGTGAGCAAACTACATCGAGGATTTCAGGTCAGGCAATATCAACCGTGGAAAGTCTGGCTTGGTATAGGCTCAATAATCGCACTGATGGGCATGTTTTTTTATCTCGGTGAAGGTTATCAGTCCTACGAACTGGATCGATTACGGCTTGAACGTGAGACCCTGATGAGCCGTATCGCCGAGCTGGAAAACCGTAACCATAGTCTGGTGCAGAAAAATGCTCACCTGGAAGGCGGTAGCAAAATTGAACGCGACGCCTATGAACTCGCCAACCAGGAACTGGCAAGGCTGCAGCAGGAGTTGTTGGCGCAAAAGGAGGAACTGATCTTTTACCAGGGTATTGTTTCCCCCAAAGATACGGCTTTAGGCGTAAATCTGCAGTCTTTCGAGATGCGCAAAAAGAACAGTCAAAATCAGTACAGTTATAAGATGATCCTGACCAAGAGTGGCAAAAGTTCCAAGAAGGTCAAGGGTGGTACCAGTGTAATGATTCGCGGTGAGCAGGCCGGTAGCGTCAGCGAATTTAAAATATCCGATCTGGAGCTTGAAAAACCTCCGAAAGGCACAAAGTTCTCCTTTCGATACTTCCAGGTTTTCGAAGGAGACATCGCGTTACCTGACGGTTTTGTTCCTTTTGAGGTAGAAATTGGCATCAAACCGACTACAAAGAAGGTAAAATCATTTTCAGAAACTATTTCATGGACGCGCGTTTTGTCCGAGGGTGTATAAATGTTTGGTAAAAAAAAGGGGTTCAGCGCTTCCCGAGTCGACACATTGATCGGGCAGGGTACCGAAATCAACGGTGATCTGGTGTTTACCGGAGGACTGCATGTCGATGGTACAATCAACGGCAACGTAGTCGCCGAACAGGGGAGCACGGCAATGCTGATTCTAAGCGAATTCGGCCGTATCGAGGGCGAGGTCAACGTGCCTAACATGGTGCTCAACGGTGAAATTGTCGGTGATGTTTACGGCTCGACGCGTGTCGAACTTGCACCGAAATCCAGAATCAACGGTAGTGTGTATTATAATTTGATCGAGATGGCGATCGGTGCCGAAGTCAATGGCGGCCTTGTGCATCAGCCACAGGGGAGCCAGCAGCCAAAGCGCCTTGAGGACAAGTCGGAAACTAACAGCGGTAATACTGGCGAACCGGTTACTGAAACTTAGGACTAACGCGGCAGGCCGGCCGGGTAAGCTGCAAATGAAACGAGTAATGTTATGGAAGTAGTTATCGACGCGAATTTTGGTATGGCGCTCGGCTCGAGTTCGGCTGAAACAATGCTTGAGTTCTCGGATTCTGCTGTGCGCAAGTTGAAATCGTTGCAGGCAGAAGAAGGAAACCCTGAGCTGATGCTGCGAGTATCGGTTTACGGCGGCGGGTGTTCCGGGTTCCAGTACACCTTTTCGCTTGACGAGGAAGTCAAGCCCACTGATAAAACGGTACAAAAGGACGGGGCAACCCTGATTATCGATCAAAAGAGCTACCAGTACCTGGCGGGATCCGAAGTCGATTTCCAGGAGGGCCTCGAAGGGGCGATGTTCGTAGTGAATAATCCGAATGCAACCTCAACCTGTGGTTGCGGTGCTTCGTTTTCAATTTAACGAGTAGTCCCTGACCGTCCGGTTCGAGCAGCATCGCCGCGCGCCTGCAATCGATACTAAATCGCTTAATCCCCGCCTTCTTCGCGCGCTGCATTCCACTCGAGCGCTATACCTCTCCATCAGTACACGCCTTGCGGGCATAATTGGTTGATCGCAGTTTCGCCTCTGCTTTGCGTGCAGTTATCGGGTTGCCCTGTAATGCGCAATACCGGGCACAGAGCCTGAATTAACCCTGTCCAGAAACTGAAGAATTGTTGAATTTGGAGTATTGGCTAGAAGTTGATGTAGCCGTTAAGAAAAACCCCGTCGTACTCCAGGTCTGTATCTGGTTCGTCGACGTTGTCCAGATCGAGCGAGAAGTACTTATACCCGCCTTCGATACCGAGGCCGGTCCCCGATTCATAGCCCATCATGAAGGTGGAATCCTGCGCGCTGCTCTCGCTGACACCCAGATCGATAACATTAGCATTGATGTTGGCACCAAGATAAAGGCCATCCAGCGGCAGGTCGAAGCGTGCAGACAGATACAGCAACGGTATCGTTTCATCGACAGATACCGCGCTACTGTTTGCACCGGCAAACGATACCTCACCGTCCAGGCGCTTCACATCGACTCCCAGATCGAGGTCTACCCAGTTATCGAGTAGCTGGTAATAGAGTACGATATCGTCATGGGAGAGATCGAAAGCAGAGCTCGCCTGGCCTTCCGAGCTGAAGGTTTCACCCCGCAAACTTGTATTTGAATCGAGTTGAGAGCCCTGGTACCTGATATTAGGCAGTGCGGTAATCGGATGCTCGAGGATAAATGTCATCGATGACTGTTCGGGGTTATCGACATCGAGATCATCAATCAGGTCAATGCTATCCGTATCATTGGCCTCAAATGAGCTGGAGGTAGCCGATTGCCAGTGACTGGCGCCAAGATTGAGACCGATAAATTCTGCTTCGGCGGTGCCAATCGTCAGCCACAATAGCGCTGAAATTAAGCAAACACGGTTTGTCAGGGTTATCTTACTCATTGAAGTCGTGGCGGGATCTAACTTTTGCGATAGATGACATAAGTATAGTCTAACATTCTAAAAGGTCCTGAAAATACTAATATAGCACCTGATTGACCGGCTTTGTAAACTATGTCACTTAAGTATTAACCCTTATTCGGGCGCATAAATTCCGCCGAGAATGGCTCTGCGACTGGCCCTTGTTACTTCCGGGATATTGCCGCTGCGCAGGTTTACGCGCTCGCGTGCAAGCCAGGCAAATGCGACCGCCTCGACAAAATCAGGGTCCAGGTCAAGAGTGCTGGTGGTGGCAACGCCGCATTGTGGCATTTTTTGTGCAAGACGTTCGAGCAGATACAGATTGTGAGCTCCGCCTCCGCAGACAAAGCAGTTTGCCGGCAATTCAGGCAACCCCGCCAGGGCATTGGCAATCGTGGTTGCGGTTAGTTCGACCAGTGTCGCCTGCACGTCATTCGGTTCATATTCATCGCGCAGAAAGCGCATTAACCATTTTGCGTTGAAGTATTCGGTGCCGGTGGACTTGGGGGGCGCCAGGCGGAAGTAATTTTCTGCTGCCATAATTTCCTCGAGCAGCTTGTCGATAACCTGGCCGCTTCGCGCCCAGTTTCCGGCGTCGTCAAACGGAGTTTTCTGGTGTGTCTCGTTCCAGTAGTTCAGCAATGTGTTACCGGGCCCGGTATCAAATCCCACCAGGGGGGCGGCGGGATTACCGGGCAGGTAAGTGATATTGGCAATGCCGCCGATATTTATCAGGGCGCGATTTTCGTCATCCGATCTAAACAGGAAGCGATGAAAGGCGGGCGCCAGGGGTGCTGCCTGGCCGCCAACGGCGATGTCCTTGCGCCTGAAATCGGCAACGGTGGCAATGCCGGTCAACGCAGCAATGCGGTTGGGATCGCCAATTTGCGCGGTGAAGGGTCTACGGGAGTCAGGACTGTGACGTATTGTCTGTCCGTGGCAGCCCGTGGCTATTACTTTTGCGCGATCCAGCGAGGCGAGTTCTAGCGCATGGTTAATCGATTCGGCGTACAGTTCGCCCAACTCCGCATCCAGATCATACAGATTGTCCAGCGTGGTTGTTTCTGACTGACAAAGACCGTGCAGGCGATTGCGCAGCAATTCGGTATATGGGCTTGTGCTGCAGTGGAGCAGGCGAGGTGGGAAATCACTGAAATCAACGATTGCGACATCGACCCCGTCAAGACTGGTACCGGACATCAGGCCGATGTAAATCTCGCTGCCCGGGTTTTGGGTCACTGCGAGTTGTCGGCCAATGTGCGATCCATCAGGCGCAACATCGACAGATAAACCTGGGTATTCTCTTTGAAGTGGGGGAGATAGGATTCATGCACCGGTTTGGCTTCGGGCAGTCTGACCGTTAGCGGGTTGCGATGGACCCCGTTGACCCTGAATTCGTAGTGCAGATGCGGCCCGGTAGCCAGGCCGGAGCTACCTACGTAGCCGATAATTTGACCCTGTTTTACTTTTTTGCCACTGCGAGCACCTCTTGCGTAGCGGTGCAAATGGCCGTACGCGGTGGTATAACGGCCACCGTGACGGATCACGATCAGGCGACCATATCCGCCTTTCCTGCCGGCGAAGATTATCTTGCCATCGCCCGATGCACGCACCGGAGTGCCGCGTGAGGCGGCGTAATCCACACCTTTATGAGATCGCCACTTGGACAATACCGGATGCCAGCGCTTTTTGCTGAAGCGCGAGCTGATGCGGGAAAATTCGACTGGACTGCGCAGGAAAGCCTTGCGCATGCTTTTACCGTCAGGGGCATAATAATCGCTTTCTCCCTTTGGGTCGGTATAGTAGACCGCACGGTAGGTCTTGCCATTATTCATGAACTCCGCTGACAGGATGCGCCCGTTACGGATTTTGACATCGTCCTTGTAGAGTTCCTCGTAGACGATGCCGAAGCGGTCGCCGGTGCGAATATCCAGGGAGAAGTCGATATCCCAGCCAAAAATAGCAGCCAGACCCATGATGACATCTTCAGGAATATCAGCATCGGCTGCTGCTTCAAACAGCGAGGTCTCAATCTTGCCTTCGCGATAAACCGGGTAGGCGTCAAGCTGGTAATTGATGATCTCGCTGCTGAAAGTCTGATCCTCGAGCCGCTTGATTAGCAGCGTTCGGGTAATATCCGGGATGTACTTCATTTGCCGCAGCTTGCGGTTCTCATCGAGAAGAAGCTGGATTTCCTGGCCTGGTTTGATGTAGCGCAGCTTTTTGGTCTGTTCGTTTAATCTGGCTATATTATGAGTGGTTGTCGAAGAGATGCCTTTCTTCGCAAATATGGATGCCAGCGTATCGCCCGATTTGATGGTTACGCTTTCCCATGGGCTGGTTTCGACCTCGCTCGGCACCGGCGCTAGCTTCTGCTCCGTTGGCGTGACGGATTCAGGTAGTGGCAGAGAATAGTGTAATCGCGCCAGCTTGGGGGTAGAATCCGCTGCCTTGGCCGAGGGCTGCCAGTTGGACACACTGAATCCCAGCAACATTACGATGGTCGAAATCAGCAGCAATTTGACCATTGGATTGAGGTGATGAGATGAGGCAACTGGCACAGAGTTTTCAGCCTGATTCAGGCAGGCGCGGTCAGATTTGAAATCAAGATCTTGAAAACTCATGAGGTTGCAGGTCTAAGTTATTGGTTAAATTGAGGTAATAAGCCCAGTATATTACCTCCAGACAGGTATATAGCATGTTTTTAGAAAAAGATGCAATGCAACAGATAAAACGAGGCTGTGATGAAATCCTTCTTGAGGCTGAATTGCAAGAGAAATTTAAACGTGGCAAGCCTCTGAGAATCAAGGCTGGTTTCGATCCCACTGCACCGGATTTACACCTGGGGCACACTGTCCTGATTAACAAAATGCGCCAGTTCCAGGAACTGGGTCACCATATTATGTTTCTGATCGGTGATTTTACCGGAATGATCGGGGATCCCAGTGGCAAATCCGCTACGCGACCCGCGCTGACCCCTGCGCAAATCCAGCAAAACGCAAAAACATACCAGGAGCAGGTATTCAAGATCCTTGATCCCGAGACGACCGAGATTTGTTTCAACTCTACCTGGCACGGACCTCGAACCTCCGCCGATATGATACGGCTTGCCTCGCGCCATACGGTGGCACGGATGCTTGAACGTGATGACTTCGCCAAGCGCTATAAAAGTAATCAGCCAATATCAATACACGAGTTTCTTTATCCGTTGGTGCAGGGCTGGGACTCGGTAGAAATGAAGGCTGACGTCGAGCTTGGTGGTACTGACCAGAAATTTAACCTGTTGGTGGGTAGAGAATTAATGAAGGCCGAGGGTATGGAGCCACAGGTGATTCTTACCATGCCGATTCTCGAAGGGCTCGATGGCGTGCAGAAAATGTCGAAGTCACTCGATAACTATATCGGTATCGAAGATGCGCCGGCTGAAATGTTCGGCAAGCTTATGTCGATCAGCGATGATTTGATGTGGCGCTACTTCGAATTGCTGAGTTTCCGGCCAATGACTGAAGTTGAACAGTTCCAGCGAGACATCGAGGATGGTGCCAATCCGCGCGATATAAAATTCCTGCTGGCGGAAGAGATAATAACGCGATTCCATGACGCAGAGTCCGCAACGGCAGCGAGGCAGGATTTTATCAATCGTTTTGCCAAAGGTGCGCTGCCGGATGATATGCCCGAAATCACGCTTACTCTCGAGCAGGAAATGGTGGGAATCGCCGCACTGTTGAAGCAGGCAGGACTTACCAGCAGTACCTCCGAAAGTTTTCGTATGATTCAGCAGGGCGCAGTCAAACTCGATGGTGAGAAAGTGTCGGATCGAGGGCTGGAACTGGCGCAGGGCGTGATTGTTGTCGCGCAGGTGGGCAAACGCAAATTTGCCCGTATCACGCTCGCCTGATAAAAGCCGAATTTAGTGCTTGACGCGGCATTTTTACTGCCTATAATGCGCGCCTCGTCGAGTCGATCAGAGCAGGGTGCGAACCCGCTGTTTCGGTTCGACGGGTAACATTAAACGGTCCTGGCAAATCAGGCAGATTATGACTCGTCAGTATTTCTTTTAATAAATACTGAAGAAGTCGTTGACGCCATCTGAAAAGGGCTTATAATGCGCGCCTCGCTTTTAGAAACACCCCGGTAATTTAACGATTTCCGGCACTGCGAGGCGGCCCTGAAAAGGGCCAGAAACCACCGGGCGTTCCCCGGTGAAACGATCTTTTACAATTGATTAGGTAATTTGTGTGGGCACTCATGTCAATGATGATACTCGTATCATTACGATTTGAGTGACCAAGAACTTTAACTTACGTTAAATAAGTCGAGGTTACTCTCTTCAAAAAAGTTACACGGAGCTATCCGTAAATAGTTTTAAACTGAAGAGTTTGATCCTGGCTCAGATTGAACGCTGGCGGTATGCTTAACACATGCAAGTCGAACGGTAGCAGCAGAGCTTGCTCTGGCTGACGAGTGGCGGACGGGTGCGTAACGCGTGGGAATCTACCTT
>CALDDP010000109.1 GCA_937936805.1 uncultured Gammaproteobacteria bacterium | reverse complement strand
AAACATATTCTTGCCCAGCTTGATCGCGTGGGCGGACCTGGCGGTAATTTTTTGCGCCAGCGTAGTAGTCGCCTGTTCGAGCTCAGCGGCAGGAACCACTTCATTGACCAGGCCGTACTGCTGCGCAGTTTGTGCTGAAATGAAATCCCCGGTGAGCAGCATATGCAGGGCCTGCTTGCGCCCCATATTACGGCTTAACGGCACCGCCGGGGTTGAGCAAAACAGGCCAACGTTAATCCCGGAAACCGCAAAGCGGGCATCTTCGGCAGCGACCGCGAGATCGCAGTTTGCCACCAGCTGGCAACCGGCCGCGGTGGCAATACCATTGACCCGCGCGATCACCGGTTGCTGCAGCTGGTTGATGGTCAGCATCATTTTGCTGCACTTGTCGAACAACGCCTGGTGAACTTCACGCTCCTCGCTGGCGCGCATTTGTTTCAGGTCGTGGCCGGGGCAAAACGCCTTGCCGTTGGCCGCGATGACAACGACCCGCACCGATTCATCCTGGTTGATATCATCGAGCGCAGTTTGCAATTCAGTCAGCAGTTCAGCAGACAGCGCATTGTATTGTGCGGGACGATTCAGTGTCAGCGTGGTAATGCCGTCGCTGTCTTCGCGTAACAGAATGGATTGGTCGCTCACCTGGTCGACATTAGCACTCATAGGCTTTTCCTCACTGAAACTTGTTCCTGATATAAATTGAAAAATAGTCCCCGTAACGCTGCTGCAGTTCGGGTAGTTTCCAGTCCTGCCCGGTTACCTTACCGCGACATAACGCGCTGCCGCAATGGCAATCGAGTAGATAATTGTCGGCTCGCTCCATCGAGTAATCATGACACAATTCCTCACCCACCCTGATGTCGCGCATCGCGACATAGACCACCTGTCCACGGAACCCGACATTTGGATCGCAGGAATGATTGATGAACACCGACATATCTTCCACGTCATCCGCGGTGCGTGGCGCCAGGTAGAAATCATCGTCGATTTGCAGCGCCATATCCCCGGCCGCCTGCGTGGCCTGCTCGAGTTCTGCGCGCGTAATTATGTTGCCGGCCTTGATCGCGACAATCTCATCCCTGGCGATATCGGCAATCGCGACCACGCCACGCCCGGCGAGCGTATCCTCGCGCACTGCGATTTTGGGTGAACGATAGGTTTTCATAGCGGCAGCCCGATATGGGGGACTGGTACAAACAGGTTTCACATTACCGCGGCAGTGGAATATTTTCAATCTGAACCGTGCTCGACAGCGGTGTTTGTGGCGGGTGAATCGGCGGCTGGAAACCCGGTTATATAGCAGAAAAAGGCGCCGCAGGCAGTCGACAGCTAGCGACTGGACCGGGCAGGGATTTGCAGTAACCATGGCGCCTGATACGCCACGGTCGGAAATTGGCCGAAAACGGCGTTACTTGGCTGGTTTGACTGGTTCAGCCGCTTCGGCTGATTCGGCCGGTTTGGCTGGTTTGGTTGGTTTACGCGCAGCGTAAGCCGAGTAACCGAGGGCTGAGCGGCGATTGAGATTATCAGCATATTCCTCGACATACTCGGTGACCGCCTTAAGGCTGCCCGAACGCCTACCCGTGATTGCTGACGATCCCTCGCCGATGACGTATTCATACCATTCCCCTTCCTTGACGCCTTGCGGGGGTTCCGTCTTCTCAATACTGGTGATCGGGAACTTGTTTTCGATTACTACGTCGTCAGTTGAATCAGTCATTTTATTTTCCTAAATCGCATATCGATCAGGCGGCAGCACGCCGGCCGGGTTTATTGCGTTGCTTCGCTCCCTGTGTTGCGGGTCTGCCCGAATGCCCTTTGGCTTTAGCCTGAAACTTTCGCCGCGGTTTATTGTACGCCTTCTGCCGCTTTTGTGCTTTACCGCGTTCGATCGGCTCGGCCTTGATGCTCGGGTCCGGCGCAAAACCATCGACAAACTGCTGGGGAATATCTCGCTTGATAAGCTTCTCGATATCCTGCAAAAGTTTTAGTTCATCGACGCATACCAGCGAAATGGCTTCGCCTTCGCGTCCCGCACGCCCGGTGCGGCCGATACGATGCACATAGTCTTCGGCGACATTGGGCAAATCATAGTTGACCACGTGCGGGAGCTGATCGATATCAAGCCCGCGCGCGGCTATATCGGTTGCCACCAGTACCTGCACCTTACCCGATTTGAAATCGGCCAGCGCCCTGGTGCGCGCACCCTGGCTCTTGTTGCCATGGATTGCGGCGGCATCGATGCCATCGCTAATCAACTGCCCGGCGAGGCGGTTGGCGCCGTGCTTGGTGCGGCTGAAAACCAGTACCTGCTGCCACTGGTTGGAGCCAATCAGGTAAGACAACAGTTCACGCTTGCGGCTCTTGTCAACCGGGTGCACCAGCTGTTGAATCGCGTCCACGGTCGTGTTGCGTCGCGCTACTTCGATTAAAGCCGGCGACTTCAGCAGGCCATTAGCCAGCTTTTTGATATCGTCGGAAAAGGTCGCGGAAAACAGCAGTGTCTGCTTGTGTTTCGGCACCAGCGCGAGCACTTTGCGAATGTCGTGGATAAAACCCATATCGAGCATGCGGTCGGCTTCGTCCAGCACCAGTAATTCGACGCGGGAAAGATCGACCGATCTCTGACTCACATGATCGAGCAGTCGACCCGGCGTGGCCACCAGGATATCGACGCCACGAATGAGTTTCTGCTTCTGTGGATTAATACTGACGCCGCCGAAAACCACGGCTGATTTTAATGGCAGCCACTTGCTGTAGGCGGTAATGCTTTCCGCCACCTGTGCCGCCAGCTCACGGGTCGGCGTTATCACCAGCGCGCGAATTGGGCGGCGACTATTTTGCGGTGGTTGCTTAGCGGCCAGACGCTGCAGTAAAGGCAGGGTGAAGCCGGCAGTTTTACCGGTTCCGGTTTGCGCGCTACCCATCAGGTCGCGACCTTCGAGAACCAGCGGGATGGCCTGTTGTTGGATTGGGGTTGGCGTGTCGTAGCCTTTTTCGGATACAGCACGGACTAGCTCGGCTCTAAGGCCAAGA
>CALDDP010000108.1 GCA_937936805.1 uncultured Gammaproteobacteria bacterium | reverse complement strand
CTGATCACGATCGATGCCGCAACCGTCATCGCTGACCCGAATCAAACGCGTACCACCCGCATCGACCTCGATGGTAATTGCCCCGGCACCCGCGTCGAGACTGTTCTCCACCAGCTCTTTCACTACTGAAGCAGGCCGTTCGACCACTTCTCCAGCGGCGATCTGGTTGACCAGGTGTGAAGGTAGTGTATTAATCTGTGGCAATGCGATACTCAGATCACCAGGCGTGATTCCAGAATCTCCTGGTCACGCATAACAAGGCGCATCCCCTCGACCTGTTGCCCAATTTCAGCGCTATCGGCCAACCCCCGGGAGAGGGGATTAAATGGATCGAGATTGTTCATTGACACGAGCTTAAGTACTATTGCCATAGTGACAGACTGGATGCAGAGAATACCAGAAATCCACTTTCCGGATTGGCAAAATTCACGATGAATGAAATCACCTCCATTATCCTGGTGCTAGTCAGCATTTACCTGCTATTTGCCGCCTGTCTTTATGTTTATCAGCGTAAGCTGATTTACTACCCGATGGCGGTGGATCCCGAGTTTGACGCGGATGAAATCAGCATCGATAACAACGGGATCCTGTTGCACGGCTGGGTACTGAATCCCGGTAAACCCGATGCAGTAATCTACTTCGGCGGTAATTCTGAAATGGTGACCCATCGGCGGGAGTATTTCGAAAATGTGTTCAGCGACTATAGTGTCTACCTGATCAATTACCGCGGTTACGGAAATAACCAGGGCCGTCCCACCGAAAGCGGGCTGTTTGCCGACGCTCTTGCAATTTACGACGCACTGATCAAACGACACGACTCGATCACTGCCTACGGGCGTAGCCTGGGCAGTGGCGTCGCTGTTTACCTGGCCTCGAAGCGGCGACTCGAGAAACTGATTTTGTTGACGCCCTACGATAGCGTCGCAGCAGTCGCTCAGAAAATTTACCCGCTGTTCCCGACTCGCTATTTGATCCGCGATCAATTTGACTCCGCGTCACGCGCGGCTGGTATCAATGTACCGGTGTTGATTGCCAGCGCGGAAAATGACCGCGAAATCCGCCTGCCGCATACGCTGGGGCTGAAAAAGAAATTCAACCCTGCCCTGGTAACGTATCAGATGATTGCGGGAGCCGCGCACAACGACATCATCGACTTCCCTCAGTATCGTGCGCTGGTGGAGAGTTTTCTACTGGAACGGAAGCCTAGGCCTGGCGGTTCCTGAGATGATTGCGGATTCCGGAAAATACCGCTTTGGCAAGCTTGTGCTGATGCTTGGGATTGCGCAGCTTCTTTTCTTCCGACGGGTTTGACAGGAACGCGGTTTCGATCAGTATCGAGGGCATATCGGGCGCCTTCAATACCGCAAATCCCGCCTGTTGCACCTTACGATTATTCAATTTTGAAACCTTGCCGATGTGCGACAGCACATCCGAGCCGAGCTCCAGGCTGTCCTGAATGGTTGCGGTTTGCGAAAGATCGAGCAAAACTGATGCGATGAGATCGTCTTTATCATCGAGGCTGATACCACCGATGAGATCGGAAGCGTTTTCTTTCTTGGCAATCCAGCGAGCTGCTTCCGAACTTGCCCCCCTTAACGAGAGAGCATAAACCGAAGCACCTTTTACGTTTGGCTTGTGGAATGAATCCGCATGCAGCGAGATGAATATATCGGCTTCGGCTTCACGCGCCTTTTTGACGCGGTTGCGCAAGGTCACAAATCGATCGCCTTCGCGTGTCAGAATCGCCCGGTATCCCGGAGTGCGATTAATCATCGTCTTCATTTTCTTCGCCACGGAGAGCGCGATGTCTTTTTCCCGGGTTCCTTTCTTGCCGATGGCTCCCGGGTCACGACCGCCATGCCCGGGATCGAGCGCGATGACGAACTTTTGCTTGACCTTGTTGCGCTCCTGCTGACTGGTCTTTATCGGTGTCGGGCTCAGGTTGGTGGCATGCAGATCAACCACCAGACGATGCCCGTACTTGCCATCAGGTTCCAGTTCAAAACTGCGCGGACGGACCTTACCCTCGAGATCGAGAACGATGCGCAAACGATCGTTACCCTTGCTTGCCGAACGCAAACCGCTCATCAGGTTGGTAGAAACATTGTCGATCTCGATAGCCTGGCTCTTGCGCGTATCGGTGAGGTCGATGACTATGCGATGCGGATCGGCGAGAGTAAACAGACGGTGCTCGAAACCGCCGCTAAGATCGAATACCACCCGGGTATGGTCGTCTGCAGATTGGGAAATGCGGATACCCGTAAGGGTACTCTTGGGCTTGGCGAAAGCAGGTTTGGCGCCAGTCAATAGCGCGAGTGAAAGCCCGTAACGGGAGACTCGCTTTAAGAAAAATCGCCTTGCTATAGAAAATGAATTCATGATACCCAGTGTTTTACGCCAACCTGGATCGTATTTATAGTGAACTCGCCGAAGAAAATCAACTTTTTTCTTTATTTATTAACGAGATAGTAGCTCTATTTAAAATAAAATTCAAGAAGAGGTGTCAAATCGGCATATTCACCCGGGATACCAGCTCCCTGCCCCATTCAGTTCCAGCCGATAGTTCTACGCGACGGCCTTGCGCAGCATACTCCAAATTGATTTCCAGGTCGATCGCATGCAGATAGCCGCCGGCGCGCTGCGGCCACTCGATCAGGCAAAGGGTTTGCGGGTTCAGATAGTCTCGATAACCGAGGTATTCGAGTTCTTCCGGGTCGGCGAGTCGGTACAAATCGAAATGCGCCACGGCAAAACGCTGCAGCGGATAGTATTCAACCAGAGTGTAGGTAGGGCTGCGCACTCCGCCAACCACACCCTCGGCCTCGAGCGCGCCTCGTACCAGGGTTGTTTTACCGGTGCCGAGTTCACCACTCAGGGTGATTACGCCACCATGTTCACAGGCGGCGATCAGGCTTGCACCGAGGCCCCTCATTTCACTTTCATCGTGAACTATCAAGACCGGGTTAGCCCGCATCCCGCAGACTTTTTATCACGGCTGGAATTTGCCTGATGACGTCGCTCGCGATCAATCCGGTTTGATCCTGCTCAGTGCACGCATATTCGGCACACAGGCCATGGATAAACACGGCTGATTTTGCAGCTTCGAAGGGCGCCAATCCCTGCCCCAGCATGGCGGCGATGATACCACTGAGTACATCTCCCATGCCGGCACTGGCCATGCCCGGGTTGCCCGTTGCATTTAGCGTGGGGATAGCGCCCTGTATCCCGATCAGGCTGCCCGAACCTTTAAGCACACAGGTCGAGGCAAAGGTTTCGACCAGGCGATTGCAGGCATCGAGCCGGTCCGCCTGAATCTCGGCTGGAGAACATGCCAGCAACGTAGCCGCTTCGCCCGGATGCGGAGTAATTACCAGCTGTTCGGTTTTCAGTGAATGCAGGAATTCAGCTTTCAGCGCTCCGGCATCGACAACCATCGGTAGATCGAGCTTGCGCAGGGATTGCAGGCATTTTTCTGCTGCGGCGCTATCGCCCAGCCCCGGTCCGACAACAACAACGCTCGCCTGGGACAGCCTTGATTCCAGCGCATCCCAGCCGAGCACCATGATTTCAGGAAAACTGGCCAGGTTGGCGCGACACTGGGGATGCACCAGCGCGGTAACCAGACCGGCCCCGCTACGCAACGCTGCCAGCGCTGCCAGCGCTACCGCGCCACTCATTCCCTCGTCGCCACCGATAATGAGTAAATTACCGTAATGATTTTTATGCGAATTACGTCGACGCAGCGGCGGCAGCTCACAGTTATCGATCACCCTTAGCGCTGCCGGGATGGCTTGACGTCGATCGGTGCCGGCCCCGAGATCTTCAAACAACAGTTCACCGCAGTAATCCGGACCGTCGGCGAGAAACTGCCCGGTCTTGGCGCCGATGAAGGTCACCGTAAGCTGAGCCACAACCGCGACCGGCTGAGGATTACCGGTTAAACCGTTGAGTCCCGAGGGAATGTCGATCGCCACCCGGGGTACGTCGCAGGCGTTGATCGCCGCAATCAATCCCTGCCAATGCTCATTCAGTTCACGTTGCAAACCGATACCTAGCAAACCATCGACGATGACATCGCCGTCTAACGCCTGGCCCTGCCAGTCCTCGTATTCGCCTCCCGCCTGTTGCCATAATTTTCTGAAATGTCTGGACGTATCCGACTGGCGTGACAAATCCCCCTGTATCAGCAGTTGCACCCTGACACCCTGCTGCAGTGCGCTGAGCGCCACAACGAAAGCATCCCCACCGTTATTACCGGCACCGGCGAACACGGTAATTGTCGACACTTCAGGCCAGCGCGTTACCAGTGCGCGCCAGACAGATTGGCCTGCACGCCGCATGAGTTCGATTTCGGCAAGTCCATCCTGCTCGACCGCAGCCTTGTCGAGTTGGTAAACCATTTCTGGAAGGTAAAGTAACATGCTGAATTTATACCCCAGCAATCGTCGCAAAGCTACCGTCATCTCCGATTTTATTGCGTCGTCAAATCGACTTCGTACAGCGGTTATCTGATAACGCAGATATACAGTCCTGATATACTCGCGCAAAGAAAAAACCAGGAGGCGGCTTATGGCTATCCCGACTACCAGTTTTCAGGCGAAATCCGACAAGGAATTGCGTTCGCGGGTAAAACTGTTGGGCAAGCTGGTGGGTAACGTATTGCTCAAGCATGAATCTGCGGAAGTTTTTCACGCGGTCGAATCCCTGCGCACCGGCTTCATCCAGTTACGCAAGCGCGACAGCGAGCCTCGGCGCAAGGCATTGATGCAACTGATTAGCGGACTCGACCCGCAGGTTATCAGCCAGGTGGTAAGAGCTTTCACGATGTATTTCAACCTGGTGAATATTGCCGAAGAAGACTACCTGCACCGTCTGCGCCGCGTCTCCGTGCAGCAACATGGACACGCCGCCTGGGTGGGTTCGTTTTTTCATACGCTGCAGGAATTCCAGGCCCAGGGAACGCGGCCCGATGAGCTGCAAAACCTGTTTGACAAGCTTCTTTACAAGCCGGTATTTACGGCACATCCGACCGAGTCCCGGCGACGCACGGTAATGCATCACCAACGCGAAGTATTTAAAATTATAGATCAACTCACCGATCCCCGTCTGAGCCAGTTTGAGCGCGACGACCTGGTCGAAAGGCTGCAACTGCAGATCGAAACCCTGTGGTTAACCAACGAAGTCCGCGGCAGCAAACCGAGTGTTGCTGATGAGATCAAGATGGGCTTGCACTATTTTCAGCGCAGCCTGTATGAAGCGGTCACAATCGACTATCGACACCTCGAGCGCGCCGTCATTAATACTTACGGTGAGGATGACCTCGGTAACCCGATCGTAAAGGTCCCCAGCTTCATCGCATTCGGCTCATGGATTGGCGGTGACCGTGATGGCAACCCCTTCGTCACCCCGGAGGTCACTCGCATGGCCTTGCGTATGCAGGCCGAAGAAATTCTGAGTGAGCACCTGCGCCTTATCTACAAACTTACACAGGTTCTGACCATGTCCACCAGGTGGTTCACCCCGAGCGACGAATTCCTCGATAGATTGAGTCTTGATGAAGCCATGGGACTCGAGTCTTTCGACCGGCGCCGGGACCAGTTCGAAGACGAAATCTATAGGCGTAAGCTTTATCATATGCATTATCGGCTGAAGAAAAACCTGGCGGTGGTTCGCAACCAGATGCGTGACCTGGACACCCCGCACAGCGATCACGCCTACCTGGATGCGGGGGATTATCTCAAAGACCTCTACTCGATACGGGATTCACTGATCAGCCATGGCGAATATGCCGCAGCCAATGGCGACCTGAAAGATGTCATTCGAATCGCCGAGACCTTCGGCTTCCACCTGGTATCCCTCGACCTGCGCCAGGAATCGTCGAGACACACCAGGGCGGTCAGCGAGATACTGCGCTTGTCGGCTGGCGTCGACTACGACCAGCTAGACGAAAGTCAGCGCCTGCACTTACTCGCCGACCAGATCAAGTCTGAACGGACTCCAGCATTCGAGTTGAACCAGTTGGAGGATGAAAATCGCCAGACCGTAGAGGTATTTTTTACCATCCGCGAAATGCGCGCCCAGATCAGTCAGCGGTGCATCGGCAACTACGTTATTTCGATGACCCATAATGCCAGCCATATTATGGAGGCCATGTATCTTGGCTATGTTGCCGGGCTTGCGGGCTGGCAGGACGACAGTTTTTTCTGCAGTCTCGAAATCACGCCATTATTCGAAACGATCGATGACCTGAATCATATCGATAGCGTGCTTGACAGGTTACTGCAGGAAGAGGTTTACAAGCAATTACTGACGCAAAGCGGCGGCATTCAGGAAGTCATGCTTGGGTATTCCGATTCATGCAAGGATGGCGGCATAATGTCAGCTGCCTGGGGACTTTACCAGGCACAGCAAAAGGTGATTCAGATCGCCGCTCGCCATAGCATCAGCTGTCGGATTTTTCATGGTCGCGGCGGCACCATTACCCGGGGCGGCGGACCCACTCATGAAGCGATAATGGCGCAACCGCCTCGAACCGTGCTCGGGCAAATCAAGTTCACCGAACAGGGCGAGGTACTGTCGCACAAGTATGGTAATGCGGAAACCGCAAACTACG
>CALDDP010000107.1 GCA_937936805.1 uncultured Gammaproteobacteria bacterium | reverse complement strand
AGCCAGGCCAATGCCAGTTGCGCCATGCTGCAACCCTGCCGGGCGGCAACTTCAGCGAAAGGAATCAGCAGCTTTTCATTTTTGGCGAAGTTTTCCGGCTCGAAGCGCGGGCGCGCAATGCTGGCGCGGATATCGTCTTCGCTTACGCTGGTGACGTCGCGGCATTTGCCGGTGAGAAACTGGCGCGCCAATGGCGAAAACGGGACGAAGGCGACCCCGAGGGCGTCGCAGGTTGCCAGAATCTTGCGTTCGGGGGTTCGCGTCCACAGCGAATATTCCGATTGCACCGCGGTGATCGGGTGCACAGCATGCGCCCGGCGCAGGCTGTCCGCGCTGATCTCGGACAAGCCGATGGTTTTTATCTTGCCCTGTTCAACCAGCTGTGCGAGCGCACCTACACTTTCCTCGACCGGGACCTTCGGGTCGATGCGGTGCAGGTAGTAAAGGTCGATGACGTCTGTATTCAGGCGCCGCAGGCTGTCCTCGCAGGTTTGCATCAGGACCTCGGGCCGGCCATCCATGACAGTTTTACCGTCCTCGGTCCGCGAAAATCCACACTTGCTCGCGAGAACGTATTCATTGCGCCTCGAAGTGAGATATTTACCGATCAGGCTCTCGTTATGCCCCAGGCCATACAGGGATGCGGTGTCGAGAAAGGTATAGCCCTGATCGAGCGCGGCGTTGAAGAGCCTGCCGGATTCGTCGTCAGGGATGCGCAGACCATAACCCATGGATACGTTCATACAACCGAAGCCAATGGCGGATACGGTGAAGGGTCCGATTTGTCTTTGCTGCATGGCAGGTCTCGTTGGTTGACGCGGTCCTATGATAACCAAACTTTGCTGCGGGTACGATGCCTGGGCTTTAGACGTTGGTAATATCGATAGCTGCCAGTTGCTCGCTGGAGAAGCGACAGATGCGGACATGATTGTCGCGGCCTCGAACTTCGACTTGCTGTACCTGATCCGCCGAATAATCGATGCCTTCGGACTCCAGCGTGGCTGTCGAAACGATCAGGTCGCAACCGAGTGTCTTGGTCTGTGCTTCGAGCCGGGCGGCAATATTGATATTGTCACCGACCGCTGTCAGCAACGGGGTGCTGGGCGGTCCCATGGTGCCGACGATTGCGTCACCACCGTGAATGCCGATACCCATTTGCACCGACTCGCCGAATTCTCTCTGTAACTGCTCGTTTAAAATACCGATTCGGCGAAACATTTCCCGGGCCCCGGCCAGCGCGTCGGCACAGGCGCGTGATTTGCGCTCGGGCTCGAGCCCGTAGAGTGCCATCAGCCCGTCACCGGCGAATTGCGCGTAGTGCCCGTGCGACTCAGACAGCGCAGTCGAAAGCTCGGTAAAAAAACGATTGAGGATAAAAACCACGTCGTAGGCGAGTACCCGTTCGCCGAGGTTGGTAGAGCCGCGCATATCGACAAACATCGCTACCACGTACTCTTCGTGCCCCTGAACACCGCCACTGTGCAGGGTCGCAGCCAGGGATTGATTCGCCATCACCAATGGCGTAATCGCGAGATCCGCCTTTGGTTGAAGCTGACAGGCTAGACGAATCCCCTTGCCAGCCTTGATGCGGTTTAGTGCCCGTGCTTCCAGTTCGTTAGGGGGATCCAGTTCGTCCAGACCACTGCTAACGTAAACCCGGCAGGTGGTGCAGCGCGCGCGTCCACCGCAAACCGACGCGTGCGGGATACGGGCATTGCGTAACGCCTCGAGCAGCGAAACCCCGTTTAAAGCCCTGATT
The DNA here is from genome assembly GCA_937936805.1 of uncultured Gammaproteobacteria bacterium. Lineage (GTDB taxonomy): Bacteria > Pseudomonadota > Gammaproteobacteria. Next base: position 4,193 of record CALDDP010000107.1, on the reverse strand, counting down.
TTGCGACCATCGGTGTGGGTAATACTGTAAGTACCCTTGCGGGCCTGGCGCCAGAGCCTGATCTGGCGCGCCACCAGCGTCAACAGCAGCAGTGCCGCCATGACTATCCATGCCTGCGTTTCGAGTCCGCGCAGAAATTCGACATCGCTGCTGTCCATCGCGATATTGGCAGCGTAAATTCGGTCGAGGCGTTGTTCGTCTTCCAGCCAGCCACTGGCCTGCTGCAACATGCTGAACAACCCGACATAGGCAAGGGCTGGAATCAAAACGACCAGCGTGTAGGCGTAGGGCAGGATGCGCGGGTAGGTCTTGCGGATGCGCAACCAGTAGTGCAGGCCGATAGCCATGTGAATCCATATGATGGCGATCAGAAAAATCAGTTTCACCAGGAAAACAGGCTTCAGGAGAATTGAAGTGACGACGTAGTAATAGTTGGGGTCGATGTTACCGAGCAGATCGAAACCGCGGTTGGCAACGGCATGCCCGACTACCAGCGGCAGAATTGAAAGCCCGAGCAGTAACTGCAGCCACTGCCACAATGACAGCCGCAGGCTCGAGCGTCGATAGATCGACCTGAGCGCAATCGTCGCGTGAATCAATAAAGATCCGTAGAGCAACACCAGCCCGTGTAGCGACTGGAAAACTGCTCCGATCGTCTCTCGGTAAGCCTCGGCAGCCTCGATGGAAACAATTCCGAAAGCGTGGTTGATCAGATGCTGCACCACGTATAATGCGAGGATGATCCCGCTGCCGAGGCGAAGATGGGATTCGATGTATCTCATGACCCGGAATTAAATCAGAAAATGAGGGTCCGAGATATTAATACCGATAAAACTGAAGCAGGGGAGACTAATGAAACGATCGATTTTGACTGCGATTTTGCTGGCATCGGTGATGGGTGTCGGTTCTGCACAGGACGTCAAGCGTGAGATAACGCAGGTGACAGATGACGTATACCGTTTCCAGAACAGGTTTCATGTGAATATGTTCGTCCTCACCGGTGACGGTGTGGTCGTAACCGATCCGATAAATGACGACGCGGCTGCCTGGCTGCGCACTGAAATCGGCACACTTACCGGGCAACCTATCACCGACCTGATTTACAGCCACAGCCATGGCGACCATGCTTCGGGTGGCGAGGGATACGGTGAGATAGCCAATATCGTTGCGCAGCAGAATGCACCGGCCGTGATCGACGGTGTCAAACCGACCATCCGCTTCAGCGATCGAATGAGTTTTACCCGCGGCGATAAAACTTTCGAATTGACCTACCTTGGCCCGGGTCATGGCAACGACCTGATTGCAATCGTGGTACGCCCGGACAATGTCGCATTTGTGGTCGACGCGGTCAGCTCAAAACGCCTGTTTTACCGCGATTTCCCCGGCGCCAATCTCGACCAGTGGATCGAGCAGGTACGCAAAATCGATTCACTCGAGTTCGAGGTGATGATTGGCGGCCACGGTCCTGTCGGTGTGAAAAGCGATGTCGGTGCCGGCATCGCCTACCTCGAAGAGTTGCGCGCGGAAGTCCTCAAGGGACTCAAGGCGGGCAAGTCAGTCGATGAATTGAAACAAAGCGTGACCATGGAAAAATACAAAGACTGGGCGGCGTACGACAACTGGCGTGAACTCAATGTGCAGGGAATGGCGCGTTACCTGAGCGAATCCGGCGCGGTGCAATAACCAGTCAGGGCGGGTAGGTTCGTCATCGGGATTACTGTAGCGAACTCGGATGCATACTTTCCGCCTGGTTTTAAACCTCCGCGATGCAACCGTTTCATTGGAGCGAGCTAAAGTATATCGGAGAGCAGGAAACCAAGGCCCACCCGGGTTATATTAGTGTTGTAATCTATCAGGCTTTCGCCATAACCGTTGAATGCCATTGCGTAACCACGCAGCTGTCCCCACAGCGGAAAAGTGTAGTCGAGCTGAATCGCACCCCTCGCTTTTGAAGCACCTGAGCCGATATTGTTGCGCACCAGGAACCCGAACTCATTATCAGCAACTCGATATATACCCGTAAATTCAAAGTAACCCATATATTTGTGAATATCCGGGTTGTCATCGCCCTCGGCATCCGTCGGCTCTTCCTTATCGTCTTCGGGAATGCGATACCAGGGTTTGAAGCGGAAGGCAAAATCGTCAGTCAGCCAGGTTACCGTGGTGTAGATTCGGTTCCAGCTTCGTGACAGCTCCTGAGATCGCCCGTTTGACTGGTGCTCCGCGCCGATTCCCCACAGCATGGTATCGCTGCCGAAAACATTCCACGGCAGTGTTCTGCGATACCAGATTTCGGGATTGTAATTTGTTTCGCGAAAGGGGGCCGATTCATCTTTATTAAAAGTTTGCCAGAAGGATTTGAGGGTAAAACCGAACTGAAGTGCATCGTCCTCGGAGAGCAAGTCCCTGCCTAGCGCCACCTTGATGCTGACCTGGAATTGTGTTTCTGCATCGTTCAGTTCAGCGTTATCGTCGTTCAGGAAGTCTTTGAAAGCCTCATTGTTTGGATTATCACCGTAGGTAAAGAGGAAGTAATTTCGTTTGTGAGGCGTAAGAAAAAAACGGTTATTGCCGCTCTCAGCCTCCGCATTCATGCGTTTGGTTCCTGTTGCAGCAGAATCCTCAATCTCCTGGGACTGACTCAGTGGGCTTATCAGTAACAGGAAGACTATGCTGATCCAGCGCGATTTAGCTTTGACCAAAGTGTTCAAGAGTCGCATGTTTTTATCTAGTTGGTGGACCCGAGCAAACATAACAGAATTTTAAGCTTTATCTAACTCAAGTGATTTTTACTTTTCCATACTGTCGTCTTTGTGGTCGACACAGTTAGCTCTAAAGGCCTGTTTTATAGCGATTTCCCCGGTGCCAATCTCGAGCAGTGGATCGAGCAGGTACGCAAAATCGATTCACTCGAGTTCGAGGTCATGATGGGTGGGCAAGTCAGTCGATGAACTGAAACAAACGTGACCATGGAAAAATACAGGGACTGGGCGGCGTACGACAACTGGCGTGAACTCAATGTGCAGGGTATGGCACGTTACCTGAGCGAGTCCGGCGCGGTGTAATAACCAGTCAGGGCGAACATGCTCGCAATTGGGAAAAGCAAAACGAACGCGAAAGTTGATTTATGCATGTCGAGTCCTGCATCCCGAACGATACAAAGCTATCAAGTTCGCCGCTTGCTTTACGGGGTTACGTGGGTGGAGATTTGATTTTGTAAAGCGTTGCGTAGAACGTCGGCACCATAATCATGGTTAGCATCGTGCCAAAGGTCAGCCCGAACATCATGGTCAGAGCCATCGCCACCCAGAACGCATCCTGAATTAATGGCATAACCCCGAGTATGGTTGTTGCGGCACCCAATGCCACCGGCCTGACGCGAGACATGCCGGCTGCGATGGTTGCATCATAAGGTTCCAGCCCGTCTTTCTTGTTCGTTTCGATTTCATCGAGCAACACAATTGAATTCTTGATCATCAGACCGATCAGGCTCATCGCGCCGAGCAGGGCCATAAAGCCGAAGGGTACCTGAGTCGGGTATAGAATCGCTGTGATGCCAATCAACGCAAAGGGTATGGTCAGCGCGATTATGAGGGCGGGCTTTGTGGCATTGAATAGCGCCACAATGATGATTGCCATGATGATGAACGCCGGCACCATGCCTGGTAGCAGCGACAGTTGGGCCCGCAGGGTCGTATCATATTCACCGTCCCAGAACATACTGTAGCCATCGGGCAATTCCATGGCCTCGAATTTGTCGATCACCGCTGCTCGCAACGTGGGGAAGGTAACGCCGTTAGGAGAAGCCTGCACGGCAATCTGTCGGCGCCGGTCAAAGCGGGTAATGATCGGATCTTCCCATTCCGTTCTAATGTCCTGTGTTACCTGGTTCAGCGGCAGGGAATCCAGTGTCAAGGTCGGAATGACCTGCAGATTACCGAGTTGACCGGCAACTCGTTGTCGCTCGGCTTCGCTGTCGCGCACGATGATTGGTAACAGGTCATCCCGGTCGCGGTACAGACCAACCATCGAGCCGTCATAAGCTCTGCGCGTTGTTTCAGCTACATCGGTACGGCTGACGGCAGACCATCGTGCCCGCTCCTGGTCGTAGTCGAGTACGACTTTCGGGGTGCGCTGGCGCATATCGACGCGGGCCTGCTTGGCCAGAGGCTCCTCTCGCAATATATCCACGC
>CALDDP010000106.1 GCA_937936805.1 uncultured Gammaproteobacteria bacterium | reverse complement strand
TTATTTAGAATGGTTCCGGTGGAACCGGCCACCAGTCCGCAGCCCCAGGAAGAAAATACGCTGTTGATGAATGAACAGACGTTGCGATCTTTATCGACCACGCTGAGGTAAACCGTATCGCGGTGATTCGGTAACGCCGATTCGACCGGCTGAACGAGCGCTTTGTCCATGTTGATGCGGGCATACTGGGTTTGCGCAAATTCACTGGATAATAATTGTGCGACAGGTAGTTCGTTGAAAACAGGGTCAGAGACGAAGCGATCACGCTCCGCCATGGCCAGGGTAAAGGCCTCACTTACCAGGTGTACGTGATCAGCGCCGAGTTGGGGGTATTGCGAAACGTCGGTTTGCGCCAGGATATTGAGCGCCATCAGGGTTGTAATTCCCTGGCCATTGGGCGGAATCTCAAAAACGTCGTAGCCGCGGTAGTTAGTGCTGATCGGTTGCACCCATTCAGATTTGTGGTTGGCAAAATCATCCAGGCTGAACAAACCGTCATGGGTGTCGCTATAGCGCACGATCTCTGCGGCGATCTCGCCCTCGTAATAAGCATCGCGACCCTGTCTGGCAATGCTGCGCAGGCTACGCGCCAGATCGGGCTGGCGATGGACCGTGCCGGCGGCCGGTGCCTTGCCATCAACCAGGTAAGCCTTGCTGGCTTCCGCGGTCCGGGCTAGCAGTGCTTCGTGAATTTTCCAGTGATGGGCAATGACTGGCGTTACCGCGTAACCCTGCTCGGCATAGTGGATCGCGGGTTGCAACAGGCGCGCAAAATCCAGTTTGCCAAATCTCTGATTTGCCTGGTGCCAGGCGTCGATCGCACCTGGCACGGTTGCCGACAGAATGTTTTGCTCCGGCATGGCGGAATAACCCCGGGCGCGTATCGTTTCTGCGGTTGCCGCTGCCGGTGCACGACCGCTGCCGTTAAGCGCATGTAACTTGTCGCTAGAAGCTTCGTGGTAAAGGATGAAGCAATCACCACTGATGCCGCTCGAATAGGATTCGACCACCGACAGGACCGCGCTTGCGGTAATCGCAGCATCGAGAGCGTTGCCGCCGTCGCGCAAAACTTGCAGGGCCGCATCGGTCGCCATGGGTTGGCTGGTGGCGGCCATGGCTTCGGTTGACATAACGACCGAACGGCCGGGGAGCTGAACGTTGCGCATAACCTGTTTCCAGAAAAATCGGCCGCGTATTATAACCCCTCAAGCTCGCTGTGGCTGCATATTGTTAGGGCGGAATGCTATGGTAGCCTGACCATGGAAGCGATCCGGGCTTCTTCGATTATCCAGTCCCGTACCTGCTGGGCAGAATCCGAGAGCTGGGTATTGTCAGACCAGATCAGGTGAAACTCTTCGCCGGTTATCCAGCTTTGCGCAACCACCGGGACCAGTAGCCGGGTGCTTATCAGCGAGTCAACTACGTGTCGCCAGCCTAACGCGACGCCCTCGCCAGCCATCGCCGCCTGGATTACCAGCGCGTAATCGTTGAGGCGCAGGCCTTCGCCTCGATCAACAAACTCCTGCCCGAAAGACTGGAACCAGTCGCGCCATTTCGGGCGCGGGCGAAACGGTTCCTCGAGGTGCACGAATTGGTGATTGTGCAAGTCATCGATCGAACCCGGGACGCCATGTGCCGCGAGATACGAGGGGCTTGCAACCGCGATTAATTCCTCGCGTGCCAGGCTCGACGATTGATATCCCGGCCAGTTGCCGCGCCCGCGCCGAATCCCGAGCGACACGTTTTCATATTCGAGGTCGAGGTCCTTGTCGACTACCTGCAGGCGCAGATCGATGCCGGGGTGTGAGTGGTGCAAGCGAGTCATCCTGGGCATCACCCAGTAGTTGGCGAACGCAGTCGAGATCGACAGGGTAACCAGGTCAGCGACTGGTGCGCGGTTGATTTCACGTACCGTTTGCAGGATGCGATCGAAACTGACCGATACTTCAGCAAACAGTCGTTCACCCGCCTCGGTCAGACGAATAGCTCGATGCTCGCGATGAAACAACGCTTGTCCGATCGCCTGTTCCAGCTGTCGAATCGAAAGACTGACTGCCGGTTGAGAGACGCCGAGTTCCCTGGCGGCCTGGGTAAAAGACATCAGGCGGCCACAGACTTCGAAGACGAATAGATGGTGTGGAGAGTGAATCAGGCGGCGCAATTCTTTCATCATTTCAGATAATTTGAATGTATTGATAAGCATATAAATACTTAATTTTAATACGTTAGCATAAGTATAAATTATGTGAAAAGGTATTTTATTTAGCGGTCACAGGATGTCGCTCCGCTGTTATAATTTTCTCCTGATACCCTAGGGGTTGCCGTGAGCGAGAGAGAACAGAGCAGAAATACGCGTGCAGGTGGACGCCGTCGCGGCGGTCGCGCGCGCGAACGGCAGCAAACGGTCGCGCCGGCATACGTCAAACGCCAGATACCGTTTTACGAGTTTCTGGGTGAGGAAGGTATCATCAAACTCGAAGACCAGGCCGACTGGATTATCCAGGAAATCGGTCTTGAGTTTCGCGATGACCCCAAAGCGCTTGAAATCTGGAAAGCGGCCGGAGCCGACGTCAAGGGAACCCGTGTGCGGCTGGAACGTGGCATGGCGCGAGAACTGTGTAAGACCGCACCCGCGGAATTTACCCAGCATGCGCGTAATCCCGACAGAAACGTTCGCATTGGTGTTATCTCGCAGGTTTTCGCTCCGGTATATGGTCCCCCGTTTGTTCGCGACCTCGAGGGCGGTCGTCGCTACGGCAGCTACCAGGATTTCGAGAACCTGGTGAAAATCGTTTCACAGTTACCGAGCCTGCATCATTCCGGGCTGGT
>CALDDP010000105.1 GCA_937936805.1 uncultured Gammaproteobacteria bacterium | reverse complement strand
GCGAGTGAAATCGCTGAGATTGACGATGATGTTCTGGTTGTTTATCTCGACGGTGTACGCGAACAGTATGGTGCTAACGAAGTAACTCTATACGATCATCTCAACACAATTGTTGCCTCCAGCAGTATCGATTCTACCGAGTTACCGCAAGCTTTGCCGTTAGGCGAAATTGGCGATCTCGATCAGGATAGCCCCTATCTTAAACTGGTCGATGACCCGGTATACGGGCTCGCAATACAAATTGTAGTGCTGGTACAAAGTCTGGATGCGACCGAGCCGGCTAAAACGCTGCAGGCACATTATCCTTTTACTGATCGACTTAACGAACTTACGATTGGTGTACAGGAAGCCCATAATCGCTACAAGGAGCTCGCGATTCTGCGCGACCCTTTGAAAACAAGTTTCACCCTGACGTTGTCAATCATCTGGCTATTGAGCGTACTGTCGGCTATCTGGCTGGCCTTTGTCGCCGCACGTAAACTGGTGGCGCCGATCAATGACCTGGTGGAAGGAACCAAGGCGGTCGCAGCCGGCGATTACGAAAAACAGTTAACCCTGTCGGGAAATGATGAGCTCGGATTTCTGCTGCGCTCTTTCAATACCATGACGCGCAAGATTTCGCGCAGTCGTGCTATTGCTGACCAAAGTCAACGCATGGAGGCGCTACAGAGGAACTACCTGGAATCGGTGATGGAACATATTACCTCGGGTGTACTGACGATCGATGAAACCGGATTTATTATTAGCGGTAACCCGGCAGCCTGCCTGATTTTTGATATCGAGGATTACTTTTTCAGCGAACAATACATCACCGATGTTGTTGCCCGGCACCCGATGATGGAAGCATTTTTCGATACCGTGCAATCACATGTAGATAGTGAAGATGAATGGCAGGAGGAAATTGTAATATTTGTCCAGGGTGGTAAAAAAGTGCTGCGGGTCCGCGGCACCGCTTTACTATCACCGTCGATGGAACGCAGGGAGCAGGTCGTCGTGGTTGATGATCTAACCGAACTGATAAAGGCCCAAAAAGACTCCGCCTGGAGCGAGATGGCCCGCCGGCTTGCGCACGAGATCAAAAACCCGTTAACTCCGATTCAACTGTCAGCGGAACGTCTGCAACGCAAGTTAAGCGGAGAGGTTAGCGCGCAGAATAAATCGATGCTGGATCGCTATACGCATACCATCGTACAGCAGGTAGAGGCGATGAAGTTAATGGTCAACGCCTTCACCGAGTACGCCCGCTCACCGATGAAAAAGCCGCAGCTGGTTGATATGAATGCGATGCTTGAAGAAATCGCGGTGCTATATGACGAAGATAATGCGGATGTCGCCATAGATCTCGAACTCGATAAATCGATGCCGAAGATCGAGGCTGACGATGTACGTTTGCGGCAACTGGTGCACAACCTGATCAAGAACAGCCTGGAAACGCTTGGGGGTGAGGGATGGATAAGGCTGAAGACCAGCTGCAGCGATAAATCGGGCCGCGACTGGATTGAATTCACGGTAGAGGACAGTGGTAGCGGAATTTCCGCGGAAGTGGCGGATAACTTGTTTGATCCTTACGTAACTACCAAGACGTCGGGCAGTGGGCTTGGCCTTGCGATCGTGCAAAAGATCGTTGATGAGCACGGTGGAACGGTACGAGTCGGTAAGGCGCCCCGTGGCGGTGCCAGCTTTCAGGTGAGTCTGCCGGTATCGGCTGCCGCCAATGAAGCTCAGGCCGATGCCACGGTAAAACCTCTGAAAAATAAGGCGTTAACATGAACGAGCGTATTCTGGTTGTCGATGACGAACCTGATATCCGTATCCTGCTCAAGGATATTCTCGAGGATGAAGGTTACTCTGTCGATCTCGCTGAGCATGCCAGGGCCGCCAATGAAATTAGACGTTTATCGGCCCCCGATCTGGTATTGCTCGATATATGGATGCCCGAGATCGATGGGGTGACACTGCTCAAGCAATGGAAATCATCGGGCGATGATCGTTGTCCGGTAGTTATGATGTCGGGGCACGGAACGGTTGAAACCGCGGTAGAGGCAACCCGTTACGGTGCCATTGATTTTGTCGAGAAGCCCCTGTCCATGGCGAAATTGCTGAGCACGGTAAAGTCAGCCCTGGCTGCCAGTGAGCGCGGCACTCGTCAGGAGAATCGGCGCGATCGCGAGGTGCCGGTCGGCAATAGCCGGTTTGTACAGGGCCTGAAACAGCGAATGCTTGATTTGCGTGATTCTAACCAGGCGGTTTTTCTCACCGGCCCCAGCGGTAGCGGCAGGCGAATCTGGGCTGATTATCTGAGTGATAACGTCGGCGGCATGGAAATATTTGATACCAGCCACGATATCCGACAGCTCATTCCGTTGAAGTCGAACCTTTATATCGAAGAGGTATGTGATCTCGGCAGCGAACAGCAGGCGGCACTTTACGATGCGATCTTGATATCCCAACGGGACTCGGCTTTTCGTATTATAGTTGCGAGCCGTTATGATTACGATGAGTTGAATAGCAATGCCCGGATTAATCCGCGTATGGCCGAGATGTGGCGAGACGCGATCATTGTCCTGCCTCTCGATGAACACATCGAGGATATACCCGAGTTGCTGAAGTACTATGTCAACTGGTACAGCGATAAAGAACAGTTACCCTACCGTCATTTTGATGTTGCTGCGCAAAACCTGTTGCGCAACCATCACTGGAGCGGCGATATCGGCCAGCTGAAGTATTTCATCAAGACGATACTTGGCAATAACGATGCGGAGAAGATCGAGCTGCGGGAAATCGAGCAGACGCTAGACTCGATAACAGCAAGTGCAGTTGCAGATGAGGCTGAGACAATGCAGATTACGATTGATATGAATCTTGATCTCAGGGAGGCAAGAGAGGTTTTCGAGCGCGAGTACCTGTCGAGGCATCTTGAGCTTTGTGGCAACAACATGACGAAACTGGCGCGCAAGGTCGGACAGGAAAGAACCCACCTGTATCGCAAATTGAAATCCCTTGGACTGCAAACCAAAAAATAATAAACAACAATAATCATGAATATCATTATATTAGGTGCCGGACAGGTAGGCTCGACGGTTGCAACCGAACTCGCCAAGGAGGAGAGTAACGAGCTAACCGTCATCGATACCAACCAGCAGATACTATCTGACCTGCAGGATCGCCTCGATCTGCGCACCATCTGTGGTAATGGCTCTTACCCGGGGTTACTGGACGACGCCGGCGCTGACGATGCCGATATGATCATCGCACTGACCAATAGTGACGAAATCAATATGATCGCCTGCCAGGTGGCGTCTTCGCTGTTTCATACGCCTACCAAGATAGCGCGCATCCGCTCGGCCGAATACCTGCGCCGCCCCGGCCTGTTTGCCGAGGATTCTATTCCTGTCGATTTCATGATCAGTCCCGAATCGCTGGTCACCGAGTATATATACCATTTGATTGAGCATCCGAGTGCGCTGCAGGTACTCGATTTCGCCGAAGGCCGGGTGCAATTGGTAGCGGTCAGGGCCTATGACGACGGCCTCATGGTGGGGCGTGCGTTGAAAACCATGAACCAGGTCGTTCCCGGAATCGATATGCGGGTAGCGGCAATATTTCGCGAGGGTGAATCGATCCAACCATCCGCCGAATGCGTCATCCAGGCCCGTGACGAAGTGTTTTTTCTTGCCGCCCGGGAGCATATCCCCACGGTAATCTCGGAAATGCGCAAACTGGAAAAACCGAACAAGCGCATCATGCTTGCAGGTGGCGGCAATATAGGTGGCCAGCTCGCGGCAATGATGGAAAAAGACTATCAGGTCAAGGTAGTCGAGGCTTTCCCGCCGCGAGCCCGCGAATTATCGGCGTTGCTGGATTCGACCATCGTGCTGCTGGGCGACGCCGCCAATCCGGACTTGCTGCTCGAAGAAAACATCGAAAGCATGGATGTTTTTTGCGCCCTTACTAACGACGACGAAGCCAACATCCTGTCAGCGATGTTAGCCAAACGCATGGGTGCAAAAAAGGTTATGTCGCTGATTAACCGGCCGGCCTATGTCGACCTGGTTGAAAGCGGGATCATCGATATCGCGATCTCTCCTCACCAGGTGACTATTGGCGCGCTGCTTGCACACATTCGACGCGGTGACGTGGTCGCAGTGCATGCCCTGCGTCGCGGCTCGGCCGAAGCGATCGAGGCAATCGCCCATGGCGACAAGACAAGTTCTCGTGTAGTGGGGCGCCCGATCGAGGAAATCAAGTTGCCCGAGGGCACCCGTATCAGTGCGATTGTGCGCGGTAAAGACGTCATAATCGCCCATCACGATACCGTTATCGAATCGGAGGATCATGTCATCCTGTTTCCGACCGATAAAAAGAAGATCGCCGCAGTCGAAAAGCTGTTTCAGGTCGGTATCACCTATTTTTAGCCACTGGCCGAACGTTTAAATGCAGCTTCTGGTAATACAACGCATTCTGGGCCTACTGATGATTGTTTTCAGCAGTACCCTGCTACCACCGATAGCGACCGGTCTGATATACGGTGATGGCGCCGTGCTGCCATTTGTAGAAGCCTTTGTGCTGACGCTGATTACCGGGTTTCTACTTTATTTTCCAGTGCGCAAGTATAAACAGGAATTGCGCCTGCGCGATGGCTTTCTCGTCGTGGTGCTGTTCTGGACCGTACTGGGGGTCGCCGGCGGCCTGCCCATTTACCTGTCCGGGGTGTACGAGATTTCGATAACCGATTCGGTTTTCGAATCGATTTCGGGTATTACCACCACCGGCGCCACGGTAATCGTCGGCATCGATTACTTACCGCATTCGTTGTTGCTTTATCGCCAGGAGCTGCAATGGCTTGGGGGCATGGGTATTATCGTGCTGGCGGTGGCAGTATTGCCGATGCTTGGAGTTGGCGGCATGCAATTGTTCCGAGCCGAAACCCCGGGACCTGTAAAAGATACCAAGCTCACCGCGCGTATCTCCGAAACGGCCAAAGCCCTGTGGTATATCTATCTCGGTCTCACGGTGTCCTGTTGCCTGGCCTACTGGGCGGCGGGGATGTCGTTTTTTGATGCCATGTCGCATTCGTTTTCGACGGTGGCGATTGGTGGATTTTCCACCCACGATGCCAGCATCGGTTATTTTGACAGCACCGCTATCCAGTTCATCGCGATGGTATTCATGCTGCTGTCCGGGGTGAATTTCGCGATTCACTTTACCGCTTTCCGACATCGCTCGCTAAAACCTTACCAACGCGATGCCGAATTCCGCACTTACATTCTGGTCCTCTTTATTGTCAGCGTGATTACGATTGGTTACCTGCAATTCAACCATACCTTCGAGTCGACCACTGAATCGATTATCGAAGGCCTGTTTCAGGTCGTTTCGATTGGCACCACCACCGGTTTTACCACGGCCGAGTATTACAGTTGGCCCGGGTTCCTGCCGGTGCTGCTGATCTATGTCAGTTTCATCGGCGGTTGCTCGGGATCTACCGGGGGCGGCATCAAGGTGATTCGCATCCTGTTACTGGTAAAACAGGGGGTGCGTGAGTTAAGGCGCCTGGTGCATCCAAACGCGGAAATAGCGGTCAAGATTGGCAAAAAACCGATGTCGGAAAAGGTAATCGAGGCGGTATGGGGCTTTTTTGCAGCCTATTTCGCGATCTCTGCGTTAATGATTCTACTGCTCATGGCAACCGGTCTGGACCAGGAAACCGCGTTCTCAGCGGTGGCGGCCTGTCTCAACAATCTCGGCCCCGGCCTGGGTGATGTCGGTAGAAATTTCGCTTACATAAACGATCCGGCAAAATGGATTCTATGCGCGGCCATGCTTCTCGGACGCCTCGAAATTTTCACCCTGCTGGTTTTGTTTACGCCCGCATTCTGGAGGAAGTAAGACTTTGCATCAAACTAATCCCGAAGTCGACGTGAGCATGCTGCAACCGCTGAATGAGGCAAAACTCGAACGCAAGATTCGCAGCAGTGTCGGCCGGGCGGTCAGCGATTTCAACATGATCGAAGCGGGCGATCGAATTATGGTATGCCTGTCGGGCGGGGCCGATAGCTACAGCATGCTGGATATGCTGCTCGCGCTGCAAAAAGCCGCGCCGATCGAATTCGAGTTGATCGCGGTCAATCTCGATCAAAAACAGCCCGATTTTCCCGCCGAGGTGCTGCCGGATTATCTCGGCTCGCTGGGAATCGAGTTCAGGATAATCGAGGAAGACACCTACAGCATAGTGAAACGCCTGGTGCCGGAGGGTAAGACCACCTGCTCGCTCTGTTCGAGGTTACGTCGCGGGGTATTGTATAAAACCGCGATAGAGCTGGGCGCGAGCAAGATTGCATTGGGCCATCATGCGGATGATATTGTCGAAACCATGCTGCTTAACATGTTTTACAATAGTCGGCTGAAGGCAATGCCGGCGAAACTGAAAAGCGATGATCAACGAAATATTGTAATCAGGCCCCTGGCTTACGTGCGCGAAGCCTTGATCAAGCAATTCGCAGCGCTGCGCGAGTATCCCATAATTCCCTGCAACCTTTGCGGTTCGCAACCCAACACCAGGCGGCAGATGATTAAAGCCATGTTAAAGCAATGGGATGAGTCCCAGCCGGGCCGGGTAGACAATATCCTCAGGTCGCTGTGTGCAGTTACGCCTTCGCATCTGCTCGACCAGGACCTGTTTGATTTCTCTGGCTTGCGCGGGGTAACCGGTTCGCCGCCGGTATAAAGATGTGCGCGCGGCTGATTCCATGCCAGATTCGGTGTTTAACGCGAGGAGATAAAACTATTCGACGGTCACTGTCTTTGTATGGCCTGCCTGTCGACCAATCACCCGGTCGTGGTGTTATACTCGCAGGATTGGCGCCGGCCCGGTATCCTGACCCGGCAGTGGAGCTGTCAGCCATATCACTATAATAATGTAGGTACTGTCCGACACAAACCTGAGTGGAGAATCGCGACATCAATGTTGTTTCCGGCTATACAACCGAGTAATACCTGCCGCCTTCCGGTATCCGACGTGCATACGCTTTATATCGAAGAGAGTGGAAATCCCGAGGGGGTGCCGGTGGTTTTTCTGCACGGGGGGCCCGGGGGTTCCTGCGAGCCGGGCCACCGGCGGTTCTTTGATCCCGAGTCTTACCGCATCATATTGTTCGATCAGCGTGGCAGCGGTAAATCAAGACCGCATGCGAGCCTGGAAGAGAATACGACCTGGGACCTGGTTGCCGATCTGGAAAAAATTCGCGAATTCCTCGAAATCGACAAATGGGTGGTGTTCGGTGGTTCCTGGGGATCGACCCTCGCTCTGGCCTATGCCCAGAGCCATCCACAACAAGTGCTGGGATTAATCCTGCGCGGCATATTCCTGGCCAGGGATGAAGATGTAAACTGGTTTTTCAATGGTCATGCCGCACGGGTCTTCCCCGAGGCCTGGCAACATTTTATCGAACCGATACCGCAGGCAGAACGCGACGATATTATCGCTGCCTATTACCAGCGTCTTACCAGTGATAACGAAATAGTGCGTATGGGTGCGGCCAAGGCGTGGTCGATATGGGAGGGGTCTTCGGTGACCCTGCTACCCGATAAAAACGTCGTCGATCACTTCAGTGACCCGCATATCGCCCTCAGTATCGCGCGTATCGAATGCCATTATTTCCGCAACAGGAGTTTTCTCAGACCCAACCAGTTGATCGAAGATATGGCTAAAATCAATCATATTCCCGGCTTTATCGTGCATGGTCGTTACGATATGGTTTGCCCGATCGATCAGGCTGTGCTGCTGCAACAGCACTGGGAAAATGCCAGGCTCAAAGTCATCGGCGATGCAGGTCACGCCGTAACCGAGCAGGGCATAGCCAGGGCGCTGGTCGATAGTTGTAACGCCATGCTGGAAATCGTGACTTGATTACTCTTTTGCAGCGCGTCACTCAGGCGCGGGTGGAAGTCGGTAGCGAAATTATCGCAGCAATCAAAACGGGTATCCTGGTGCTGGTCGGGGTGCAGGCCGATGACGACGAAGCGACCGCCCGCCATTACGTGGATCGTCTGCTCAACTATCGCGTCTTCGGCGATTCTGATGGCAGGATGAACCTGTCGCTCAAAGCTGTCGAGGGGGGATTGCTGCTGGTGCCGCAGTTTACCCTTGCGGCCGATACCAGAAAAGGGCGCCGACCCAGTTTCACATCGGCGGCCAACCCCGAGCATGGCAAGCGCATATTCACCGTGATGGTAGATTATGCTCGAGCCTCGCATGACGAGGTCGAATGCGGCAGATTCGGGGCGGATATGCAGGTCCACCTGGTCAACGATGGTCCGGTAAGTTTCATCCTTGATTGACAGGCTGCCCCCGGGCGCTTATTAATGGTCGAATTTGCCACCAATGTCGATTATCATCAGCACCCTCTCAATGTCTGCCCCAAGTGGTTGTAAATGTCAGATCGCAGTGCAAATGTCAGTCGGAATACCCTGGAAACCCAGGTCAGCGTAGTGCTTAACCTGGATGGCAGCGGCAGGTCTCATTTCGATACCGGAATTCCGTTTCTCGAGCATATGCTCGAGCAGATTGCCCGTCATGGCTCGTTTGACCTGGAAGTTACGGCCAGCGGCGACCTGCATATAGATGATCATCATACGGTCGAGGATATCGGCATAACCCTGGGACAGGCCTTTAAAGAAGCGCTCGGCGACAAGCAGGGCATCATGCGCTACGGCCATGCCTATGTGCCACTGGACGAGGCCCTGTCGCGGGTTGTCATCGATTTCTCCGGGCGTCCGGGAATCGAGTATCGGGTCAGGTTTGTGCGTCCCCGAATCGGAAACTTCGATGTCGATTTGATCCACGAGTTCTTTCAGGGCTTTGTCAATCATGCACCGGCAACTTTGCATGTCGATAACCTGTCGGGTGAAAACGCGCACCATATTGCCGAAACCATGTTTAAGGCATTCGGTCGCGCGTTGCGCTTTGCCGTGGCCCGGGACGATCGTATGCCTGACGTCATCCCGTCTACCAAGGGAACATTGTAGTGCTCTCGCAATTACCATGTTGAGAGAGCACTGATCATGCAGACAATTGCCGTGGTCGATTACGGCATGGGCAACCTTCGTTCTGTAGTCAATGCGCTGCAGGTTGTTGCACAGAGTCATGACAGGGTGCTGCTGACCTCTGACCCGCAACAGGTGCTGGCCGCCGATCGAGTTGTTTTTCCGGGCCAGGGAGCGGCTGGTGATTGCATGCGCGCTATCGATGAATATGGCTTGCGTGAGGCCATAGTTGCTGCCGCGAAAGATCGCCCCTTCCTCGGAATTTGCATGGGTATGCAGGTGCTCATTGAGCACAGCGAAGAAAACGAGGGCACCCAGTGCCTGGGGGTTTTCAAGGGCAGGGTAAAGTATTTTGGTGACGACCATCAGGATCACAGTGGCGTTAGACTGAAGGTTCCGCATATGGGCTGGAACCGCGTAAAGCAAACCAGAGAGCATCCTCTCTGGCATGATGTTACCGACGACAGCAGGTTTTATTTCGTGCATAGTTATTATCTTGAAGCCGAGGATCCACAACTGGTAGCAGGCATCACCGATTACGGTTTCAGTTTTACCAGTGTAATCGCCAAAGATAATCTGTTCGCGTTACAATGCCATCCGGAAAAGAGTGCCGACACGGGTCTGCAACTGTTGCGCAACTTTGTAAACTGGGACGGTCAACCATGATTTTGATTCCTGCAATCGATCTGAAACAAGGGCATTGTGTGCGCCTGCGCCAGGGCAATATGGACGAAAGTACCGTGTTCTCCGATGATCCGGTATCGATGGCGGGCAAGTGGGTGGAGCAGGGATGCAGTCGTTTGCACCTGGTTGATCTCGATGGCGCCTTCGAAGGTGAACCGGTCAATGCAGACGTCATCGAGGAAATCTGCAACTCTTTCCCCGACATACCTGTCCAGATTGGTGGTGGTATCCGTAATACTGCGACCGTTGAGTCCTATCTCGAGGCGGGTGTGAGTTATGTGATTCTCGGCACCATGGCGGTAAAGCGTCCCGAATTCATTACCCAGTTGTGCTCGGAGTTTCCAGGTAACGTGATCGTCGGCATCGATGCGAAGGATGGCATGGTCGCCGTACATGGCTGGTCCGAAGGTTCGGAGCACACGGCACAGGAACTGGCCCTGCGTTTCGAGGATCAGGGCGTCGCGGCAATCGTTTATACCGACATCAGCCGGGATGGCATGATGCAGGGGCTTAACGTGGAAGCTACCCGCGAACTGGCCGAATCGATCACGGTTCCGGTAATCGCCTCGGGTGGTGTTACCGACATGGATTGCATCTTGCAACTCAATGAAGTCAAGAGCGCAGGGATAGAAGGAATCATCATCGGTCGTGCACTTTACGAACGCACCATCAGCCTGCCCGAGGCGCAAGCCTATATCGATCAGCACTAGGTAGAACTGTCTCCTATGACGCTAGCAAAACGTATAATCCCCTGTCTCGATGTCGACAACGGCCGCGTGGTCAAGGGAGTCAAGTTCGTTGAAATTCGCGATGCCGGAGACCCCGTTGAAAATGCCCGTCGTTACAACCAGGAAGGGGCCGACGAATTAACCTTTCTCGATATCACCGCGAGTTCCGACGATCGTGAAACCATGGTGCATGTTGTCGAGGACGTTGCGCGGGAAGTGTTTATTCCGTTGACCGTGGGAGGGGGTATTCGAGAGCTGGCGGATATCCGCCGCATGCTCAATGCTGGTGCCGACAAGGTCAGTATCAATACCGCGGCGGTCTTTAATCCCGAGTTCGTGGCCGCCGCCGCGGACAAGTTTGGTTCGCAATGTATCGTCGTGGCGGTTGATGCCAAGCGTGTGAGTGCGGAGCATGAGGCAGGGCGCTGGGAAATTTTCACCCATGGCGGCCGCAAGCCGACCGGCATCGATGCGCTCGACTGGGTACGCAAGATGGATGCTTTTGGCGCGGGTGAGATTCTGCTTACCAGTATGGATCGTGATGGCACAAAAATCGGTTTTGATAATGAACTGACCGCCGAGGTATCAGCGGCGGTGCGCGTGCCGGTGATCGCCTCTGGTGGCGTCGGTAACCTGCAGCACCTGGTGGATGGAATTCTGCAGGGTAAGGCCGATGCGGTGCTGGCGGCGAGTATCTTCCATTTCGGCGAGTATCGCATCAGCGAAGCCAAGGCATTCATGCAGGCGCAGGGAATCGAGATGCGTGATGTCTGACTGGCTGGAACAAATCAAGTGGAATGGTGACGGACTGGTGCCGGCGATCGCCCAGGACCATCAAAGCGGAGAAGTGCTGATGCTGGCCTGGATGAACCGCGAAGCCCTGCAACTTACCTCTGCCGAGGGCCGCGCGGTATATTGGTCGAGATCACGTCAGCGCCTCTGGTTCAAGGGTGAGGAATCAGGTCACGTGCAGACTTTGCATGAAATACGAGTCGATTGTGACGCCGACGTGGTGTTATTACGGGTCGAGCAAATTGGAGGAATAGCCTGTCATACGGGTCGGCGACGCTGTTTCTTCCGTGTTTTGAAGGATGGCGCCTGGTTCACAGATGAAGAAATTATCAAAAATCCCGACGAGATTTATCGATGAGTGATGATATACTTCTGCGCCTGATGACTGTGCTGGCGTCGAGAAAAGACGCGGATCCCGAATCGTCATACGTGGCGGGTTTGTATCATAAGGGGCTCGATTCCATACTGAAGAAAATCGGTGAGGAATCAGCTGAAACTATCATTGCCGCCAAGTCGGGCGATAAACAACAGGTTGTTTACGAGACTGCGGACCTGTGGTTTCACTGCCTGGTGATGCTGGCACAACAGAATATTGATGCACGGCTTGTGCTCGAGGAACTGGAACGTCGTTTTGGCGTATCGGGGATCGATGAAAAAGCCGCGCGCGAACATAGTAAATGAGGTGAGAAATGGGTTTTGGTGGAATTAGTATCTGGTCGCTGTTATTGATCCTGGCGATCGTGATCCTGTTGTTTGGCACCAAGAAGCTGCGTAATGTGGGCGGCGATCTGGGTGGTGCAATCAGGAGTTTCAAGAAATCGGTGAAAGATGAGGAAGTCGCGAAAGACGACGCTGAGCCTGAAAGTCAGATTATCGAAGGCAAGGTAAGCGAAGAGAAGGACAAGGTCTGAGCGGACTTTGGTTTAACTTCGCATAGATTGAATTCGAGTTAGAGTAAGAGACCCCCTATGTTTGACATGGGCTTCACTGAGCTGATGCTGATCGGCATCGTTGCGCTGGTCGTGATAGGTCCGGAACGCCTGCCGGGGGTAGCACGTACTGCCGGCAAGTATTTCGGGCGTCTGAAACGATTCATGACTACCATCAAGGCCGATGTGGAACAGGAACTGCGCGCGGATGAACTACGCGCGATTCTGGCCGATCAGCAGAAAGAGCTGGATACACTCAAAGATTCTATTTCGGGCGCCGGCAAGGAGTTCGAAAA
>CALDDP010000104.1 GCA_937936805.1 uncultured Gammaproteobacteria bacterium | reverse complement strand
TTGATGTACTGAAACTCGTCCGGGTTGTACAGTGAGGCACTCTCACCGCCATCGACGCCCATCCACAGACCGAAAGAACAGGAAATCAAACCCACGGTATCGAGTACGTTCATGTTTAACGTACCATGATGCTCGTCACCCGCTCCCGCCATGTTTAGCGCCGCGATGCGACCATGATCGGTGGCGGTAGGCTGAATCGCCTGCACTTCGAAATTGCCGGTAGAAAAATCGACCCCCTGGGCAACATCGCCGGCGGCATAGACATCCGCATTGCTGGTCTGCATGCGTCGGTTCACCAGGATTCCCTGATCGGTTTTAATATCGGTACCATTCAACAGATCGGTATTCGCCTTGACACCGGTAGCCGTAATCACAAGCGCGGCGCTCGATTTACTGCCGTCACTGAGGCTGACCTCGACCTGATCATCACCCGCGGCCGCAATACCTTCGACACTGCAGCTGGTATGTACGTCGATACCCTCTTTCTTGCACCAGGTCTCGAGCAGCCCGCCCGCCTTTTCATCGAGCATACGCGGCACCATGCGATTGCCCATTTCGACTACCGCGAGATTGACGCCACGCTTGACCAGCGCCTCGAGGATGATACAACCGATAAAACCGGCACCGATAAGCACCACATTGGATCCGGCCTGCGCCAGCCTGATGATGTTGCGTGCGTCTTCCAGCGTCCAGCAGGAATGCACCTGCGGCAGGTCCAGTCCGGGAATCGGCGGACTTACAGGGTGTGATCCGGTGGCAATCAAAAGTTTGTCATAGTTACGTGAACTGCCATCCGCAAGGCTTATACGCTTGTCCTGGGTATCGACGCTGTCGACCCGCTGTTGCACCACCTCTATATTCTGCGAGTTGAAATGATTCTCCGGATCGCGCAGGTAGGTACCCGACTCCTTGACGTTATCGATCAGGTAATAAGGAATCGCCATACGCGAATAAGCCGGCTCGGGCTCATCCCCGATAATGGTGATTTCCGCATCGGGATCTGCTTTACGAAGGGTTTCCGCGGCTATCACGCCAGCGGGCCCTGCACCTATGATGATATGTTGCATGTCAGTGCTCTTTAAATGAAAAACCCCCCGCCTTGCGGCGAGGGGTTTACAGGTTTAATTACAATGCCAGACGTTGCCTGGTTTCGTCTGGAATCTTGCCGTCCGCGGTCCAGCCCCTCGCCTCGTAGTACTGCGGCAACATTTCACCGAGGCGGTTTACCTGGCCTTCAGTCGGCCCGTGCTTGATGACCTCCTCTAGCAGGCGCTTGGGTAGTTTGTCGTCATCGGCGGTAAACCCGGCCGCTTCGTTGAACAGGCGTTCCATATTCCAGATACGCTCGCCGGTCTCGAGGCAGTTCTCGACACTCCAGTCGCCCTCGCAGGCAGCATCGACCTGAGGTGCAATATTGTCCATACCCCAGGCGAAAGTAGTGAAAACACAAAGGCCGGCAGAATCGACCAGCGCGGTTGCATCCTGAAAAGCCTTGACCAGTTCAGCCTTGCCGTCGGTATCGTTCATCTCGGTTTTGACCGGGATGCCGAGTACTTCCGAAGCGATGGTGTAGCCACGCAGGTGACAGGCGCCCCGGTTCGAAGTGGCGTAAGCCAGCCCGATGCCCTGGATGCCGCGTGGATCGTAGGCTGGAAACTCCTGCCCCTTGACTGTCATCGACAGCTCCGGACGCTTGTATTTTTCACACAGCTGCTTCGAACCCAGTCCCAGATCTTTGGCAAAACCCTCACCGGTAACAAATTGCTCGGTGATAGCGACAAAGGCCTCGGCACTGCCGAACCTGAGTTCGATGCCGCCGGTTTCCGCGGTGCCGATAGTGCCGTCCTCAAACATTTCCATTGCCGCCGCCACGGTAGCACCATAGGTAATGGGGTCCATGCCGTCTTCATTGCATAGGAAGTTTATATAGGTCAGCGCATCGAGATCATCGACACCGGTATCGGCACCCAGCGCCCAGGCAGCTTCATACTCGAGACCACCGGAGGCACCCTGGTATTGCGGCTTGTCCTTGACCGAAAAGTGCGTCGGATCGACCGTGGAAATACGGCCACAGGCGATAGTGCAGCCGAAACAGGCACCGTTCGTGGTCAGGTTGGGTTTACCGTCGCTTTTACGGGGCTCGGCCATTGCTTCGGCCGAAATATGTTCAGCACCCTCGAAACCGACGTCGCGCATGTTACGCGCCGGCAATCCACCAATGCCGTTGATGACGTTCATCAGGACCTGGGTACCATAAGCGGGCAACCCCTGTCCGGTAACCGCATTCTCGGCGAGAACCGCTTTACCGTCATTGGTCGCCGCCATGAACGCTTTGGCGTCATTGACGTTGCCGATACCGCCGGTGCCGCGCACGGCAACCGCCTTCAGGTTCTTCGACGCCATCACGGTGCCGACGCCGGAACGTCCGGCGGCACGGTGTTTGTCATTCATGACCGCGGCATAGAGGCAGCCATGTTCGGCGGTGCGCCCGACACAGGCGACCCGCATTTGTGGGTCCTGGTGGGTTTGATGCAGGATATCGTCGGTCTCCCAGGCAGATTTTCCCCACATGCCTTCAGCCGAACGCAGCTCGGCCTTGTCATCCTGGATCAACAGGTAAACCGGTTTATCCGACTTGCCTTCGAAGATGATCATGTCCCAACCGGCGAACTTCAGTTCCGCACCGAAGAATCCACCCGAATTTGAGCAGGCGATTGCGCCGGTCAACGGGCTCTTGCAGATTACGGAATAGCGGCCTCCGGTGGAAGCCATGGTCCCGGTGAGTGGTCCGGTGGCCATAATCATCTTGTTATCGGGCCCGAGCGCGTCGCATTTGGGATCGACTTCTTCGCTTAGGTACTTCGATGCCAGGCCGCGCTGGCCCAGGTAAAGTTTTGCCCACTCCATGTTGAGTGGTTCGGACGTGCAGCTGCCTTTAGAGAGATCTACCCTCAGTATTTTTCTTGTCCATGACATGATTCATTACCCCCATGATTAAGCGGTGACTTCAGCGGTTGGCAAGCTCTTGGCTGCCGAGGCCTGCATGCGGTCGTAACCGGTCCAGTCCGCATCGACGTAGGTGATGGCGTCAGTAGGACAGGCCGCCGCGCATTGCGGGTC
>CALDDP010000103.1 GCA_937936805.1 uncultured Gammaproteobacteria bacterium | reverse complement strand
GCGTTACTACCCATGTAACTGATGCGGTCGCAATTGGTCAGGGTCGCCATGCGGTAATGCCGGCGCAGGTACTGCAGACTGGCGGCCGAATCCTCGAATTCGGGCCAATGCTTGACCGAACGCCCGAAAGTCGCAGCTTCCGCGTCGCTGAGCTTGATCTGCCATTTTTGCGCTATCGATTTACTAACCTCGGCCAGCAAGGCACTGTAAACCTGCGCCGGCGTATCGGCCTGCTGCTGCATCTCGAAACTGGCGAACAACTCAAGTACTTCATCACGATCCAGTCTCAATGGCAGCTTGTCGAGTAATGGTCCGAGCGCATTATAAATCCCGCTCTCCCAATCGATCAGGGTACCGTAGGTATCAAAAGTCAGCATTTTAAAATCGGAAAGTTTCATTTCAGGCCTCGTTCACGGTTTGCGGCGATTCTGACAAACCCGACAATCAAGTCAAGCATGGATTCACAGGCAATGCGCTTTGTGTTAAATATTGCTCCCCCGAATCATTTGCCGGTCAATACATGAGCGATACCCTGCCCGAAATCCGCATGTTTCTTGAACAGGCCGGTCTGCCGTTCGAGGTCTGGCCATGTGATCCGGAGCTCGCCGACACGGCCGTGTTCTGTGAACACTATGGCGTGGCGTTGGAAAACTCCGCCAATGCAATCCTGGTCAGGTCAAAGACCGGGACAGAGAAATTCGTTCTCTGCGTGCTGCTTGCGACTGATCGTTTGAACACCAATCACACGGTGCGCAAGAAAATGGGCGCACGCAAAGTGTCATTTGCTTCCGCCGATGAAACCCGCGAGCTCACGGCGATGGAAATCGGTGGCGTAACCCCGTTGGCGCTGGCGGAGGATCTGCCGATCTGGATAGATGACGCTGTAATGCAATGCGAGTACATCGTCCTGGGTGGAGGAAATCGCAGTTGCAAGCTCAAGGTAGATCCGCGCGTACTGATCCAGCAACCCGCGGCTGAAATCGTGGCCGGGCTGGCCAGCCATCGAGTAAGCGGATCGAAGTGATGCCCGTGTCATTACACAACCTCGCTAACAAGTTGATCAAGGTGAAGCCGGACGAGATCCCAGCCGTGCTGTTATCGTTCCTGTTTGTTTTCACGTTGATGGCGGCCTACTACGTGTTGAGACCGGTGCGGGACGCGATGTCCAGCGACTGGACCGACGCCGAGTTGAGCTGGTTATGGACGCTGAATTTTTTCATCAGTGCCGGCGCAGTATTGGTATACGGACTGGTAGTCTCCAGGGTAAGTCTGCGCAAACTGGTACCGGGGATCTATATATTTTTCGCCGCCTCCTTCCTGCTCTTCTATATCGCTACCCACTGGCTTGAAGATACCGCGCTGATCGACAAGTCGTTTTACGTCTGGGTCAGTTTTTTCGCATTGTTTCATGTCTCGGTGTTCTGGAGTTTCATGTCCGATATCTATTCCAGTGGACAATCCAGGCGCCTGTTCGGACTGTTCGGCGCCGGCGCCAGCATCGGTGCGGTAATGGGGCCTTCAATACCCGTCTTGCTCGGTGAACGGCTAGGCATATACAACCTGTTACTGATCGCGGCGCTAATGTTGTTGCTGCTCGTGCCGCTCATATTCTATCTCGACAAAACCAGGACACATATTCCTGTCGAGGTCGATAACAACTCCGACCCCACTTCCCTGGTGACTATCGGTGGCGATTTTTTCAATGGCTTCATCGACTTCATCAACCATCGATTCCTGCTCGGCATAGGCCTGTTCATCGTGCTTTACACGATGATGAGCAGCTTTGTTTACTTCGAGCTGAAAAATGTGATGGTCGAGTATGACCGGGCCACGCGTTCGCAGTACTGGGGCATGATGGATTTGATCGTCAATACACTAGCCATCTTCACCGCACTGTTCGCCACCAGCCGGCTGGCGACAAAGTTCGGCCTGGCGGTGACCCTGGCGCTGATTCCGGTAATCCTTGTCTTCGGCTGGATTGCGGTTGCCGTGGCGCCCGGGCTCGCGCTGCTGATCGGCCTGCAGATTACCCGCCGCGCGGGTAACTACGCAATTACCCGACCCGCGCGGGAAATGCTTTTTACCGGGGTTGATCGTGAGACCCGGTTTAAAACCAAGCCGGTAATTGATATCGTCGTCTATCGCGGCGGTGACGTGCTGGCGGGCTGGAGCTACACCGCGCTCGCACAGGGTGTCGGGCTGGGGCTCGGTGCTATCGCTGTCGTGGCGGCCCTGCTCGCCTTCCTGTGGGCCCTGGTCGCTGTTTTTCTCGGCAACAGCTATGAAAACAATGAACAACACAGGCAGTCCGCCCCAGAGGCATTAACGGAGACTTGATATGAAAATATTCAAAGATGAATTTTCGCGCCGTCAATTTCTGCAAACCGGTGCCGCCGCTTCGCTGATGGCTTCGATCACTCCCGGTTTGGCACTCGCGACCGAATCGGCAGTGATCAGGAAGACGATTCCATCCAGCGGAGAACGCCTGTCGGTGATCGGGCTTGGCACGTCGCGGACTTTCGACGTCGATAGCGACACGGCGGTTACCTCGCCATTGATGTCGGTTATGCAGGCTTTTTTCGATAACCACGGACAATTGATAGATTCGTCACCGATGTATGGTCGCGCGGAAGCAGTAACCGGCGCCCTGGTGAAGCAGGCAACCAACAAGCAGGATATTTTTACCGCAACCAAGGTGTGGACTTACGGAAAGAGTGAAGGAATCGAACAGATGGAACGCTCGATGCGACGCCTGGGCGTCGATCAAATAGACCTGATGCAGATCCATAACCTGCGCGACTGGCAAAACCACATCGACACGCTGGTCGAGTGGAAAGCCGAGGGCAGGATACGCTATATCGGTATTACCACCTCGCATGGCCGCTACCACGATGAACTGGAGGAGCTAATGCAGCAGCTGCCGCTCGACTTCGTCCAGTTCAGCTACAACATCCTCAACCGCACCGCGGAGCAGCGCCTGCTGCCGATTGCGCGGGAAAAAGGTATCGCCACCCTGATCAATCGCCCCTATCAACGCGGCAGCCTGTTTCGCAAGGTCAAGGGCAAAAATCTGCCTGAGTGGGCGGCAGATATTGATTGCGCCAGCTGGGGACAGTTCTTTCTCAAATTTATCGCGGCTCATCCCGCGGTAACCTGCGTTATCCCGGCTACGTCGAAACTCAAACACATGGTTGACAACATGGCGGCAGGTTACGGGCGTCTGCCCGATGAACCGACCCGGCAGCGTATGATCAAACTGATGCAGACGCTGTAATTCCGCAGGCGGGTTTAGCTAGCCGCGCAGCCAGGCACTCCTGTCAGACAACCTTGCAGTGCAGGTCGCCGACGCCATCTATGTGTCCGTCTAATTGATCACCCCGCTCGACCGGACCGACCCCGGAGGGCGTACCGGACAGGATCAGGTCACCCGGTGCAAGGGTGAACAGACCGGACAGGTAGGCGATCATTTCAGGCACCTTCCAGATCATCTGGTTAAGGTCACCCTGTTGACGAGTTTCACCATTCACCTTGAGCCAGATGGCGCCATCCGCCGGATGGCCTGCCTCGCTGACCGGCACGAGTTCGGACGCCGGTGCCGAATGATCGAAGGCTTTGCCGATTTCCCACGGACGGCCGGTTTTCTTGCACTCGCCCTGCAGGTCGCGTCGCGTCATATCAAGGGCAACACCATACCCCCAGACGTGATCCAGTGCGGCCTCCTGCGGAATATTAGCGCCACCCTTATACAGTGCGACAATCATTTCGATCTCGTGGTGGACATCGCTGGATTTGCCCGGATAGGGAAAGTCAGCATCTCCCGTGAGAAGATCGTCAGGATTTTTTTGAAAAAAGAACGGTACTTCCCGATCCGGGTCACCACCCATTTCGATCGTGTGCGCGGCATAGTTGCGGCCTACGCAGTAAACACGACGAACGGGGAATCGTTCATCACAGCCACGGATGGGCAGGCTGGCGGGCACTGCCGGTTCGATGATGTAACTGGTCATTATCGGTCTCCCTGTTTCAAGCTCAAATCAAAACCTGGATATCATTGAATGCAACGACGGGTGGAGCGGCACTCCACCTTTTCTTTCCAGGCAGGCGAGGAATTCGGTTATAGTAACGACGATTGTAAACAGAACAACCAGCACCGCCCAGCAATGTTTCATCAGCAATTTCAAGGGCGAGGAAATCGCTGACTAAAAAGCAGCACTCGTAAATGCCGGCCCTCCCTTCGGCTCCATTGCCGTTGGTTCCCCTAGCGGGCACAACGTCTACCGCACCAGCAGCTCACGAATAACACCAGTCATGTGCGCCACATGTGAGCCCGACCAGTAAATCTTGTGACAACTCGAGCAACGGAAGAACTCGCTATAGTATCGACGCGTAAGTGGTTCCAGGCGAGACCATACCTGTTCCCGCGCAACCGGTTCTATCCTTCCATTGCAATCCATACAGCGCTGTAACGGTTTGACCTGGCTATAAAGGTCGAGTCGTGTCAGAACTTCCCGTACCTGGGCATCTGCATCGACCGCTCTTACCCAGAAACCATGCGTTATCGACTTGCGGAACAACAGTTTCCTGTCCCGAGTCAAAACGATACGTTTCTCCCGTGTGGCGATGTCAACGATTTCGCGATCCTTCAGGCGATTGCCGTAAGCCGCGTCAAAACCCAGCATGCGCAAGCCACGCGCCAGTTTGCCGAGATTAACGTCAACAATGAATGCGGTATTACGCAGCGGCTTCGGTCGTAAGCGCTGCACTGGAGAGATATCAAGGCTTTCGAACACCGGGTATACCGCGACACGATCGCCATCTTTCAATTTATAGTCAAAGCCCACCGATGCGTTGTTCACCAGGATCAGGTCGACTTCACTATGCGGCACCCCGAGAACCTCGATCGGGTCCTTGATCGCAGGCTGCCCACCAAACCGATATGCGATGGTCTGTTTGTAGTGATCGCGTCCGAGGAAGTCATTGAGTTCCTCGTAGAAACGAAAATTGGCCAGATATGGTTTCAAGTTTATAATCGGGGGTCAGCAGTGCGGCACAGGCAACTATTCAGTTATGTTCGAACCGGTTTCATATCGTCATCTCGGTACTGCAATGCTCGGTGCCTTGTTGTCGCTCGTCGCTAGCAGCTATCTGCTCGATCCAGCGCAGGCCAGCGATCTTTTTCGAGACAGTCGGCAACAAATGATACGCCTGATCGAAGCCGATGTCCGCGATACCAGCCATTACCTCAAGCGATCGTCCCTCGATACACGGGTGCTCGATGCGATGGCGCGGGTACCCAGACACGAGTTTGTACCGCCCGAAATGGTCGACAGGGCCTACCAGAACCGGCCGTTACCGATTGGTCACGGCCAGACGATTTCACAACCGTACATCGTCGCGATCATGACCGACTTGCTGGATACGGAACCGGACCAGCGCATCCTGGAGATCGGTACCGGCTCCGGCTACCAGGCCGCGATACTGGCGGAGATCGGCACCCGGGTGTGGAGTATCGAAATCATCCCGGCACTCGGAAAACAGGCGCAAACCCGCCTGCAGCGCCTGGGTTATGACCGGGTCGAAGTACGTCTCGGGGATGGCTACTATGGCTGGCCCGAGAACGCGCCTTTCGATGCAATCATCGTGACCGCGGCGGCCAGTCACATTCCCCCGCCGTTGTTACAACAGCTCAAACCCGGGGGCAGGATGATCATTCCGGTCGGTAGCCGATTTTCGACCCAGCAGCTGGTACTGATTACCCGCAACGAAAACGACGAATTTATTACGCGCCAGGTATTGCCGGTCAGATTCGTGCCGCTGACCGGGGAACACTAATACGCCTTCAATCGTGACCCTGAATGCGCAACCAAGGTTCTCCATCGCCCTGATTTCGGCGGCCGTACTCGGTTATGAAATACTGTTAATGGCATTGTTCTCGTTAATCCAGTGGCATCACTTCGCCTACATGGTAGTCAGCGTCGCGCTGCTCGGTTTCGGCGTCAGCGGCAGTTTCCTGGTATTGACCCGGGCAGTTTTCGAAAATAACTTTCGCAACTTTGCGGTTATCCAGGCTTGCCTGTTCGGGCTCAGTTCGTTGTTATGCTACGCGCTGGCCCAACGCCTATCGTTCAATCCCGAGGAGTTGATCTGGGACAGTAACCACTGGCTGCGACTTGCCCTGGTCATCCTGCTGCTGACGCTGCCGTTCTTTTTTGCGGCCAATCTGATCGGGCTGGCACTGATACGATTCAAGTACTCGTTAGCGCGCATCTATGCGGCCGACCTGTTCGGCGCCGGGATCGGCGCGGTTGGAATTATCGCAATACTGTTCCTGGTACCGCCTGCGACAGCGCTTCGTTTGGTATCGTTTCTGGGATTTGCCGCCGCTGCCGTGCTATGGATCGAATGCCGGGGAGGCTGGCGAGAGGCAATCATCGGTCTACCGATTGTCATGCTTTGCCTGTATTCGCTTCCAGGCACATGGACCGAGCCGATAATATCCCCTTACAAGAGTCTTAGCCAGTTACTGCGCGTGCCCGGGACCCGGGTGATTGCCGAGCGCTTCAGCCCGCTGGGCATGATCAACGTGGTAGAAAGCCGGACCACCCCACTACGCCATGCGCCGGGACTGAGCCTCAACTCTCGCATCGAACCCCCTGAGCAACTAGGCCTGTTTATCAACGGCGATGGATTAACCGCGATCACGCGCTATCCCGATGATCTCTCCAGTCTTGCCTATCTGGATTATCTAACCTCGGCGCTACCCTACCACCTGCAGGGTCCCGGGAGAGTCCTGGTACTGGGCGCCGGTGGCGGAGCCGGCGTCTTACAGGCGCTCTACCATAATGCAGAGCGCATCGACGCGGTAGAAATCAACCCCCAGGTCGCAGAACTGGTACGCGTCCGCCTGGGTGAATTCAGTGGCGGGATTTTCGATCATGCCAGGGTCAATCTGCAGATTACCGAGGCACGCGGTTTCCTGCAGCGTACAACCAGCCGTTATGATTTGATCCAGTTTCCAGTACTCGATTCTCTCGCCGGCGCAGCTGGCGGGGTCCATGGTCTCAATGAAAACTATTTATACACTGTCGCGGCACTGAGGGAGGCCCTGAAACGGCTCGATGATGAGGGATATGTCGCGCTAACGAACGGGATCCAGTTGCCGCCGCGGGATAGCCTGAAATTGTTTGCCAGCGCGATCGCGGCGCTTAAAGAGCTGGGCGCCGATAACATCGAGCGTCGGCTGGCGCTAATCCGTGGCTGGCAAACCAGTACGTTACTGATCAAGAACGGGGAGATAGGCAGTGCGGACATTAAAGCAATCAAGGATTTCTGCAAGCGACGCTCGTTTGACCTGGCCTATTACCCGGGCATGCCGGGGCACGAGGCTAACCACTATAACCAGCTTGAAACCTCTTATTTCTACGATGGTACGCGGGCGCTGCTCGGCCAGCAGCGCGATCAATTCCTGCATGAATACAAATTCAATCTCGAACCGGCGACCGACGACCGCCCGTTCCATTCCCACTTCTTGAAATGGAGCAGCCTGTCTGAACTGACCAGCCTGAGGCACCGGGGCGGAGGCGCATTACTGGAGACCGGCT
Source organism: uncultured Gammaproteobacteria bacterium (assembly GCA_937936805.1). Classification (GTDB taxonomy): domain Bacteria; phylum Pseudomonadota; class Gammaproteobacteria. The sequence continues at coordinate 8,565 of CALDDP010000103.1, read as the reverse complement.
ATCTTACCCTGGCGATAACGCTGCTGCTGGCGGTGCTGTTCAGCATGCTGCTGATTCTGTTACCGCTTGCTTTCATACGTCGGGAGACCGCGCAAACAGTCAGCTTCACCAGCAGCTTCAAAGTGCTGAGCTATTTTTTTGCTCTGGGGCTGGGTTTTCTGTTCATGGAAATCGCCTTTTTGCAGAAATTCATCCTGCTGCTGCATCACCCAATTTACGCTGCTTCAGTGGTACTGGCTTCATTTCTGGTTTCAGCTGGCGCAGGCAGCGCCTACTCGCAACGCTTTGCCGGCCAACTGCGTTCGAAAAGAGTCAACGCCAAAGCGGTGGCGGTGATCATAGCGATTGGCCTGTTATACCTGGTACTGCTCGAGCCATTGATGCAGGTTGCCGGGAGCTGGCAGCTGGGATTAAGGATACTGCTCAGTATCGCGTTGATCGCGCCGCTGGGTTTTTGCATGGGAGTGCCCTTCCCGTTGGGCCTGTCCTCGCTCGCCAGTGGCCCGCCATCTCTTACGGCCTGGGCCTGGGGCATTAATGGCTGCGCTTCGGTGATTAGCGCAATTCTGGCAACCCTGCTCGCAATCCATTTCGGCTTCAACGCTGTAATCTTGCTGGCGCTGGTCTGTTACTTCGCAGCCGCAAGCAGTTTCCCTGAATTAACATCCGACTGAATCCTGGAATCGAGAGCCTGAACTCTCAAATTGACGATTCCTTTCGACTTCGGATGGCACTTTCGCTTCAAACTGAATCGTCCCTTCATCATCAACAATGCAGATCGAAACAGAACGTAGCTATACATCGAGCGCGGTGTGGTAATTCATGGCTTCCTCCCAGGTTGTTCGTCTCTAACAATTTTACTGGGAAATTGACGATAGTCGTCGGCCCTATTTCCTATGCTTTGGAGGGCTGTGCAGTGAACGCAGTGATAAAATTAATCCTTTAGCGTATTTATGCAGCCTGGTTATTCTTTGCGGCCCATGCCTGGGCTAGTTTCTGGGCTTCTGCTACTTGTTGAGCGCTCATTTTTCTTGTTAATTTTTCAAGTTGTATTCTGGATTTTTTATGGTTCTGCGATGAAGCGATGTTGAACCATAAATGCGCATAGCAATAATCTTGCAATGCCCCCATGCCTTTTAAGTACATTAACCCCAAATGATATTGGCTAGCAATGGAACCCTTGATAGATAATTTGGCAAAGCCTTTAAATGCACTGTCATACGATCCCGCTACGAAAGACTCAAAGGCATAATTAAATGCTCTTCTGTCAATATTCTTCAAGTTACCCTCGCCTATGACTCCATACCAATCATCAGAAGGCGCTGCCGTCAGATGCAGCAGCTGATCAATTTCCTTTTCTGCAGTTCGTTGATTAATGGCCATAGCTAAATATCAATATTCTGTTATTCCTCAGTTTCCTCAATTTGAGAAAATAATGCTTCGCGCCGGAATTCGGCACTGTCAGGAGCATCGATCCCAGTTAAAACCTGCCTTAACTTGATGTAAAGAACAGTTAGTTTGATGTCGTTATCGATGATGACAGATTGGTGACCTGTGCAACCCGGTACCAGCATCTAGCCTCTCCATACCTGGATATAGAATGTATTGTTAGTGCCCGTACCAAGTTCGTGAGCCAGATCACAAAAACAATAATAAACGGAGGAGTATGGTAATTCTGTCGAGGGTCTGTTTCTGGCCGGGGCTGTGTGTAAACCGGGCTTTAATGATGCGATAGGCAACCCGGCAGTGAATCGCCCCGTTACTCTGTATAATATTCGGCTAGCAATCAGCGACTTATTCGGGGTGAGCGAACTGGTTACATCGCTTCGAGCAGCTGTTTGCAGCCAATCAGTCTGATCACGAGATTCATCTTCGCCCGCGTGAAGCTCCTGTCGTGATTGTTTAGCGCTTTGAACTTACTACCATCAATCCCGAGCGTATCACCGGGCAGGTTCAACTTGCGGCACAGCATCACGAACTCCCGACACACCAGGCGTATGGCTTCACCATTATCCTTTCTGAAGTCGGCGATGGTTTTGAGATCCGGGGCTAGTCGCGCGCTCAACCACATCAGCTCCACGTTACGCTTCGCTTCACGCTCCAGGCGCCGCGATGAATGTAACTGTAGCGGCGCTACTAGCCCATATTCGGTGATCAGACCGTTTTACCTCTGCGATCAGCACCATGTAATAAAAATACATTTTTTGCCAAATCTACACCAACTCGATTAATCTTCATCGTGGACTCCTCCTTCTCGTTAACTGTTATAGACACTATCAGTTTGGCACATCGATGCCGGTAGAGTGAGGAGGAGTCCATCCCATAGCTGCGGAGAAATTACACGGCTTCGACAGGAAAAATTCTCAAACCCCGAATTTGCAGTAAGAAATCAGGAAAATCTCGCTCCCAGGAAGACCAAATCTGGTATCCACGAAAAGTAAATATTCATAAATGATAATTATTTATGTGGAAAAACTGAATTAAATCAGACAGATCGGCCTTGTTTCTATTATAATACTTTAACTGAAAAATCTAACGGGGAAATTGATGAATAAATGCATCGCCGTTCTATTACTGATGATAGCTACGCTACCGTTTGGCACATCCGCGCTTGCTGATTTTCAGAAGGGTCTGGATGCTTATGATCGAGAAGACTATGCAACTGCACTCAAGGAATGGAAAATTCTTGCTGAAGAAGGTGACCCTGTTTCCCAGTACAATCTGGGAGTTATGTATCGGATGGGAAACGGCGTCGCAAAGGACGATAAGGAAGCGCTCAAGTGGTACAGGCTTGCTGCCTACCAGGGTAACGCCGGCTCCCAGTTTCTTCTGGGGTATATGTATTTGAATGGGATCGGTGTTCCTCAGAACATTTTACGCGCCCATATGTGGGTCAACTTAGCTGCATCACAAGGAGTTGAAGCTGCTGAGAATGAACGTGACAAACTTGCACAGCAAATGACTTCTGAAGACATCGTCCTGGCTCATCAAATGGCGCGTGAATGTGTCGCTAGAAACTACAAAGGTTGCTGACCACTAGCTGTACTGGATTCTCTGCCTTCCCACACTGCGCCATCATCAAGACAATAGATCGTCTAAAACCAAGTGGCCGTTTCGAGAAGCCCAGTAAGCCTGTCCGGGCGTCAACTCTGGAGAGAACAGATGCTCAAATCCAGATAATCAGTGGCGACAACCCCAAAGAAGAACCTCAACCTATCGCCTCACAAGCGTAAGGTTCGGTTTTTTCTCTGGCTTCTATGGCGAGTCAAGAGTAGTAGTATCAGTAGAACAAGTAATGCAGCGACAGGATACTTAATCGAATAAACGACTAAAGCTAATACCGGCCGAATGATCGCCCTGAGCGTTTCGCGCTTTCGAATATAATGTGCTGCGGGTGGTGAGTGTCGGTAGTAAAACTCTACCAACCACTTCCCGAAGGGGTTGGTTAAAAGATGCCGATCCCTGAAATCTCGCAAAGTTTCTACATGTGGAGCTAAATATGATCCATAGGCCGCGGTAGAGACAAAGCAACCTACTCCGCTATACCCACCATCGTCGAAATCTTCGGAATAGGAACCCGACACTGTATTGGGCAGGACAGGGTCTAGCAGCGCCACGTCACTGATGGTAACTTCCCAGAAGGCTGTAAAGTCGAAATCGTCTCCCTTCTCCCGGTCGCTTTCGAACTCGATTGTCTGGGACTGACCCGGATCGAGAGTCACTGTAACAGGCGCATCGGGGAACAAAGTCACGGCCCCAAAACCGCCACCACGAACTCCGAATTTCGTTACAGTTACAGTCGCATCGGATGTCACCGACCCGTTATTGGTGACTTTTACCCACAAAAAGAAGCGCGCTTTATAGTCATAACCACCGTCGAGGCCAATGTCGTCAATTTCGTAGTCGAATGTAACGGACTCGATTTCCCAATCGATACAGAAGGTGCAAATAATGTTCGTGCTGACTTGTGCCTCGAGGGGTGTCTGGTCGAGTGGTGCCATGACCTCCGCCCTGTTGGTTATGTCGGCCACATCGTCCGGATTGTTTATCAGGTTCAGATTTACCAGAGCCTGAATTTGCAAACCCGCAGTTTTATCGTTGGCACTCGTACCAAGTGTCGGCAGGGTCCATACACCGTTTATCGAATTATAGGTCCCGCCAGGCGTAGGCATGGCCTGCACGAACTGGACTTCCGCCGGCAGGGTATCGAGTACCTCGACACCCGCGACGCTCGCGGCACCTTCATTTACAACCTCGATCGAGTATTCGATCAGGTCGCCTTCACGCGCCGTCTTTGGACCGTCTTTGGCGAGGTTCAGTGTTGCACTGGCTCCCCCGAGCGGAAAACCAAGCAAAACTATAAGAAATGCTGAGACGGCTAGCCTTAGTCTGCGTTTAATGCGAAGTGCAGATGCGAGTAAAAGCCTCAATAGCAAGTAATTCGCCCGGTAGACATTGGAATTTAATTACATCAGAACCTTCAAGCAGCTCTATTGATATGTATCAAATCATCATATTTGGCGTACTAGTCTCCTATATTGAGTCAGGACTTCTCCAGGGTAGCCCTGGCCTGGCCAACCCCTCTCGCAAGAGAGCCCGATAGGCTGGATCCTTAACTGCATTTTTTCAGGGATAAGGGTACTCATTTATCATTTCGATATGAGCATTAGTTCCTGGACGCTTCGAGGAACTCAGCAAGTCCATCAGAGCGTCAGCTTACGAGAAAGCTGCCGCTCAAGCCCGTTGAATCAGCGGCGATTGACGACCCAACTCAGATGCTCGGCTAATTTAATTCATCCTTTCGCTTGTATATACTTGTATTTAGGCGAACATTATTATCGATGAATCAATATTTTACTCAGATCACCCGCCTTTTTTTAAAGGACGAAATAGAGCAATCCATTCCCGATCGCTTCGAAAAACAAGTCCTCAAGCATCGAACAGATTTAGCAATTGGTACAAGCACAAAATCACTTACCTATGAAGGACTTAATTCGTTTGCCAATCGCATCGCACATGCAATTCTAGAATCTGATATACCCAGAGGTGATCCTGTGGCTCTCCTCTTAGATCAGGATTCGCCCCTAATTGCGGCAATCCTTGGTGTACTAAAGGCTGGGAGCATCTATGTACCACTGGATACAGGCTATGCCGTATCTCAACTTGAGAATATTTTGGCGGACTCGGGTGCGCCACTAATCCTTACCGATATTTCAAATTACTCACAGGCTATTGAGCTTGCTAAAGGAACTCGGAAAATAATTGAAGTCGAAAATGAAAGCCATACATGTCCCAGTGGCAATCCCTCGTTGCATATTTCCCCAGATGCTTTCGCCTACATTTACTACACCTCGGGTTCAACTGGGAAACCAAAGGGGGTCGTGGATGATCATCGTAATGTTCTGCACAACGTAATGCGCTACACCAACAACTTACAAATCACCAGCGATGATCGTCTAACGCTGTTGCAATCTTGCGGATTTAGCGGTGCTGTTTCGAATGTCTTTTGTTCATTACTAAACGGTGCTGCACTGTTTCCAATCGACCTCCGTCGAGTGGGTATCGAAGGGCTAGCTCAATGCATCAATTCTGCAAATATCTCTATCTACCATTCTGTTCCGACAATATTTCAGCGATTATTATGTACAGGGCAAAATTTTAAATCCCTACGTATAATTCGTTTGGAAGGTGACCGCGCCACGCTACAAGACTTAACTCTATTCCAAAAGAACTTTGGCAATGACTGTCTTCTCGTAAATGGTCTTGGCGCTACAGAAACTGGTATTACTCGGCAATATTTCGCTAATAATCAAACTAAGCTCCTCGGCAAACAATTTCCAATCGGATACGCTACCGAGGATATGCAAACACTTTTGCTCGATGAGAATGGTGTGGAAGTAGTCCAGGGTGAAATTGGCGAGATTGCCATCCGTAGCCGTTATTTAGCTCGCGGTTACTGGCGGCAGCCTGAGTTGACTAATGATCGCTTTATACCGAGTCCTGAACAACCAGGTGAACGAACCTATCTTAGTGGTGATCTCGGATACTTAAATCCTAATGGAGAACTTGAATACCTCGGTCGAAAGGATTTCCGCAGTAAATTTCACGGCAAATGGCTTCATATAGATACGATCGAATCGGTTCTAAATTCAGATGAGAAAGTCGAGCAATCATTGGTGGATGTGCGCGCGGATAGTCAAGGTGCTTCGCGGATTGTTGCATACATCGTACCCTCTAAAGGAGCCACGGTATCAGCCTCAACGCTACGAAAGAAACTCGCAGAGGCTGGAATCGAGGAAACGATAATACCGACCGTCTTCATGCAACTCGACACACTACCGGTAGATTCCAACGGTAAAATTTCTCGACGGGATTTACCGGAACCACGTCAGATGTCTCGCCCTCCATTTACGCCAGCATGTACAGAATCGGAACGTCGCGTAGCTGAAGTCTATGCCTCGGTACTCGGATATGCTCAGGTAGGACGAAACGATGATTTCTATGCTCTAGGGGGAGACTCGCTTGATGCCATTTCGGTGTCTCTACAATTAGAAAAAATCTTGAAATCGCCACTTCCGTTAACTTTGTTTACTCATGCTACCACCGTCGAAAAAATGGCTGGTGCCATTGATCAGAATAAGTCGGCAGCTAGTCTAGTAGCGTTGCAACCCTACGGTTCCCGAAAACCGTTCTTCTGTGTACACGCCCATATGGGTCATGTGCTCGACCTGCGTAATCTCTCGATGCATCTCGGCTCCCAACAACCTTTCTATGCCTTGCAACAACTGGGACTGGATAGCCAAAATCGTCCGCCAACAAGCATGACTGAAATGGCCCAACAATACCTCGCTGAAATTCGCCGGGTTCAGAATAAGGGACCATATCAGCTTGGTGGATATTGCTACGGTGGTTTTGTTGCGATGGAAATGGTCCGACTACTACAGCAAGTTGGCGAAAGCGTTTCATTACTGGCTCTGATTGATACCAACTGCCCATTTGAGCCACTTAAACCCTCAATGAGATTGCGATTAGGCAAGCTGTGGCATCGCGTGGTTTACGGAAAAAAAATTCATTGGCGCAACATAGTCGAAAATTATTGCATTGGCATAATTCAAAGCGCGAGAAGTGCTGTTCTCCATACTATTTGGCGATACTACTTGCTGCGAGAACAACCGGTCCCTCGCTTTCTGGGAGAACCACAAACACTATTGGAAATGATTGAAAAAGATTACGTCCCACAACCCATAAATTGTAAAGCAGTAGTCTTTGTTGCAAGTCAGGGGGCCATTGCCATACCCACTAAGGAATTATGGCAAAATCTCATAAAAGGGGATGTCACAATCCATGAGATTCCCGTGACCGCCGCGGCAATTCTCAGTGAGCCACAAGTTAGTCTACTGGCTAATTCTTTGGAACCTTGTTTAGATACTCAGTGATGTAGGTTCTGCTCAAGTAGGTATGGTAAGCATTTATTCAATGATGCGAGCTTCTGGCCGAGGCCGAGAAGCCCAGCTAGTTGATCTCAGCGTCAGCTATATTGGAGAAAACAGACGCCTAGAATCGATTTTTCAGGGTTTGCCAGCGATCCGTACCAGACGTACAAGGCGAACCAAGCTGTTGCACCTGGCTCAGCTGGTTGGCTCCTGGTCGAACACCGGCAAGTCGTCGGTGATTTGGTACCACTTCGCCATGTCTTCGACGTAGATATGTCTTTCGGGTTTGACTCCGGGGTCGTCATCCAGACCGCCGAACGGTACCACCGCAATGCCCCTGCCAGGATCGAGGCGCGGCATCTTCGAGCCGCAAGTCTTGCAAAACACTTGCGTGAAGTACTTGGCATCGGGCACCTTGTAAAACGCCAGGTTGTCTTCGCCCTGGGTAAACTTGACGCCATCCATCGACGTAAACCCGTTGGTCGCGTGCGCGGCGGCGCGGGCCTTGCGGCATCGATGGCAGTGGCAATTCTGCACCAGCGTAAAGGGTTCGCTAATCTCGTATATCACGGTGCCACACAGGCAGCTGCCCCGCACGATGCCTTCCGGCCCGGGTTCGAGCGCTTCCTCTTCCACGCGCTCCATCCCGGTGTAATCGGGGTAGTCGTCGTGCCGGGGTAAATCATCGGTAATGTCATACCAGGGCGCGCTATGGGCGGCGAAAACATGGCAGTCGGACTTCTTGCCGTCATCGTGACAGCCACCTGGTACCGCCCAATGATCTTCCCCATGCTCGCTGAGGTATGGCACAACCGAGCCACAGGTGCCGCAAAAACTGCGAGTCAGCAAATGTGAGGAACCATAATGCACGATCGTATCGGTGTCGCTAAGCCAGTTGAGTTCCTCCGGCTTGACGAACCAGCAGGTACAGAATGCTGAACCATGAGCCTTGCGGCACATCTTGCAGTGGCAATTGAAGGCGTTGAACGGTTCCGCGGTGATTTCCCATTGCACGCCTCCGCACAGACAGCTGGCTTGATTTTTCATCTATTTCGCTCTTTTTCCGAGTTAAGCATAATTCTACTGGAAAAAGGCTGATAGTGTTCAACCGGATCAGTATCGCTTGAGCGTC
>CALDDP010000102.1 GCA_937936805.1 uncultured Gammaproteobacteria bacterium | reverse complement strand
CGCGTGACGAAGACCAGGCCGACGACCTGCTGGCGATCATCGAGTCCGAGGTACGCCACCGTCGCTTTGCCAAAATTGTCCGCGTGGTGGTTCAAAGTGACATGGATCCGGTCCGTCGCGGTATGCTTGCCGCGGAGCTCGGCCTCGACGAGGCAGATGTTTTCGAAAAGAAGGGTTTGCTGGCGACGCGAGACCTGCTCAGCCTGTGTGATCTCGAAATCCCATCACTACGTTATCCACCGCACCACCCGATCGACCATCCCAAGCTCACGCATATGCCGAACATTTTTCACGCGGTGCGCGAAAACGGCTCGATTCTACTGCAGCATCCCTACGAATCGTTTTCGACGACGGTCGAACGGCTGTTACGTGAAGCCAGTCGAGACCCCAAGGTACGTGCGATCAAAATGACCCTCTACCGCACTTCTGGCGATACCAAGGTTATCGACTACCTGGTTGACGCCGCGCAAAATGGCAAGCAGGTCGCGGTGGTGGTCGAATTGAAAGCGCGCTTCGACGAAGCCGCAAATATTCGCTGGTCAAGCCGACTTGAGGAAGCAGGCATTCATGTCACCTACGGTGTGATGGATTTGAAAACCCATTGTAAGGTCATCATGGTTGTGCGCAACGATTACAGCGGACTGCGGCGTTACGTGCACATCGGCACGGGCAATTACCATGCCGGTAACGCGCGACTTTATACCGACCTGGGTCTGCTAACCTGTGACCAGGATATCGGTCGCGATATCACCGAGCTGTTCAACTACCTGACCACCGGGTTCACGCCAAAACGCAATTACCGCAAGATTCTACCCGCACCCAAACTGCTCAAACGTGCGTTGCTCGATAAAATTCAGCGTGAAGTCGACCACCACGCTGAGGGCTTACCTGTCCGCATTCAATTCAAAGTCAATGCGCTGGAAGACCGTGACATCGTGCGCGCGCTTTACGAAGCTTCGCAGGCAGGCGTGCAAATCGACCTGATTGTGCGCGATAGCTGCCGTTTGCGACCCGGTATTGCCGGGTTGTCGGAGAACATTCGCGTGTTCAGCGTGGTTGGCCGCTTTCTCGAGCACAGTCGTATCTTTTATTTCCAGAATAACGACAGTCCCGAGTACTACATCGGTTCCGCGGATACCATGAATCGCAATCTCGAACATCGCGTCGAAGTGCTGGTGCCGGTGGAAGATTTCGAATTGCAAAGCGGTTTACGCGGTATTTTCGACACCCTGCTGTCCGACGAATACAGCATCTGGCAAATGAACCAGGATGGTTCTTACACGCGATTGCAGGGTACCGGCGAGGATGGCAGCGGCAGCCAGCAGGCGTTGATCCAGCAGGCACAGGAACGCATCCGTGACGCGACCCGCCTGAAGCGCCGCAAACCACAGGGCGCAAGGCGCAGGAACATCCATCTGCGCTCGAGGTAGCGCAGCGAGGCTCCGCCTGTCGCGCTGCCTAATTTACTTGCGCACTACTTCCGCGGTCAGGTTTTTAGGGTAATCGAAGTAATCGAAAGCCGTACCTGCGATCGACCAGTCACGCCAGTGTTCGATGTCGCAGTTCAGCTTGATCAGCCCACTGGTTGGCACGTTGTCGATGCTGACTTCGTAATCGATAGCATTGACGAAGTGAGTAATATCCGGGTTGTGAAATACCAGCATGATTGAACCTAGCTGATCGTCCTGGCTCAAAATGACTTCCTCGATCGAACCACTGCCCAGGAAGTACAAATTTTCTTCGACCACGACCTCCTCGGGCAGAAACCCGGCAGCTTCGGCAAATAGCCGTGCAGTGGTGTGGGCGCGTACCGCGGGGCTGGAAACGATACGCTCGAGACCCTCGCCTCGCTCACTGAAACGTTCACCCATCAGCGGCGCGTCGTGCAGGCCGCGCCTGGCCAGCGGGCGTTGTTTGTCGCTGAGACCATGTTCGGCCCAGCTCGATTTGGCGTGTCGTAACAGGTAGAGGGTTTTCATGCGCAAATATCTTACTAGATTCGTGCCAACGCCGTAAGACTTTTAAACCGATACGACGGGATCAAAAGCCCTTTAGCCCTTCCCGCATTTCTTGATATCGATCTTGCCACCGGAATCGATGTTGCCAGTCACACGGGTATCGTCACCAATCTCGATATCGTCACCAGCCGCTATATTTCCGTTGATAACAACATTCTTGCCAAGCTCGATCTTGCCGTCCGCATCAAGATTGGCGTTTACCTGAGCGCCGTCATCGATATCGATATCACCCGTGATATCGACAGCGAATAGAAACCCGTTATTGTCGATCACGACATTCTTGCCGACATCGAAATCACCATCGATGTTCAGGGTGACATCCGCTGTCAGTGCAACGCTATCGTTGTTATTCAACGACACATCATTGCTACAGTTGTAGGTCGGACCCCCTCCGCTACAGCTCGAGAATGGACCGCTCCCGATATCGGCAGGCAGACTGTAACTGGCCGCGGCGGCGTTGCCACAAAACATCAATAGCAACAACAATATGGATGCTTGCAGCATGCCTGGCGTTTTCTGGTATAAAAGATCGCACATAGATTTAACTTACAGGACTAAAAATGATTATAGGTCGTGAAACTCGCCTGACGCCGTGAACTTCCTTGATCCACCCTCAATAACGATAAAACGGCTGGTAATCAGGATATATGGCGGTTTTTTCGAAGAGTTTCGGCCATTAATCACAATCTTTGGTACAAAAGCATAAAAAAGAATATGCTTCGTTTCTTATCTATAGCATATTTAACATTTATCACCTATTGCTTTTTCAATTAGATCAAATAGTTAGAGACATGTCTGAAAGTAAAGTACAACATATTAGCGCAAAAGAAGCCCACGCCTTGATGCAAAAAGAACCCAGCACCGCCTTTATCGACGTGCGTTCGGATATGGAGTACCTGTTCATCGGGCATCCAACCGGCGCGGTAAACATCCCGTGGATCGACGAGCCGGACTTTGTCATCAACCCGAATTTTGAACGCGAGGTGCGCAAGTTGATTCTCGGTGGCGTGATCCAGTCCGCGGAACACGACAGTGTTCCCGTGGTGTTGATCTGCCGTAGCGGTAATCGTTCGGATGAAGCCGGCACGCTGCTCATCGAGCATGGTTTCAAGCACGTTTACAATATCGTGCATGGCTTCGAAGGCGAACTCGATGACAATCACCATCGCAGCACCATCAGTGGCTGGCGTTTCGATGGTCTGCCCTGGGAACAGTGTTAGTCCCCCGGCACTAGCTGGAACCTGGTGTCGCGTCAGATTTGCAAGATCCCCACTTGCGCGGGGATGACCTGGAAAAACCGGGGTGACCGGAAACCGCGGGATGGCAACGCTTCAAATTCGAGTCATTACCGCGAAAGCGGCGGTCCGACGTAGCGGAATCTTTTTGTTATGTTGCGATGGCGGCGAAAACTGCGTGGATATCTAAATCAGAACGTCATGCGGTTATAGGCATCGAGTGCGGCGACCTTGTAAGCCTCGGCCAGGGTCGGATAATTGAACACGGTTTGTACGAAGTAATCGAGCGTGCCACCCAGCGAAATAACCGCCTGCCCGATATGCACCAGTTCAGTCGCGCCCTCACCGATAATATGCACCCCGAGCAGTTTTTGCGTTTCGATAGAGAACAGCATTTTCAGCATGCCTTCGCGCAAACCGATAATCTGCCCGCGCGCGGTCTCGCGAAACCGCGCGATGCCGACCTCGTAGGCGATCGAGCGCTCGTTGCACTCCTGTTCGGTTAATCCAACCATACTGATTTCGGGTACCGCGTAAATGCCATAGGGAAAGAGTTCAGGTTGACTGGATACATCGGCACCAAAGGCATGACAGGCTGCATACCGGCCCTGCTCCATCGAGGTCGACGCCAGGCTCGGGAAACCGATGACATCGCCGGCCGCGTAAATATGGGGCTGCACGGTCTGGTAATCCTCGTTCACCAGTATGCGGCCCCGACTATCGGCCTCGATACCGGCTTTTTCCAGTGCCAGGTCATCGGTAACGCCCTGCCTGCCGGCGGCAAACAGCACCGTATCGACCGCCATACTCTTGCCGCTTTTTAATTTGACTACCACCTTGCCATCATCGAACTTGTTGATGGTGCTGATCTGATCGTTGAGACGCACCTGGATATTACAGTCGCGCAGGTGATGAATCAGTTCGTCGACAATTTCGCGGTCGACAAAACCAAGAATATACTCGTTGCTCTCGAGCACCGTGACTTCGATATCCAGCGCCTTGAAAATGGTGGCATATTCGAGACCGATTACCCCGCCACCGACCACCAGCAGTTTCTTCGGAATGCGATTAAGCTCGAGGATCTCGTCGCTATCCATAATGGCATCGCCATCGAAAGGCACGTTATCGGGCCGGCGTGTCCTGGTGCCGACGCAAATTACGATGTAGTCGGCGGTAAAATCATTTACGTTACCATCGTCGTTTTCGACACTGACGCTGTGTTCGTCGTTGAAGCGCGCATGCCCATATTCGATTTCGACGTTGTTGCGCATCAACTGGTGCTGGATGATTTCAATTTCATGACCGAGCGTCGATGTCAGTCGCTGCTTGAGATCGTTTGCGCTGATATGGTCCTTGACCTTGTAACTGCGGCCGTAAATGCCACGCTGACGCCAGCCGGATAAAAACAGCACGGTTTCACGCAATGTCTTGCTCGGGATCGTCCCGGTGTGCACGGTAACCCCGCCCACGACTGCGTTTTTTTCGACCAGCAGCACTTTCTTGCCGATCTTGGCGGCCTGGATAGCGGCGCGTTTACCGGCCGGCCCACTGCCAATTACTATCATGTCGTAATGCAAGTTCATACCGTATCTTCGCCACTTATAGAAACGTCATTAACTTTCTGTCTCAAGTCTTTGAATTTCTTTTAAAATACCGCCGACACTGCGTGGGATCGGTGAGATTTTTCTGAGCACCTCGGGTAGATCGTTTTTCGCCTCCAGGGCTGCCTTGCGGCTGGCATATTCACCATAAAAAACGCTGTAGACTTCGGCACCACAAACGCGTCTTCCCGACATCGCTTTCACCGTAGAGCAGAAACAGCGCCGCGCCCGCTTTCAATTCGCGCGAGAAATCTTCCATCAGGTTTGCGCTCTGACGGGTAATGAAGAAAGGGCTGGTCACGATCTTTATTATAGTATTTGTTGAAGCAAAATGACTGCTGTCGTTTATACTGCTTAGCAGGGCACGATTCAAATCTTAATTCGATACGCGGAGTTTTTTTTGTCTCTCGATAACTACGATTACGAAGACCTGATGGCGATTCAGGAGATAATCCGCAGCGCATCGGCGAGCAGCCTCGCAATCTACTACCAGCGATCCACCGCTGATTACAAATCGGATGGATCAATCGTCACCGAGGCCGATCTGGCAATGCAACAGGCGCTGACGACGGCGCTCGCCGAACGTTACCCCGGAGTCGCTATGCTGGGCGAAGAATTAAGCGAAGCGACGCAGCTCGAAGTTATCAACAGCAGTGACGATTACTGGTGCCTGGATCCAGTTGACGGTACCACCAATTTTCATGCGACCGTACCATTGTTCTCGATATCGTTGGGCCTGATCAGCGCCGGCGAAGTCAAGCTCGGCATCGTTTATGATCCGAATCGTGACGAGTTTTTTAGCGCCATCAAAGGC
>CALDDP010000101.1 GCA_937936805.1 uncultured Gammaproteobacteria bacterium | reverse complement strand
GGCGTTTACAAACAAGCCGGTTCCGGCCTGAAGTACGTTTGTGTCGATGTCGCCAACGGATACTCCGAACGTTTCTCGCAATTTATCAAGCAATTACGCGATGCCTACCCTGAAATCGTCATTATCGCCGGTAATGTCGTCACCGGGGAAATGACCGAAGAACTGATACTGAACGGCGCCGACATCGTCAAGGTCGGTATTGGTCCCGGCAGTGTCTGCACCACCCGACTTCAGACCGGGGTAGGATTCCCGCAACTCTCCGCGGTCATCGAATGCGCTGATTCGGCACATGGCCTTGGCGGACATATCATCGCTGATGGCGGCTGCACCTGCCCGGGGGATCTGGCCAAGGCCTTCGCGGCTGGCGCCGATTTTGTCATGCTCGGCGGCATGCTCGCCGGACACGACGAAGGTGGCGGTGAAATAATTACCCGTTACTTTAAAAGTGGTGAAGTAATCAAAACCGATGAAGGTCTCGAAGACCTGGTCGAAGAACGCAAGTTCGTCAATTTTTACGGAATGAGCTCGAAGGCGGCCAACGAGAAGCACTTCGGTGGCCTCAAGGAGTATCGTTCATCTGAGGGTCGGGAAATCCAGGTGCCCTATCGGGGCAAAATAGAAAACACGATCCAGGACTTGCTCGGCGGAGTTCGCAGTACCTGTACTTACGCCGGCGCCAAGAAACTGAAATGGCTGAGTAAATGCACCACCTTCGTCAAGACCAGTCAACAATTCAATTCGATATTCACTGAAAGCTAACACAGAAACCGCAGCCCAGGATTTTCAGAATCAGGCCTTGCGCCGCCAGTTGTGAAACCTGGCCACCCATTCGAGCAGGCGTTCAGGTACGTGGGCACGTTTCCATTCGCCCGCCGCGTACTTGTTGGCTTCAGCCAGGGTCGGATAAATATGGATGGTGCCGAGAATCTTGTTCAAACCAAGCCCGTGTCGCATCGCCAGCACGTATTCGGCGATCAAGTCACCGGCATGCTCGCCGACGATGGTAACGCCGAGAATCCGGTCCTTGCCCGGGATAGTTAACACCTTGACGAAACCATGTGCCTCGCTGTCCGCAATCGCACGATCGAGATCATCGATACCGTATCGGGTTACCTCGTATTCGATACCCTGCTCCCGCGCCTCGGTTTCATTCAGGCCTACCCGCGCGATTTCAGGCTCGGTAAAAGTTGCCCAGGGAATAACCGAGTAATCCGCCTTGAAGCGTTTAATCATGCCAAACAGCGAGTTGACCGAGGTATACCAGGCCTGGTGAGCGGCAACATGGGTAAACTGGTATGGCCCGGCGACATCTCCACAGGCATAAATCGTCGGTATACTGGTCTGCAGGTATTCGTTTACTTCGATGGTGCGATTTGGGTTTAGTCGCACCCCGAGCTCCTCGAGTCCAAATCCGCTGCTTCGCGGTGACCTGCCTACCGCAACCAGGAGCGCGTCGAACTCGACTTCGACTTCAGCATTTTCATTCTCCGCAACCAGATAGTCCTTACCTTCGCGCTTGATAAATCGCTTCGCGGTATGACCGGTTAACACCCGCACTCCTTCGGCACTGAATTTCTGTTGCACCAAGTCTGAAATCTCCGGGTCTTCGCGCAACAATATGCGCGGCAACATTTCAACCTGCGTAACCGTAACGCCCAGACGAGCGAAAGCCTGGGTTAGTTCCGACCCGATCGGCCCACCCCCCAGCACCGCAAGCCTGGACGGCTTGTCGCGCAGCTGCCAGAGATTATCAGAGGTGTAGTAGTCAACCTGATCGATACCTTCGATCGGCGGCACGAAGGGCTGCCCACCAGTGGCAACCACGATATTGCGAGTGCGAATCGTCTCACCATTGACTTCCACGGTCCAGGGCGAGGTGATGCGCGCTTCGCCGATAACAACATCGACGCCGAGCCCGTTGTAACGTTCGATCGAATCGTGCGGTTCGATTTTCTCGATAACCCTTTGCACGCGTTCCATCACCTCGGCGAAATCAAACTCGGCGTCTGCCTGCTTGATGCCGAACTCCGGGCTACGCGCGATATGCGAGAGAAATTTGGCCGAGCGAATTAACGCCTTGGAGGGGACGCAACCGTAGTTAAGGCAGTCGCCCCCCAGCTTGTGTTTCTCGATCAGCGTAACCCTGGCTTTAACCGCGGCTGCGATATAGGCGGTCACCAGTCCGGCCGAGCCGCCACCGATAACCACCAGGTTGGTATCGAACTGATCCGGTTTGACAAAGCCCTGTAGCGCCTTGCGGTTCGTCATCAGCGCAACAATTTTTTTACCGATAAAGGGCAACATTGCCAGCAGCAGAAACGACAGCAGAATTTCCACGCTGAAAATACCGCTGGCCGATTCGATCTGGGCCAGCCGGGTACCGGCGTTGACGTAGACTACGGTGCCGGCAAACATACCCAGCTGACTGACCCAGAAAAATGTCCATAAACGCAGCGAGGTCAGCCCCATCACCAGGTTGATAACAAAAAACGGGAATGCGGGCACCAGGCGCAAAGCAAACAGATAGAATGGACCATCTTTGTCGATGCCGTCATTGATCGCTTTGAGCGAGTTCCCAAATCGAGTTTGTACAGCATCCCTGAACAGGTATCGCGATACCAGGAATGCGATAGATGCGCCTATCGTGCTGGCGAAGGAAACCAGAATTAACCCCGTTGCCAGACCGAATATCGCACCACCGGTCAGAGTCAGTACCGCCGCGCCGGGCAGCGATGCCCCGGTGATCACGACATACAACAGGAAAAAACCAACCAGCGTCAGTACCCGGTTTTCAGCATAGTACTGGTCAATGATCTGCTGCTGACTTTTGACGTACTCGAGGGTCAGGTACTGTTCCAGGTCGAAGTGGAAAAAAATCAGCACAATGACGCCTAACAATCCGAGCAGGATTATTTTTTTCATCTACCAGGTTCCACTATGTCCAGTCGCATATGACCTTGTTATCTATTGCTGGTTCCATCGGCACAATATTCTTCGGCCCACTGCAGGAACTCCAGTTCCGGACCTTCGAAGATTATTTCGGGATTTTTATTCTTTATCTGGTAACGGTACATCGGATCGTAATATTGTTCGAGCAGTATTTTAATCCCGTCATTGAACTCCGCCGCGCTGCCATTCCTGAAAAATTCCTGCAGGGCGTACTCAAAACATCTTTTCACCTGCTGGTACAGCTCCCCGCCCAGACGCTTTTGTATGCGCTCCAGGTTATCGAGAACGAATGCGCTGAATTCGCGTTCGGCTGTGTCACCGTAGGCTTGCTGGTAAGCAGGCCAACTGCGTAATATGTAGTCTTCGCTGATGACCTTTATGCGCGTTTGCGTGGCAACCTGCAGGATGGCGCGCGGCGCTTTCAATAAAGCCGCGAAAAGATAGTCGGGCATGTTTATCCGTCCAATCCGGCGGCCTTCATCTTCGACAAATACCGGTTTGCCGGGGAAGCTTTCACGGTGCTTGATAAACTCGATTGCGACCCTGTTCTCCCAGTCGATTACCGAGGGTTGCAGATCCAGGGCATCGCGACCAAAAGCTGAACCACGATGATTGGCGATGCCCTCGAAGTCGACATGATGGCGAATTTTACGTAGCAACCTGGTTTTACCAACCCCGGTCAAACCACTGACACAGACCAGCGGCACTTCCGCGGCAGACTGTTCCAGCTCATCGATCAGGAAACGCCGCATCGCCTTGTATCCGCCCTGCACCAGCGGAAAATCAACCCCCTGCTCGCGCAACCATTGCTGGGTCGTGCGAGAGCGCAGCCCACCGCGAAAGCAATACAGAAAACCCTGCGGATTTTTTTGACAGTAACTCAACCAGGCCTGCAAACGCTGCGCGCGAATTTCAGGGGTAGCTAATTGGAGTCCCAGGCGAATCGCTTCATCCTGTCCGCTATCTTTGTAACGGGTACCGATCTGTTCTCGCTGCTGATCGTCAAGCAGCGGAATATTGGTGGCTGTCGGGAAAGAACCCTTGCTGAACTCGACCGGGGCGCGCACATCCATCAGGGGCAGGTCCTGCAGGAAAAGCTGCCGGTAGTCACTGGTATTCTCGCGTATCATCGAACCAAAAGCCGCGTCAGGCGCGATGCCTGATTTCCCAACAGCGGTGAATTTTCGGGTTCCGCTTAAAATCTTCCGGGATAGTCGAGTGGGTTATGTCAAGCACGCGATAGGATTGCCCGGTTGTCTCGGCAAGCTTGAAACCACGCCGGTTGGTCGAAAACAACAATAACCCATCCGCTGCGAGTAAATTCATCGCCAGCCTGATCAAATCTTCATGATCGCGCTGGATATCCAGGGTCTGCTGCATTTTGCTCGAGTTGGAAAACGACGGTGGATCGAAGAATATCAAATCATAGCTTTGCTGCAACGCAAACTGTTCCGGCCTGTTGAGCAGTTCGACAATATCGGCGCGCAAAAACTGGTAGCGAAGCTCGTCGTTCAGTTCGTTGAGTAAATGGTTCTCGCGGGCCCAGTTCAGGTAGGTGGGCGACAGGTCGACATTAACCACCGAGCTGGCGCCGCCAAGGCCAGCCTGCACTCCGACCGCACCGGTGTAACAGAACAGATTGAGCACCGATTTGCCGGCTGATCGCTGGTAAACCAGTTCACGCGTAATGCGATGGTCCAGAAACAACCCCGAATCAAGATAATCGCTCAGATTGATCAGCAATGAAGCCTCGCCTTCCCGCACCTGGTAAAACTCGTTCCTGCCAGCCTGTTTTTGATACTGACTGGAGCCACGCTGACGACTCCGGGTCTTGCAGAACAGCCGGTCGTCGGGAATAGAGAACAGCTCCCTGACGACGTCCGCGGCGACACCGATTCGATACTGCGCTGTATCAGCCTCAATTGTCGCCGGAGCCTGATACTCCTGCAGGTGATACCATTCCACCTCGGGGTCGATCTCGCTCTGATAGCGATCCAGCGCAAAAGAGAATTCCGGTAAATCTGCATCATAAATCCGGTAACAGCTGATGTCGTTACGCCTGGCCCAACGCTGCAGGTGGCGGGCATTTTTTGTCAGCCGATTGCGCAATGGCACAGCGATTTCATCGGCTACAACACTGACCGCCGGGGTAACTTTCGCCGCCTGCTTATCTCCCACCGTTGCAAATATTGCAAAAAGGCATTCGAGCGGGCCATTCCTGACATCCTTGCGACTGATACGCTTCAACTTCAAGCGGTGCAGCAAATCCGGATTAGCTGAAATTATCGCCAGGCTTGCAGGCGCCAGACGCCGCACCGCATTACCAAGATCAGCATAGATCCCGGCCAGTTCCTGTTCGCCCTGTAGACGCTTTCCCCAGGGAGGATTGCAAATGACCAGGGTGTCGCCCTGAAACGGGGGCAATTCCAGCTCGCCAACCTGTTGATGGGAAAATTCGATCATATTATCAACCTGGGCGCGCGCTGCATTGGCCCGGGCGATTTCCAGTGCGCCAGCGTCGTAGTCACTGGCAAAAACAATGGCCCCGTTGTGGGGCTCGACGGCCTGCCGTGCCTGCTCGATACAGGCTTGCCACAGATCCGGCTGGTGCAATCGCCACTTGTTGAAGCCGAAGTAACTGCGCTGAAGCCCGGGAGCTATATTCGCGGCCATCATCGCGGCTTCGATGGCAAAGGTACCCGAGCCACACATGGGATCGACCAGGCGCCTCACCGCGCTGCGCGGCCGCTCCCAACCTGCCTGCATCAACAAGGCTGCCGCGAGGTGCTCTTTTAGCGGTGCGCCCGCATGTTGCAATCGGTAACCACGTCGATGCAGACTCTCACCGGACAAATCCAGGCTGATGCTCGCCTGGTTATGGTGAATGTTGATATGCACCTGAAAATCCGGCTGCTTTTTTTCAACCACGGGACGGCTGCCGCAGCTCTCGCGAAACTGATCAACAATCGCGTCCTTGGCCTTGAGCGCGACATAATGCGTATGCTCCAGTCGCGAACGCGATGCCGTCGCTGAAACCGCAATACTGTCGCGCGCGTTGAGATGGGCGCCCCAGTCAATTTGATAAACTGCCTGGTACAGCCGGGTTTCATCCTCGACCTGCGCCCTGCCCAGTTCGCAAAATACCCGGTTCGCAAGTCGGGAATGCAGACACACGCGATACACGGCTTCAATACCCGCGCTAACCTCGACTCCACCATACTTTTTTTCCAGAGTAGCGTTGCCTGAACCCAGGATGTCGCGGAGCTCGTGAAACAGGAGTGTTTCGAAGCCCTTATGGCCGGTGATAAATAGCTTGAGATTTTGCATTGATCGTAGTTTCGAGGGTGCCGCCAGGGTTCAATCTTACGCCTTCTATCAGAAAACTGTTGGAAAACGAATATTTATGAAAATAGTCGCAGGAAATTGATAAAGTTTTCGCCTATATTCTATTAAACCCTTAGAAGCCGTTCGTCATGACACGCCCAGTCCCAAATCAAAGCCCTGAATCGATATCTGGTGAAGATGTTTACGTGGAACTCACCAGCCTGAGTAAAAAATTGATAACTGAAATGCTGGTGCGAATGATCGAAAGCGCGGAGAATTATCACAGCTGGAGCCTGTCCGATCAAGACGGCGCACGCATGATCAAGCTGGTCAAGCACAAGCAACGCATCATCTGTTCATCGTTTGCATTTCAGCTCAACCAGCATTTTGCCGAATTCAAGTCTGACAATGAGTCCATGTCGCGGGAAAAAGGAGCCCGCGACTGGCAGAGGTTAGGTCTGGGAGCGAATGAAACCGCCGAAACCGACGTGTTGCAGGATATCACGACGCGCTACCATGACGCTTTCAGGGAATTTGATCAAACGATCCTGAAACGGCTGCAGGCCTGCATCAAGCGATCCCGCGCGAGTATTTATGAAAGCCCGTTACAGGTGAAAAGACTTTGCGAATCCTTCCAGTACGCGATCGACAGCCTCAACCTGCAAGCTAACTACAAGATTGCCCTGTATAACCTGTTTGCCGACCGCTTTATCGAGTCACTCGGCCCGCTGTATAGACGTATCGACCGGGCATTGATCGATTTTGGCATGCTACCGGAGCTTCCGACTGCCAGTATCCACCTGCGTAGCAGCGACGGTTTGAGTGAGTCAAAGGCGCCATCTACGATCAAACTGGATCAAACTGCCTGCCAGTTGATACTACTGCAGCGCTACAAGGAAAAATCGCGCGCCCAGTCCAGCCAGTATAAAAACCTGTTTCCGGAACTGAAACAACATTTTGCCAGCTTTGAACAGAATGAGTACGACGAACAAATCGATCAGCTCAATTTGATGTTTAAGCTTATTTTTGAAGATGAGGATCTCCCCTTACCTGTCAAACAGCAACTGGCCCGGCTGCAAATTTATGTTTTTATTACAGCTATCCAGGAAGATGGTTTCCTGCGCCGTTCCAGCAACCCGGCGCGACGCCTGCTGGATGGCATCATCAGCAGCGAGGTCGAAATCGCAAAAGGCAGTAACCCGGAGTTCTCCGGCATTCAGTTTATTCGTGAACATATCGACGACCTTACCAGCCGCGGATTTATTACCGTCGATAGCTATTCCGGAATGCTCGAAGACTACAGGACCCATCTAAAGGAACAAGAAATTGCAATTCGCAAGGCACGCAAACTGGAAGCAACCAGAAAGGTTTTACCCCTGGTAAAATCCAGGCTTTCCGAAATCACTCAACCCCTCAGAATCCAGGGAACTTCGCTAATCCTGTTCGAAAAAGTCTGGCTGCCGTTAATGGTACAAATCGCGCTGCAGCAGGGCATGGACTCTGACCCCTGGCACAAAACCATCGCGATGGTACAGAAGCAGGTCTGGTCGCTAATCCCAAAATCGTCCATAGAGGAACAGCAGGAACTACAAGTAGCGTTGCCGAATGTCGCCCACTCGTTGCATCGCGCAATGCGCAGTCTCAAACTGGCCGAATCCCTGCAGCAATCCTTGCGTGATTATCTCAAGCTCGAACAGCAGGACGTGGTCGAGAAAACAGCTCGCAATATCATTGAAGCCAAACGTAAAACCCGATCATTGTCCGCACAGTCTTTCGACACCATGGAAGACAGCACCGAGTTTGACGAAATGATGCAAACCGGTGTATTCCAGATTCCTGGCGATATGCTTGAAGCCTTCAATTCGGTAAAACCCGAAAAACCCAAGAAGATCAACCAGGTCGATTCGCTTACGATCGGTGAATGGGTCAATATCATGCAGGATGGGCAGAAACAGATGGGCAAGGTGGCCTGGAAATCGGAAGACGACGGCCTGTTTATTTTCGTCGATCGCGACGGCAAGCGAATTTGCGAGGTCGATGCATCTAAACTGGCGGGACAGTTCGAATCGGGTGAAGTATCCCTGATTGATTCCGGTACGACGGACTCCGAAAAGACCCGCTTCAGCTTTATGAAATCTTTATAGGCCGAATCCGGCCTATACGCCAAGCAGCAGCCTGGCCGGATCTTCCAGCACGTTCTTGATGGTAACGAGGAACTGCACCGCTTCCTTGCCATCGATAATACGATGATCGTAGGTCAGTGCGAGATACATCATCGGGCGCACTACTATTTCACCTTCGATTACCACCGGGCGTTGCTGTATTGAATGCATGCCGAGGATCGCCGACTGCGGCGGGTTCAGAATCGGGGTGGAAAGCATCGAACCAAAAATACCCCCGTTGGTAATGCTGAAGGTTCCCCCGGTCAACTCCTCGATACCGAGCTTACCCGCCTGTGCCCGCGCACCCATGTCCCTGATTGCGTTTTCTATGTCGGCATAACTCATCTGGTCGGCGTCACGCAGGATCGGGACCACCAGTCCACGATCAGAGCTGACCGCGATACCGATGTCGAAATAATCGTGATAGACAATGTCGTCGCCGTCAATCGACGCGTTAACTGCGGGAAAGCGCTTCAATGCCTCTACCGCGGCACTGGTGAAGAAAGACATCATACCGAGTTTGACGCCATGAGTTTTTTCAAAAGCATCCCTGTACTGACTGCGCGCGTCCATCATCGGTTTCAGGTTGACTTCATTAAACGTCGTTAACATCGCCGCGGTGTTTTGCGCCTGCTTGAGGCGCTCGGCAATCTTTGCGCGCAAACGGCTCATTGGCACCCGGCGGTCATTTCGACCGGCTACAGGGATCGCAGCTGCGGCGGGGGGCGCTGCGGGCGGCACTTCTTTTGGCGGAGATTCCGCTGACGGAGTTTGCGCTTCCGTAGATGCAGCCTGCTGCTGCAGGTGCAGCTCGACATCCTTTTTTAAAATAGCGCCTTTCTTGCCGGTTCCCTTGATTTCATCAGCGCTGAGATCGTTTTCACTGAGCAATTTACGCACCGCAGGACTCGCCCGGTTTACCGCCGCGGCATCTTCGTCGGGTGTCGCGTCAGCTTCCCCGCTCACCGCCGCATCGGTATTGATCAAACCAAGCACCTCGCCATCCTTGACCGTGTCACCTGACGCAAAGGCGATGGATTCAATCACGCCCGCTTTCTGTGCAACGATCTCGAGGACGACCTTGTCAGTTTCCAGGTCGACGATGTTTTCATCGACTGCAACACTGTCACCCACCTGTTTGTGCCAGTCACCCAGAGTCCCCTCGGTTACCGACTCCGGTAATACGGGTACCTTGATTTCTACCTGCATTGTCTGCTCCAGTGTTTTCTATTTTCTTGGGTTAATCGAGTTTGTCCGAGTAATCGGCTTCAAACGCGTCCTTGACCAGCTCAAGCTCCTGTTTCTGGTGCAGGGACATATAGCCAACCGCTGGCGAAGCGGCCGAAATTCGACCCGCGTATTGTACCTGTAACGGTGCAAAAATTTCGTTCAATCTACTCTTGAATTCACGGAACATACCCTGGTTACGCGGCTCATCCTGACACCAGACGACGTTCTTCAACGCCGGGTAACGAGCATGTATCGCGTTGAGATCGATCTTGGGGAAAGGGTACAACTGCTCTACCCTGACGATTGCCGTACTGTGATCGTAATTTTGTTCGCGGGTTTCATACAGCTTGTAGTAGATTTTGCCGCTACACAGGATCAGTCGTTTTACCGCGGCATCGTCTATATCGTCAATTTCCGGAATCACCTTCATGAATTCGCCTTTACTGTAGGCGCTAAGGGGAGACACGGCGAGCTCGTGCCGTAACAGGCTCTTGGGGCTCATGATTATCAGCGGCTTGCGGAAACTGCAGGTCATCTGGCTGCGCAACAGGTGGAAAACCTGCGCGGGCAGAGTTGGCTGCACGACACGCATGTTATGCTGCGCGCAAAGCTCGAGATAACGTTCGATGCGGGCCGAAGAGTGTTCCGGTCCCTGGCCTTCATAGCCATGCGGCAACAGCATGACGAGGCCACTGAGCCGACCCCACTTCATTTCTCCCGAACTGATAAACTGATCGATAACCACCTGTGCGCCGTTGGCGAAATCACCAAACTGGGCTTCCCAGATAACGAGGGTTTTCGGGTCGGTCGAAGAGTATCCGTATTCGAAGCCCAGCACCGCTTCCTCGGATAAAAACGAATTGATAACTTCGAAGCGAGGCTGGTTCTCGGACAGGTATTTTAGTGGCTTGTAAATTTCGCCGGTTTTCTGATCATGCAGGGCCGCATGACGATGAAAAAAGGTTCCGCGTTCGCTATCCTGACCCGACAGGCGAATCGAGTAACCATCGTCCAGTATCGTCGCGTAGGCAAGGTTTTCCGCAAATCCCCAGTCACCCGGCAGCTTGCCGTCAATCATCTGCCGGCGATTCTCCATGATTTTTGTGACCCGGGGGTGCAAGCTGAAGTCCTGCGGCAGCTGTAGAATTTTTTGTCCCAGCTGTTTAATCTTTTTAGCCGCAACCCCGGTACCGGAAGTTTCATTGACATCACCGTCCTGTAAGCCGGCCCAGTCTCGTGCCGCCATTGGCTCGAGGCCGGAAATGACATTCAGCGCAACCGCACCACCCTCGTCCAGTGCCCGGCGATAGTCGGCGATCATCTCGTCAATTTTTTCCCGTGTCGTAAAACCCTCATCGATCAATCGCTGTGCATGCAGATCGACCAGACGCGGGTGTTTTCGAATCGCCTGGTACATCAGTGGCTGGGTAACCGCAGGCTCATCGGCTTCGTTGTGCCCGTAGCGACGATAGCAAATCATGTCGATGACCACATCCTGCTTGAAAGTTTCCCGGTACTTGACCGCAATTTCAGCGATAAATACACAGGCCTCGGGATCGTCGCCGTTAACATGGAAAATCGGCGCCTGCACCATGCGTGCAACCTCGGTGCAGTAAAGCGATGAACGCATATCACGCGGATTGCTGGTGGTGAAGCCAATCTGGTTATTGACAATAATGTGGATCGTGCCGCCGGTCTTGTAGCCCCGAGTCTTGCACATATTAAAGGTTTCCATGACCACGCCCTGGCCGGCAAACGCCGAATCTCCATGGACCAGCACTGGCAGTACGTCGTTGGTGGTGCGGTCGGTCATGCGGCGTTGGCGGGCTCGCACCGAACCTTCTACCACCGGATCGACAATTTCCAGATGTGATGGGTTAAACGCCAACGCCAGGTGCATGGGCCCCGAATCCGTGTATATGTCCGACGAGAAACCCTGGTGATACTTGACATCGTGGTTATAGCGTTCATCGAGATCGACATTGCCTTCGAACTCGTCGAACAGGTCGCTGGGCATCTTGCCGAAGATATTGGTGAGTACATTAAGGCGCCCGCGATGCGCCATACCGATAACGACTTCATGGGTACTGGTAACGCCGGCCTGTTGCACGACCCGGTCAATTATCGGTATCAAGGACTCGCCACCTTCAAGGGAAAATCTTTTTTGCCCTATATAACGTGTATGCAGGTACTTTTCCAGGTTCTCCGCAGCGATAATTCGATCGAGAATTCGATTGCGCCGGCCTTCGCGAAAATTGGGAGTCGCCAGCGTGGTCTCTATTTGCACCTGGATCCAGCGTTTCTGCGACCGATCCTCTATGTGCATGTATTCGGAACCGATAGCGCCGCAATAGGTTTTTTCGAGGCGCTCGATAATTTCCCGCAGTGGCGCATCCTCAACGCCGAACAATGACCCGGTATTGAACACGGTGTCCAGGTCGGCTTCGCTGAGGTTGTTTCCGGCAAGGGTCATCTCCTTGATTTCGGATAGTGTGCTCAGGCCGAGCGGATCGAGCCGCGCCCTCTGATGACCCTTGACGCGGTAAGCGTTGATCAACTGCAGTATTCTGACCTGCTTGGCATCATGCTCATGAAGTTCGCCACTGCTGATTCCGTTGCCGGCTTTCTTGTGGCGCACCGCGGCTTTCATTTGCGCCTGAATTTCGAGATGATCCTGATCCGCGGTCAGTTCACCGTTTCTGAGTTCGGCAAACCAGTTCCGCCAGTTTTCATCAACCTCGTTTTCATCTTTCAGATATCTCGAGTAGAGTTCCTCGATGAATGCAGCGTTACTCCCGTGGAGATAACTTTGTTGCTGCATTTTTTTCATGCTCATGGCTGCTTACCTGTTAGCTGATTTGTCGGTCGGTGTAGCGGTTGTCATGTGCTACATAATAGCCGAAGTTCATTTATTATTAAGCAAATAATTTTGTCAACCCGGGCAACGCAGAAACCGCAGCACTGACAAAATCTTCAGTTGTCCTGATTACAGTGTGAATGAAGCTTTTTTCTATTTCGCGAGCGCTGTTAGAATACGCACAACTCAATCTGGACTGACCGCATGGCGCAATATATTTATACCATGAGCGGAGTGGGCAAAGTGGTGCCCCCGCAAACAGAAATCCTGAAGAATATTTCGCTCAATTTCTTCCCGGGAGCGAAGATAGGTGTACTTGGCTATAACGGTGCGGGTAAGTCGACCCTGCTGCGCATCATGGCCGGTGTCGATACCGAACACACCGGTGAAGCGCGCCCGCAGACTGGCATCAATATCGGTTACCTGGCACAGGAACCCGAGCTCGATGACAGTCTTGACGTGCGCGGCAACGTTGAGCTGGGAGTCGCGGAGAACAAATCATTACTCGAGCAGTTCAACGAGATTAACATGAAGTTTGCCGAGCCCATGTCTGATGACGAGATGAACGACTTGCTCGCACAACAGGCCGAACTGCAGGAAAAGATAGACGCGGCCGGCGCCTGGGACCTCGAACGCAAGCTCGATGTCGCCGCCGACGCGCTGCGCCTGCCCCCCTGGGACGCAGCGGTCGAACATTTGTCCGGTGGTGAAAAGCGTCGCGTGGCGCTTTGCCGCCTGCTGCTGTCGAATCCCGACATGTTGATTCTGGACGAACCGACCAATCATCTCGACGCCGAATCGGTAGCCTGGCTGGAACGGTTTTTACAGGATTATCCGGGTACCGTGGTAGCGGTCACCCACGATCGCTACTTTCTCGACAACGTTGCCGGCTGGATTCTCGAGCTTGATCGCGGGCACGGGATCCCGTGGGAAGGCAACTATTCTTCCTGGCTCGAACAGAAACAAAAACGGCTCGAGCATGAAGAACGCTCCGAAAAAGCACGTCAGAAATCAATGCAGGCTGAACTCGAATGGGTGCACGCCAATCCCAAAGGGCGCCAGTCGAAGAGCAAGGCCCGCCTGAAAAGATTCGAGGAATTATCGTCGCAGGATTACCAGAAGCGTTCTGAAACCCAGGAGCTTTACATTCCGCCCGGACCTCGTCTCGGCGACGTGGTCGTTGAAATCGAGGGCGGCAAGAAATCCTATGGCGACAAGCTGCTATATCAGGATCTGGAATTCAAACTCCCACGCGGCGGTATCGTCGGTATCATCGGTCCCAACGGCGCTGGTAAAACGACGTTATTCCGGATCATGGTTGGCCAGGAAACGCTGGACGAAGGCTCGATCAAAATCGGGGATACGGTAAAAATCGCTTACGTCGATCAATCGCGCGACGATCTCGACGGTAGCAAGACCGTCTGGGAGGAATTGTCCGACGGGCTTGACAACATCGTGGTCGGTAATTACGAGGTACCCTCGCGGGCCTATGTATCGCGCTTTAATTTCCGCGGTGCCGCGCAGCAAAAATTTGTCAAGGACCTGTCTGGGGGTGAACGCAACCGCCTGCACCTGGCGAAGTTACTCAAGAGTGGCGGTAATCTGCTGTTACTTGACGAACCGACTAACGACCTCGACGTCGAAACCCTGCGCGCGCTGGAAGAGGCAATTCTCGATTTCCCGGGTTGCGTGGTAGTCATTTCGCACGATCGCTGGTTTCTCGATCGTATCGCAACCCACATCATCGCGTTTGAAGGCAACAGCGAAGTCTACACTTACGAGGGCAATTATTCCGAGTACGAATCGCATCGTAAGCAGCGCATGGGACATGACGCCGATCAACCACACCGGATCAAGTACAAAAAGCTCGAAGTCTGATGTCTGATATCGAAAAACTGTTTGCCCGGCTGGATGCCCTGCTCGACCGGGTTGAGAAAATACTCCCCGGACAGGGCGAAATAAAAACCGAGCCAGGCTTTTCCGCCTATCGCTGGGCGTCCCATGGCCTGGAAGGGATCGCACAATTTGACCGTGTCGACAAAGCTGAGTTGTTACACCTCGAGCGGCAAAAAAACCTGTTGTTTCGCAATACTGCCCAGTTCCTGGACGGCAGGATAGCCAACAACGCGTTGCTCTGGGGTGCACGCGGTACCGGCAAGTCTTCGCTGATCAAGGCGCAGTTGAGTGAATTCCAGGAGCAGGGACTGTGCATCGTCGAAATCCCCAAACTGGCTACCGGTCAACTGTTTGAGATCATCCGTACCCTGGCCAGCGACGGCCGCAAGTTTATCGTTTACCTGGACGACTTGTCTTTTGAAGCCAATGACGACTCCTACAAGGCACTGAAGGCATGCCTCGAGGGTTCATTGCAACCGCAACCCGATAACGTGATCATTTATGCAACCTCGAATCGACGTCACCTGATGCCCGAATCGATGCAGGACAACCTCGACAGTACCATGGTCGACGGCCAGCTCCACCCGAGTGACAGCATCGAAGAGAAAATCTCGCTGTCCGATCGATTCGGGCTGTGGCTGTCGTTTCACCCTTTTACACAGGATCAGTACCTGGCGGTGGTCGAGCAAACCCTGCTTGCGCAAAACCTGAAAATGACTGACGCGGCGCGCGCCGAAGCCTTGCGTTTCGCCACCCAACGCGGATCGCGCAGTGGACGCATTGCGGTACAGTTTGCCGCCTACTGGGAAAGCCTGAAGTAGCGATCCCGACACGAGTACCATCATCCCCGCACTAGTACTGTTATCCCCGCGAAAGCGGCGGTCGGAAGTATCTCGATCCCAAAACGATATCAACGTTGTGAGATCCCCGCTTGCGCGGGGATGACATAAGAATGCTTAGGTTTGGCAGTCAAACAGGCGGGAATGCCTGATGTATAGAGGCGCCCGGCAGTTACAAGGGTAGAGAGTAGCTCTGCAAAAGTCCCGGCTAG
>CALDDP010000100.1 GCA_937936805.1 uncultured Gammaproteobacteria bacterium | reverse complement strand
GGGGTTAAGTAACAGGAAACGGCGGCTTCCATGAAACATTTCGATGTACTTCTATGCTCCCTGCTGATTCTTGCCTTAAGTGCCTGCGGTGGCGGGGGTGGCGGATCCGACCCCGGTTCGCAGAATGTCATAACTGAACTGTCGGCGCTCAGTGGCAAGATAACAGCTGCGCAAGCGAATTATGTCGATAGCGACACCAATAACCCCGACGCATTCTACGCGTCAAACAACACTGCAGATGACGCCCAGATAATACCCAACGTAGCCACTGTCGGTGGTTTCATGACCTTTGCTGCGACCGGCAATCCCGGCGATGTATTTCAATTTTCGACCGATCGGGTAGATATATTCCGGGTTTTTCTAAGCGCCAATCAGAATATAACGCTCACCATAAGTGATATCGGTAATTCCCAGGATTTTGACCTTTATCTTTACCGGACCAGTGATACCAGCGCTCCAGTTGCCTCCTCCATCGGCACTGGCCAAACTGAATCGATCAACGTGCCAGCTGATGACGAATATTTCATCTTGCTTGATAGTTTCGCGGGAACATCGAATTACGTTCTAACGGTTGGCCAGCTGAACCCGGTAATGGCATCGAGCCAGGTGCTACGTTTAGAAGATGAGTTCATCCCGGGAGAGATAATTACCAAAGCCAGGCCGAGTAGCCCGGTATTGCAGGATCTCGCGACTATGTCGAATCAATCTGTCGCTGCCAGGCATGGACTGCGGACACTGCGAGGCCGTATTGATCGAGCTACACTGTTTCGGCTGGAGCAAAATGGCAGGTCTGTTGGTGCCGGCCCGGCCTGGCCAAACTGTTGCGGCGCCCTGGGTGGAGGAAATGACTTCTATATCGACGCCAGCCAGCGTGAAGCCTACGAGACGATAAAAGCGATCAAAAAATTAAGGCAAGACAAGACGATCGAGTATGCGGAGCCAAACTATATCCAGAAATCGATGGCCGTGCCGGATGACACCTATTACGATCTGCAATGGCACTATCCCCTGATCAACCTGCCCCAGGCATGGGACTACACTACGGGTGACGCCAACGTGATTGTGGCGGTTGTCGATACGGGTGTTTTCCTGTCGCACCCTGACCTGGCCGCAAATCTGATACCCGGCTATGACTTCGTATCGAGCACATCCATCTCGAACGATGGCGATGGCATCGATAATAATCCGGATGATCCCGGGGACAACCTCAACCCCGGGTTCAGCAGTTACCATGGGACTCATGTCGCAGGCACGATAGCGGCGGTTTCCGATAATAATTCCGGTGTTGCGGGTGTCGCCCAGACGATAAAGTTAATGCCGGTCAGGGTACTCGGGCTGGGCGGTGGCACGTCCTACGATGTTACCCAGGGCATCCTGTATGCAGCCGGGCTGGCCAACGATTCCGGCACCATACCCGCACAGCCGGCAGATATTGTTAACCTGAGCCTTGGCGGTCCGGGATTTAGCGGGGCACAACAAAATGCAGTTAGCGCAGCCAGGAACGCGGGAGTCACCGTTATCGCGGCGGCAGGCAACCAGGGTTCAAGCCAGGCATTCTTTCCAGCAGGTTACCAGGGAGTTATTTCTGTCAGCGCGGTGGGCTTTAATAAACTACTCGCGCCTTATTCTAACTATGGCGGTTCTATCGATGTCACCGCCCCTGGTGGTGACACGTCGGTTGATCGCAATGGCGACGGCTATGTCGATGGAGTGCTGAGCACTATGGCGGATGACTCGAGCGGTGTCCGGCAACCCATTTACAGGTTTTACCAGGGCACCTCGATGGCAAGTCCGCATGTAGCCGGCGTCGTCGCCCTGATGAAGTCGATCCATGCCACGTTAACGCCCGATGATGTAGACGCATTGATCATCGCCGGCGAGATAACTGAAGATATATCGGGCGATGGCAAACTCAATCGTAATGATAATTATGGATACGGTTTAATTGATGCCTTGAAAGCCGTCGAGCAAGCTACCGTGCTGGCAACAGGTAATTCCCCGCCAACGGTTCTAACCGTCTCTCCCAGCGTCGCTTCGATTCAAAGCGTGCAATCCAGTGTTGAGTTAACTGTCGGCAAAAATGGCGATGATGCAATATCCGTTTCGAGTTTTAACACTGATACCGCCTGGGCGACCCTGACCCCGTTGAGTACCGATGCGAATGGGCTGGGCGCCTACGAGTTGAATGCAGATACTACAGGGCTCAGCGATGGCGTTTACACCGTGTTGGCTAACTTCGTAGCAGATACAAATGCAACCGTGTCGGCTACGATAAACGTTATTGTAAATACTGTTAACGTCAGCCCGGACGCGGGCCGAATTTATGTGCTCCTGATTGATCCGATTACGGGAGATCAACTCTATTTTGCTGAACAGAACCCAGTCGATGGAGAATATTTTTATTCAATAACGGGTGTCGAGCCTGGTGACTATTACATATTAGCGGGCAGCGACCTCGATAATAATTTGCTGATTTGCGAGGCGGGTGAGTCCTGTGGGAGCTATCCAACCATGGGGGATGCAGCGGTATTAAAAGTCGACGGAGACATGACCAATCTGGATTTTGATATTTCGTTTACTCAAAACCTGGACCCTGACCGGTTCTTCGGTTCAGACGTTGAAATTGATTTCTTCTCCAGCACAGTTCAATGACAGGTGTAGTGAAATTTGCAGCGTTAGTTTGTTTTTCTTTACTCCTGGTATTGGCCTGTGACATATCGCTGCCGACTGGGGCATCTGAATCCATCTATGCAGATATCATTTTTCGGTCCAGGCAGTGTCGCGCAGTAACGCCTGAACCTGCCCTGGAGGTGGTGCGTAGTCAGCAACAGCTTGACCTTTTGGTGCATGAACTTGATCGTCACACGCTGGGCGCAACGCCTGGATCTTACGCGGTAGATTTTAATTCGCTGAACGTCCTGGTTCTGGAACTGGGTTATTGGCCGACGGACGGCTACAGTTTTTCGTTAAATGACAGCAGTATCCGTGTAGAAAACAACGAAGCCTTCCTGGTAGTCCAATGGGATGAACCTCCGGGGGATAGTATGCAAGCGCAGGTAACCATTAACCCTTGCGTAATTTTCACGTTGCCTAAAGGAGCCTACACAAGGCTAACCGTCGAATTCCGCAATAAGAACAGCCGGCTCTCGGTTTCGCTAAAGTAGTCGCTTTGCTGCTGCAGGATGTTGCCCGACTGGCGCTGAAAGCGAAGTTTCGGATCTCAACTGGATATAGCCATTGACCTGCGTCAACGCGCAGGATTCGAGAATTGCTATATTTTAAAATGATAAGAAACTGAGCGGACGTGGCAGGCAGTTTAGCGATCGGCTTGAGCTAAGTGGAATAAACAGGCGTTAGTCAGCCTGATCCATTACTGGCTAAAGAATTTTTAAGTAAAGCTAATTAAGGATACTATCAGCAGATAATCAATCACGACCATCGAGGAGTTTGGATGAGCGTCAAAGTAGAGGAGTTGATGACCAGGTCGGTCATCACCGCACAACCACATCAGAGCGTCGAGCATGTCCGCAACATGCTGGAGAATAATTCTATCAGTGCTGTACCCGTGGTCGATAGCGACGGTCATCCGGTCGGTATCGTGTCAGCGACTGACCTGGTGCGGGATTTGAAACCCGGCTCGCCTATCAGCCATGTCATGACCGAGAATGTCTATACGGTGCCCCTGTATGATGACACCAGTATTGCGGCACGGGTTATGCGCAACCACAAGATACATCGAGTGGTGGTGACACACGAAAAGCAGGTCGTCGGTATGCTAAGTGCATTTGATCTGCTCGAGCTCGTGGAGAGCCACCGCTACGTGGCAAAAAATGCGCCGACATTGTCGAAGCGCAAAGGTGCGAAACGCCGCTAGTGATATAATAAAGTTTTTCTGATTGTTATCCTGTCTCGACCGAAAAATGAACCAGGTAACGATCGGTCTTAGTTACGGACCGCCGATTTTACATGTTGAGTAAAGGATTTTATCGTAATGGCTGACAATTTAAGAAACTTCAAGCTGACGGTTGAAGAAATCAAGATGGTAAGAATGATGAAGGAATTGGTCGAAGGTCTCGAGAAGCTGGCGTTTGATGACCCGCTCTCGCCGCGGGCTGAATTTTTTCGCAAGCAAATTAGTACGCTGGAAGAAAAACTGGAAGAAATCAGGGATAACACACTGATCAGATAATAGCCGCTTAAACGGGGCTCCTGTTGCGCGCAGGCGGGAACCGGTCCGACCTGCAAATTCGATCTTACCCGGCCATTGCGCCAGGCGATGCTGTTCTCATATAACCGGGTATTTTTGCGACCACGGCATGGCTTTTTCGATCGCGGCGGCGATTCGCAAAGCCAGAGCATCATCCCAGCGTCGTGCCACGATCTGAGTAGCCGTTGGCAGCCCGTCGGCGAAGCCGGAAGGAACCGACATGGCGGGGCATTGAGCCATGTAATTGAATGGCGAAGTCATGTCCATGCACTCGAGCAGGCCCTGCTCGTTGACTTTGCTGAAATCCCAGTCGCGCATTTCCACCGGCGGGGCAGTGATTGCCATCGTAGGGCACAGCAAGGCGTGATGATCTTCGAGTACAGCGGCCAGTTTCCGCCAATAGCGGGTGCGTTCAAACTCCCACTGTCGTGCAGTTACCGCATCGGTTTGCAGACCTGCTTCGACGAACCTTACCAGGCCTTCACTCATTCGTTCGCGATTTTCATCCAGTGGAACATCGGTGATATGTTTGTAATAGGCCGCCATGAAGATACCCCAGGTGCCATTCCACAGATCGATAATTCTGCTGTCCCAACCCAGATCAACCTCATGGATAACAGCCCCGGCATCCCTTAAAGCATTTGCTGTGTCGAGCAGGTTGGCTTCGACGCCCGGATCGACTGCACAGAATCCAAGCGTAACATCGAGGGCAAACTTCATCCCCTTGATGTCGTCGGGTGGAGGAGTAGACAGTTCGCAGCGGGGTAGAGACTGGATGTCGGCAGGATGAGCACCCTGTACTGTGTCGAGAAAAAGTGTGGCGTCGCTTACCGTGCGTGCCAATGGTCCAAAATGGGAAATGTTGCAATAGGTGGTGTCGATGATATCCATGGGGATCCGACCCAGGGTTGGTTTGAGGCCAACAATACCGCACAGAGCGGCGGGAATACGCACGCTGCCACCCATATCGGTGCCTTCGGCGATCGGTACGCAGCCCGAGGCCACGGCAGCTCCCGACCCACCTGACGATCCTCCCGGGGTACGCGACCTGTCCCAGGGATTTCGGGTAATACCCCATAACGGTGAATCGGTAAATCCGGAGGTCGCAAACTCCGGCGTGGTCGTTTTGCCAACCATAATGGCGCCGGCAGCTTCCAGTCGTTCAACCAGTACCGGATTCCAGTCAGGCACCCAGTCCTGTAGCAGTCGTGAACCGCGAGTCGTTACCTTGCCCCTGGTGGGTGTGAAATCCTTGATCGCAAGCGGAATCCCCTCGAGTGGGCCGGCGTTGCCGGAAATCAGCCTTTGTTCGGCAATCTTTGCCTTTGCCCGGGCTTCCTCGGGGTAGGTGAAACAAAAGCAGTTGAGGTCTTCGTTTACTTCTTCAATTCGCTGCAGGCAATTGTCCACGGTCTCTAGCGGAGAAATTTCTCGGGCGAGATATTTACGCATTAGTTCGGTGGCGGGGGTATAACAAAGATCAATGTCTACCATGCAAAACTCGGCTCACGGTGAATACAGGAAGCTGCATTCTAGTTCTTTATGACTGTTGAATAAATATAGCTTTTGCCTGTTTGGGGGAATTCACAGGAATGCGCCATGGGAGTCGATAACGGCTGTAAAGGTATCGGCAGGCAGGACAATTATCGGTCGGCATTAATGGTTGGCAGGCTATTGCCATGCCCGGTTCGCCGAACTAGTTAACCTCGAATATTTCCATTCTGCCGATCAATCAGATATCGAAGTAGTCTCGCAGCCTGTAGACGGCCATGCCAGCGCGTAAGTACTGTCGGCGTAAGGATGAGAGAGGGAATTTCGGCGGACGCCCGCGTAAGATCGCTGGCAAGTGCTGCGGCAGCAGGCTGTCGCCCGAGTTTTTGCCGGCAAGCCATTTTGCGAGTTCACGGCCGCTCCAGGTGGCGCTATTAACGCCATTGCCGTGATAGCCGTAGGCAAAGTAAACCGATTTGTCTTCAGGCATACGACCGATTGACGGCCGCAGGTTGAGTGCAAAGCAAACCAGGCCACGCCATTGATGGGTGAATTCGAGGTCGGAAAATTGTGGCCACATGCGGGCGATCGACTGCTTTAGTTCGGCAAAAGTCTGTTCGGCTCCTGCCGGGTCGCCGACGTGGTTGGCACGACCGCCGAGCATGAAACGCTTGTCGCTCAGCAGACGATAGTAAAAAAACATGTGTTTCGAATTTATCACCGGGTTTTCCGTGTGCCAGCCTTTTTGTTGCAATTCGTCGTCAGTCATGGGACGCGTCACCACGATGGCACTCTGTATCGGCAGTGGCCGACCCTGCACACCGCGATGCAAATGTTCGGGCATGAAACCGTTGCCGGTGAGGATAACCTGCTGCGCACGCAGGCTCCCCTGCGCGGTTTCGAGCAGATGACTGCCATCCGCCTGCTTGTGCCAGCGCAAAACTTCGCTGCGCGGGTGTATTCGTGCACCGCGTCTATGCGCCGCAGCCGCGAGTCCCTGTACATAACGCAGCGGGTGAAGCGCAAACGATGGTCGGTGCGCGATGGCGCCATGCTGGTGTGGCGAATCGTAGCCGATTTCGCGAAACTCGTCCTGGCTGTGGATGCTGATGTCAAGGCCGAGTAGCCTGCTTTCGATTTCGGCAGCTTTTTTCAATTCGGTAAAATGAGCATCACTGTCGGCAACGATATATTCGCAATCCCCCTGTGGCAGGTAATCGATGTTTTCGTCTGTCCCGAGGCTTCGCACCAGTTCCACCGCCTCGGCCTGGCACTGATAGAAGTAGCGGGTTTGCTCGACCCCGAATCTGGCCAGCTGAGACTTTAACGAAACCTTGGTAGAACCCATGGTGCAAAAGCCGCCGTTGCGCCCCGATGCGCCCCAGCCAACATGGCCGGCTTCGAGCAGGCACACGTCGACGCTGAAATCCCGTGCGAGGTGAAGAGCCGCGGAAAGGCCGCTATAGCCGCCGCCGATAATCGCGACGTCGCAACTTTGTGTCCCCTCGAGCGGCGCATCGGGCAGGTGATGCTTACCCGCGGTTGCTTCCCAGTAGGAAGGCTGCGGTTTGTCGAATTCATACAGGCTTGGGTCGAATAGAGGCTTCATTTGAAAACTGCTTTTCGGCTGAACACGAGATTGGCGACACCACCGGCGATCCGTCCCCACCACGCAGCACCGATACCAAACAGGCTGATCCCTGACGCGGTTACGACGAAAATGATGACCGCGGCGAGAGCGGCGATAAATACGGACCAGTTCATGTCTGTGCGGCCGGCTAGTAGAAAGGCTTCAGGGATCTGGCGACTAATTCCGGGTCTCGCGCCAGGTTTTCCCGCTGTAAGCGTACTTCGCTCGTACGATACACGCGCTCGATAAAACGTTGCCATCGACGCGATATTTTGCGTCGCGCAAAGGCTGGGAAAAAGTCGACCCATTCAATGGCGGCGACATCGCCGAGGCCATCGATCGCCACCAGTCGGGCCTTGCTGGCCGAGATCTTCTGGAACAACAGGTTACCCACGGTCATGTCGTGATTGAAAATAATCAGGTTCTGTAAAAACGATTGCTTCAACTCTTCCAGGTAAGGTTCGAAGTCTTCGATTGGATAGCCCTCGGCCAGATACCAGTTCAACGGTTTCGATATGACTCCGTCCTGGTCGCAGATCAGGTCGACCACGATACCGCGGCCGAGACTGGTGTCACAAAGGCCGTAAAAGCGGGGAATATGCGGCTCGTCGGCGCAACTGCGTTTTTCCAGTTTTTGATAAAACCTGATTTCACGGCGCGATTGTTTGTCGACGTCGCCGATCGAAATCTTAATTGCCTTTAGTGGATCGTCGGGATGAACGAAGCATGATCGCTCCTTTCCCTTACCGATTGGATCTGTGGTGATCTGCAGCATTTATGAAAACGGTTTAGTCCAGCAGGGTAGACAGGTGTTGCAATACATCGGCAAGAATAACACGAAGTTTGCCAGCCTTGTCGTCGGCGTAAGTCCAGGGTTTCTGCTCCAGCATATAGTTACATTGTGCCAGTTCCATCTGGATGGCATGAAACCCCTGTTCGGGATCACCGTAGTGACGCGTGGTCCAGCCGCCCTTGAAGCGACCATTGCTTACCGCGCTATAGTCGTTAGCTGCCGAACAGATTGTGGCAACAGCCGATTCGATCGCCGGGTCACAACTGCTCCCGCTGTTCGTGCCGATGTTGAAATCGGGCAATTTACCTTCGAATAAATAGGGTACGAGTGAACGTATCGAATGACAGTCGTAGAGAATTGCATAGCCGTGTAACTGATGAATACGCTCGAGCTGTTCGCGCAGCGCATCGTGGTATGGCTGGTGATACAGGCGCTGACGCTGGTTGATTTCATCGATCGATGGAGCCTGCCCGTGATGATAAATTGGGTTACCATCGAAGGTCGTGGTCGGACACAGGCTGGTAGTATTCTGCCCCGGGTATAGTGACTCATCGGCAGGATCGCGGTTGGCATCGATAACATAGCGATGCACCGGAGTGCTGACGATGGTGACATTAGCGACCAGTCCTGCATAGAGTCGGCTGATATGCCAGTCAGTATCAGCCTGTGCCTGGCCGTGCTGATTGAGGCGCGCCATTATCGATTGCGGTATCTCGGTGCCACCATGTGGCTGCGCGAGCAGCAGCGGGCTACTGCCCTTTTCGACGACAGGTATCATGATTTAAGCCGTGGCAGCAAATCGGTTTCGTCGAGCGCGGCTATAACGCTGCGTCCCATAACCAGTTGCTTTACTGCCGCGATGTCATCCGCGAGGTAGCGATCGCCCTCGAGCGGTGCCACGTGATCGCGAACTTTCTGCATTACCAGTTGCAGGTGTTTGCTGGTTTCGACCGGGGCACGGAATTCGACACCCTGGGTGGCGATCAGCAGTTCGATGGCAATAATATGCGCGAGGTTGAGATTCATTTCGGTAAGTCGCCGGGCCGCGTGGCAGCTCATGGACACATGGTCTTCCTGGTTAGCGCTGGTAGGCGTCGAATCGATAGAGCAGGGAGCGGCGCGCTGCTTGTTTTCAGCCATCAATGCGGCCGCGGTGACTTCGGCGACCATGAAGCCCGAGTTAAGACCAGGTTCTGGCGACATAAACGCCGGCAAGCCGAAATTTTGCGCAGGGTCGACCATGGTAGCGATGCGACGTTCGGTAATTGACCCTATTTCAGCTATTGCCAGCGCGCATTGATCGGCGCCGAACGCGACCGCTTCGGCATGGAAGTTGCCTCCCGACAGGATCGAACCGTCCTCGATCACCACAATCGGATTATCGGTGACTGCGTTGGCTTCGATTTCCAGCATTTGCGCGACCTGCCGGAACTGGTCCATACAGGCCCCCATGACCTGCGGCTGGCAGCGTATGCTGTAAGGATCCTGCACGCGTTCGTCATCGTCACGATGAGACTCGCGAATCGCCGAATCCTGGAGCAGGGTGCGCAGGCAATAGGCAGCGTCAATCTGACCCGGCAGGCCACGCAACGCATGTATTTCAGAACGAAACGGGCGCGTCGAACCCATCAATGCATCGGTGGTCAGGGCTCCCGCGAGCAATGCGGTTTGCGCCAGGCTCCACGCATCGAACAGGCCGGCGAGCGCGAGCGCGGTCGATACCTGGGTGCCGTTGATCATACCCAGCCCCTCCTTGGGGCCGAGTTCCAGTGGTTTCAGTTTCGCGAGTCGCAAGGCGTCGACAGCGGGCATGTGCTGGCCTTGAAATTGCACATGTCCTGCACCGATCATCGCGGCGGTCAGATGCGCAAGCGGTGCCAGATCACCGGAAGCACCCACCGAACCCTGCGCCGGAATCAGTGGTAACAGGTCTAGTTGCAGCAGGGTTTGCAAGCGCTGGATCACTTCCCAGCGAACCCCGGAGGCACCGCGCCCCAGCGACAGCATCTTCAACACGATAATGAGGCGCACGACATTGGCAGGTAAAGCTTCACCGACCCCGCAACAATGCGACAGAATCAGGTTGCGTTGCAGCTGCGAAGTCTGTGCAGCCGGGATACGGGTCGAGGCGAGTTTGCCGAAACCGGTATTGATACCATAGACAGCGGCGTCTCCCTGCGCGGCATTGGCGACAACCTCGGCTGCGGCATCGACACGTGACTTACAGGCTTTGTCGATACGTAGGTTCAGATCCTCGCGATAGATTCGACGCAGATCGGTGAGGCTTGTCTTGCCAGGGGTCAGTAACAGGTCATCGCTCAATTTTGTATCCTCTAGTTCGCGAGTTGATCGAGCGTTGTTCGATAATTACGTTGTATCGCGTCTTCATTGGCGTGAACGCCATGGTCGATCAGCTTATTGCCGCCAACGTAAACGTCTCGTACCAGGTTGTCGTTACCGGAAAAAATCCAGCTATCGAGTAAATCATCCTGTTGCCGACCGTACAGCCGTGGATGCTGGTCGTCGAGCACGATAAAATCGGCACGCGCTCCGCAAGTAATGCTGCCGATGTTACGCCCGCATGCACGGGCACCGCCGGTTAGTGCGCCGTCGAGCAGGTTTCGCCCGGTATTGGCGGTCCGGGGCGACACCAGTACATTGCGTCTGCGCGTAAGCAGCCGTTGACCATATTCGAGCCAGCGCAATTCTTCAACCGGATCGATCGAAATATGACTGTCCGAACCGATTGCCCAGCAACCGTCCTGCTCGAAGTAATCGATGGCGTTGAAAAAGCCGTCGCCAAGATTCGCTTCGGTGGTCGGGCACAGTCCCGCAACACAGCCGCTTTGCGCCATCGCTGCGGTTTCGGCGTCGTTCATGTGGGTAGCGTGAATCAGACACCAGCGCGGATCGACATCGAAGTGATCGAATAGCCACTCCACCGGACGCATCCGGCTCCAGGCGAGGCAGTCGTCGACCTCCCTGGTTTGCTCGGCGATATGCACGTGGATCGCAGCCAGATTATCCAGCGCAGCGATGACTTCGCCGAGCAGCTCGCCGTTAATCGCGCGTAGCGAGTGCGGGGCGATGCCGACCGCAGTATTGGCATCGGTCGCGGACGCCTGTTGCAGGCTGGTGACAATGTCGATAAAACCATCGGCATCATTCAGAAATCGTTTTTGTCCATCGAGCGGCTCGGCGCCGCCGAAGCCACCGTAGCGATAAAGTACCGGCAACGCGGTGAAACCGATACCAACCTGCTGTGCGGCCTGCATGCATTGCAGGCTCATTTCGGCGCGATTCGCATAGGCAGCGCCGTTGAGGTCGTGATGCAGGTATTGAAATTCACCGACGCAACTGTAGCCTGCCTTTAGCATCTCCAGGTAGAGCTGGGCGGAAATGTGAAACAGATGCTCTGGCTGAATCCGCTGCAGATAGTGGTACATGATCTTGCGCCAGGTCCAGAAACTGTCCTTCGCCGCCTCACCGCTAGTACCGGCACGCTCGCCAAGCCCGGACATGGCGCGCTGGTGAGCATGTGAATGCACATTCGGAATGGCGGGCAGCAGGATTTCTACCCGTTCTCCGGACGCGTAAGGCTGGTCGCTGGATATCGATGCAATATTACCCGTATCGTCAACCTCGATGGCGACGGACTCAGCCCAGCCACTGGATAGTAACGCCGTCGCCGCCCAGATTCTTGTTGTCATCCTGTATGGTCCCGATTCTATGCCTTGCGTTCGAATTGAATAGAGCGTAACATACTTGTATATACAAGTATAGCGCACAACTTTGCGGAACAGTCTAATGCCTCAAACCCTGTTTATCAATGCAAGTATTGCCTGTCTCGACGGCGCGTCGGGTTACGGTCTGCGAGAGCACGGCGCCTTGCTGGTGGAGGCCGATAAAATTGCCTGGCTGGGTTCGATGCAGGATCGTCCCGAGAGCGGTGACGCCGAAGTAGTCGATTGCGCGGATCGACTGTTAACCCCCGGCCTGATCGATTGTCACAGTCACCTGGTTTATGGCGGTGACCGTGCCGATGAATTTGAAATGCGCCTCGAAGGGGCGAGCTATGCCGAAATCGCGCAGCAGGGTGGGGGCATAGTCTCCACCGTAAATGCGACCCGGGCTGCCAGCGAAGCAGAATTGTTCGCGCAGCTGCAACCGCGGCTCAATTGCTTGCTCGAAGAGGGTATGACCACGCTCGAAATCAAGTCGGGCTATGGCCTCGACAGCGACAACGAAATCAAGATGCTGCGCGTGGCGCAACAGCTGGAAAATGAATTTCAGGTTCGCATACAGAAGACTTTTCTCGGTGCCCATGCGCTGCCACCTGAATATGCCGGGCGCAGCGACGATTATATTGCGCTGGTATGCGATGAAATGCTGCCCCGTGCACATGCCGAAGGACTGGTCGATGCCGTGGATGTGTTTATCGAATCGATAGCCTTTAATCTCGAACAGGGCGCTAGAGTATTTGCCAGCGCGCAGGCGCTGGGATTGCCGATCAAGGCGCATGTCGAGCAGCTGAGTGATCTCGGTGGCGCGGTGATGGCGGCCGCACGCGGTGCGTTGTCGGTGGATCACATCGAATACCTGGCGCCAGCCGATGTCGCCAGGCTGGCACAGAGCGAAACCGTAGCGGTATTGCTGCCCGGCGCTTTTTACGTGTTGCGCGAGACACAGTTGCCACCGCTGACGGCATTGCGCGAACACGGCGTACCGATTGCGCTGGCTACCGACGCTAATCCCGGCAGCTCACCGATAACCTCGATACTGCTGGTGATGAACATGGCCTGTACCCTGTTTCGACTGACCCCGGCGGAAGCCTTGCGAGGCGTGACAATCAATGCCGCACGCGCACTCGGGCTGCAAGCCGAAATCGGTTCGCTCGAAGTCGGCAAGCAGGCCGATATGGTACTGTGGAATGTCGTTAAACCCGCGATGCTAAGTTACCAGATGGGTATTAATCCCTGTGCCGCGGTGATGCAGGCCGGTCGCTGGCGCAGTAAAGCGGGGTTGGCAGCATGAACGCAGTTGTCGGTGGTTTCGACGATATCAACAAGGCCGCACCCGAGCCTATTTATCAGCAAATCAAGAAAACCA
This sequence comes from uncultured Gammaproteobacteria bacterium, assembly GCA_937936805.1. Lineage (GTDB taxonomy): Bacteria > Pseudomonadota > Gammaproteobacteria. The sequence goes on along the minus strand of CALDDP010000100.1, from coordinate 8,585 downwards.
TCGAGCAGAAAATTGCTGCCGGGGAATGGACCGCAGGACAGAAACTGCCTTCGGAAAACGACCTTGTAGCGGCGCTTGAAGTGAGCCGTATGACGATCAACCGCGCGTTACGCGAGTTGACCCAGCAAGGTCTGATCAATCGGGTTCATGGGCTTGGCTCATTTGTCGCAGAAACCCCGCGTCATGCGAGCCTGATTGAGCTGCAGGACATAGCGCTCGAGATTGAACAGCGTGGCAAGCGTCATAGCTCGCGAGTGCTGGCGCTGGCGACTGTCGCAGCAGGCGCCGATGTAGCGCTGCAAATGGGGATTGCAGTGGGTGCGCCGGTTTACTATCTGTGTGCGGTGCACCTGCAGGATGACACGCCTCTCCAGCTTGAGACGCGTTACGTAAATCCACAGGCGATGGCCGAGTTCATCGAACAGGATTTTACCCAAACCACCTCCACGGCTTATTTACTGGAGCAGTTTCAACCCGACGAAATGGAACACATCGTACGCGCCTGCCTGCCCGATGCGCATACCTGTGAACAACTACTGATGACCGCGGGCGAACCTTGCCTGCAATTGATCCGGCGCACCTGGAAGAACGGACAGGTGATTACCTACGTGACATTAACCTACCCCGGAGATCGCTATGATCTCGGTGCGCGTTATGCCACCAACGAATATCGAATGCGATAACAGCGACTTTTAAGAGGAACCGACCATGCCTTTAGACCGTATCGACAACAGCCGTAAAATCCGCGCCCCGCGTGGCAGTGAATTGACCTGCAAAAGCTGGCTGACCGAAGCGCCGTACCGGATGATTCAGAACAACCTGGATCCCGAGGTGGCCGAAAAGCCCGAACAACTCATTGTCTATGGCGGCATCGGCCGTGCAGCGCGTAACTGGGAGTGTTATGACAAGATTCTCGAATGCCTGACAGAGTTGAACGACGACGAAAGCCTGTTGGTGCAGTCGGGAAAACCGGTGGGGGTATTCAAAACACATGTTGATGCGCCGCGGGTGTTGATTGCCAATTCCAACCTGGTGCCGAACTGGTCCAACTGGGAGCATTTCAACGAACTCGATCGCAAGGGCCTGATGATGTACGGACAGATGACTGCGGGGTCATGGATTTATATCGGCAGCCAGGGCATTGTCCAGGGCACCTACGAAACTTTCGTCGAAGCCGGGCGCCAGCATTTCGATGGCGACACCAGTGGCAAGTGGATTCTGACCTCGGGTCTTGGCGGTATGGGCGGGGCGCAGCCGCTTGCAGCGACCATGGCCGGATACAGCATTCTTTGTATCGAATGCGACGAAGATCGAATCGATTTTCGCCTGCGTACCAGATACCTGGACAAGAAGGCTGATTCACTCGATCATGCGTTGCAGCTGATCGACGAGGCCTGCAGTAAGGGCGAGGCGATTTCTGTGGGCCTGCTCGGTAATGGCGGCGAGATTCTGCCGGAGCTGGTGCAGCGCGGCAGTAAGCCGGACCTGGTGACCGACCAGACTTCGGCGCATGATCCGGTAAATGGTTACCTGCCGATCGGCTGGACCATGGAGCAATGGGAGGTACGCCGCAATACCGATCCGCAGCTGGTGGCCGCCGAAGCGCGTAAGTCGATGGCGGTACACGTGCAGGCAATGCTCGATTTTCATGCCCGGGGTATACCCACCGTGGACTACGGTAACAACATTCGCCAGGAAGCGTTTGACCAGGGGGTTGAAAATGCCTTCGATTTCCCGGGCTTCGTACCGGCTTATATCCGTCCGTTATTTTGTAAAGGTGTAGGTCCGTTTCGCTGGGTGGCGCTTTCCGGTGATCCTGAAGACATTTACAGGACCGATGCGAAGGTCAAGGAGTTGATTCCCGACGACCCGCACCTGCACAACTGGCTCGACATGGCGCAAAGCCGGATCAGTTTTCAGGGCTTGCCGGCGCGTATTTGCTGGGTCGGGCTCGGTGACCGCGATCGACTCGGCCTCGCCTTTAATGAAATGGTTGCGTCAGGGGAATTGAAAGCACCGGTAGTGATCGGACGGGATCATCTCGATTCCGGATCGGTGGCCAGTCCCAACCGGGAAACCGAGGCCATGATCGATGGTTCGGACGCGGTCTCCGACTGGGCGCTGCTGAACCTGTTGCTGAGCACTTCCGGCGGCGCCACCTGGGTTTCGTTTCACCACGGCGGTGGCGTGGGTATGGGTTATTCGCAGCATGCCGGGTTGGTGATTTGTTGCGATGGTAGCGCAGCCGCGGCACAACGGATCAAGCGTGTATTGTGGAACGACCCTGCCAGCGGTGTTATGCGTCACGCCGATGCGGGCTACGAGAGCGCCAAAGAATGCGCGCGTGAAAAAGGGCTCAACCTGGGCGCAATCGAGTTGTGAAACCGGTCGCGTTGATAATGATTGCGCCGCAACCGCTACCAACGTCGGTGCCGGGTCGTAACATCAGGTAGCGGTTAATGCTGGCGTAGTGCGGAGTTCAGGCATTTACGGTGATGATTGCCGGGTCTCGTTGCGTAGATATTTCCTGATCGCGTGCGCGGCAGCGGTAAAGCCGAAGCAGGCGGTGACAGCCACGAATGAGCCAATGCCGGTAGCGCAATCCAGCGTGGCCCGTGCTGGCGTCTTTGGCTTGGCATAGCTGACGGCGCCGTTGTCAGCCGGGTAGATTGGCTGTTCCGTGGAAAATACACAATCCATAGCGTAACGACGTTTCGGGTTACGGCTGTAACCCAGCTGCTGGCGTAACGTCGAACGTACCTTGGCAAGCAGCGGGTCGTTGAAGCTCAGGGTCAGGTCGCTGACCATGATACGGGTGGGATCGGTAAGACCGCCGGCTCCACCCGTGGAGACGCAGCGGATCTTGTTGCGCCGGCAATGGTGCATCAGGCTGAGTTTATGGCTGACATGGTCGATGGCATCGATGACATAGTCGAACTGGCCAAAATTGAATTTTTCGATACTCCCGCGCGTAACCAGGTCATCGATCGCGTTGCAGTTACACTCGGGATTAATCGCGATAATACGTTCGCGCAGCACCTCAACCTTCGAGCGCTCGATGCTATCGGCCAGGGTGTGCAGCTGGCGGTTGGTATTGCTGATATGAATGTCATCGTGATCGATCAGTGTAATATTGCCGATGCCCGAACGCACGCAGGCTTCCGCCGCCCAGGAACCGACGCCGCCAACGCCCACGATACAAAACTGCGCCCGCTGGAGGGGTTCCAGTGCGGCTGAACCAAACATTCGGCCCAGACCGCCGAAGCGTTGTTGATATTCGTCGCTCAGCATTTGATTGTTTTTCGAGTTTAGTGCCGAGAGTGTATTGGTCTATAGCTGTTCTGTCATTACAATAGAAAGTATTGTCCCAGAATCGGATCTGTCCCGGAACTCCTCTTGAATAGTGCATGCCTGTTTACCATTTCGGCACCTTCGGGTGCTGGCAAAACCAGCCTGGTCAAGGCGCTGCTGGAAAAGCGTGCCGATGCGGTTGCGGTGTGCGTGTCACATTCGACGCGGGCGATACGCCCGGGCGAAGTCGACGGCAAGGCCTATCATTTTGTAACCATGGAACAATTCAGCGACATGGTCGATAACGACGAGTTTCTCGAACATGCGCAGGTGTTCGATAATTGTTATGGTACCGCCAGAGCTTCGGTCGACGCGCTGCTGGCTACCGGTAAACACGTAATCCTGGAAATCGACTGGCAGGGTGCGCGCCAGGTAAAAGCCAAAATGCCGCAAACGGTCAGCATATTTATCCTGCCGCCTTCCCGCGAAGAGCTCGAACAGCGCCTGCGCTCGCGCGGCACTGATGACGAACGCACGATCAGTCGGCGCATGCGCGACGCTGACCGGGAAATGTCACACTATCATGATGCAGAATATCTGGTCATCAACGATGCTTTTGAACAGGCGTTGTTCGATCTCGACGCGATCATCCACACCCAGGGCCTGACCCTGGCCCGGCAAAAGCTCAAAAACCGGTCACTGGTGGACTCGATTCCGGGCGAAATCGAATAGTGTTTTTTTCGCGATAAGTCTTTAGATTTATAGCTTTTTTCGCTATCATTGCGCCCCTTTTTGATCCTGGAACCAATTACATGGCACGAATTACCGTAGAAGACTGTCTCGAGCATGTAGAAAACCGATTTGACCTGGTGCTACTGGCGTCGCGTCGTGCTCGACAAATTGCACAGGGTGCCGATCCACTGGTTCCATCGGAAAATGACAAGCCTACCGTCATAGCCCTGCGTGAAATCGCCGAAAACCTGATCAATACCTCGTCGATGGACGAAATGGAAGCCAAGGCCGAAATCGAAAAGATCGCTACCGACGATGACCTGATTCGGCAGATCGCCCAGGCCAGTATGGCCGCTGATCAGGAAGAATAAGCTTCTCATTTGCAAACACTTTTTAGCTTTGATTACGCCAGGCTGTTGGCGTGACCTGGGTGGGCCTGCGCCTTGTAAATGTGTTATAAGACCCCACTGTATTAACGTTAAAGGTCTGTTAGCAATGTAATGGGCGCGAACTACGCCAATCTCTTCGAAGTTGTCGCCGGTGAGGCTACCGTCAGCGATAGCGATAGCAGTATTGCCGAGCTGTGTGGCGAGCTTGAAACCTATCTAGAGCCGGCGCAGGTTGAGGAGATATACTCGGCCTACCTGGTGGGTGCTGAAGCCCATGACGGCCAGGTTCGGGTATCGGGCGAACCTTATATCAGCCACCCGGTTGCCGTGGCGCGCATCCTCGCAGAAATGCGCATGGACAGTAAGAGTATCATCGCCGCAATCCTGCACGATGTCATTGAAGATACACCTACCCTTAAGGAACACCTCGCCGAGCAGTTCGGCGAAGAGGTTGCCGAACTGGTCGATGGCGTCAGTAAGCTGACCCAGATCGACTTTCGCAGCAAGGCCGAAGCTCAGGCTGAAAACTTCCGCAAGATGATGCTGGCGATGGTTAAGGATATTCGCGTCATTATCATCAAGCTCGCAGATCGGTTGCACAACATGCGTACCCTCGATGCGATGCGCCCCGATAAACGCCGCCGCATTGCCCAGGAAACCATGGACATCTACGCACCGATCGCAAATCGGCTGGGTATTTTCAAAATGCGCCATGAATTGCTCGATCTATCGATCAAGGCGGCCTATCCGATGCGTTATCGGGCGCTCGACAGTGCCTGCAAGGAAGTTGTCGGATACCGCAAGGAAATTTTCAATACCATCGAATCCGCTATTCGCGAGCGACTCAAGGAATCCAATATTGCAGCCACGGTGAAATACCGACAGAAAAACATCCACAGCATTTATCGCAAGATGAAGGAGAAGAAACTCAGTTTCAAAGAGCTAACGGACGTTTTCGGGGTGCGCATAATGACGGAGTCGGTGGATGATTGCTACCGCGTGCTCGGCGTGATGCACAATCTCTACAAGCCGCTGCCGGGCAAGTTCAAGGATTATCTCGCGATTCCAAAAACGAATGGCTATCAATCCCTGCATAGCAGCCTGTTCGGTCCGCACGGAGTCTCGATCGAGGTACAGATCCGTACCGTCGAAATGGACTATTTCGCCGAGTCCGGAATAGCTGCGCACTGGATTTACAAGGAGGGCGAAAGCAGCACCACCAGCGCGCAGGGACGTGCTCTCGAATGGCTCAAAAACCTGCTCGAGATGCAACAGAAATCGGGCAGTTCGCAGGAGTTTCTGGAAAGCGTCAAGGTAGACCTGTTCCCCGACGAAATCTACGTTTTCACCCCCAAAGGCGATATAAAGAAGCTGCCGCGTGGAGCGACGGTTGTCGATTTTGCCTACGCGGTCCATACCGATGTTGGCAATACCTGCGTGGCGGCGCGTATAGACCATCTAATGTCACCACTTGGTAGCAAGTTGTACAACGGTCAAACCATCGAAATAATCAGCTCGGAGTCAAGTTGCCCGCATCCGAGCTGGCTTGATTTTGTCACCACGGCAAAGGCGCGTACCAATATTCGGCATTTTCTGAAGTCGCTGCAGGTAACCGAGGCGATATCGCTCGGACAGCGGCTATTGCAGCAGTCGGTGAGTCAGCTCAAGGGTCGCGAAACCGCAATTCCGAAAACCCGTTTCAAAAAAGTTCTCGACCAGTACAAGATGGATGACCGGCAGGAGTTGCTTGCCGAGATCGGGCTGGGTAACCGCAACCCGAGCCTGGTTGCCAAAGCAATGTATGACATCGAGAAAGATAGTACCGAGTTCGATGATTCCGGCAATCCACTCGCGATCAAGGGTACCGAGGGTATGGTGGTCTCGTTTGCAAAATGCTGCCGCCCTGTACCGGGCGACGCGATTGCGGGTTTCATGTCATCGGGCAAGGGCATTGTGATCCACCAGCGCAGTTGTCCGAATATGACCGAGCGCAACAAGGGAGACCGGCAACTGTCGGTGCAGTGGTCAGAACATGTCGAAGGCGAATACCTCGCTTTTATGCGCGTGCAGGTCGCCAATCAACGCGGCGTGCTTGCAACTCTTGCCACGACTATCGCTAACACTTCGTCCAACATCGAACACGTAAACGTAACCGAAAAGGACGGCCGCATCTCAACCATCGAATTCGTCGTCACGGTTAGCGATCGCATCCATCTGGCGCGCATTATGAAAAGACTGCGTCGACTGCAGGTAGTAAATCGCATCTGGCGCAAATAGCTATTGCCAGTAGCGTGAATACCCGCATAATCCAAAATTTCTGAGCTGGAGACATAGCATGGCAAAAACCATTATCCAAACCGATGACGCGCCCCAGGCGATAGGTACCTACTCGCAGGCGGTCAAGGTTGACAACACGGTGTATATTTCAGGGCAGATCCCGCTCGATCCGGCCAGCATGGAGGTTGTAAGCGGCGGCATCGAAGCCGAAATCACCCGTGTATTCGATAACCTCCAGGCCGTCGCCACGGCCTCCGGCGGCAGCCTTGCCGATGTCGTCAAGCTGAACATCTTCCTTACCGATTTGAGTAATTTTCCAACCGTTAACGAAATCATGGCGCAGTATTTTCAGCAGCCTTACCCTGCACGTGCGGCGATTGGAGTAGCAGCGCTACCCAAAGGCGTTGGTGTCGAAATGGATGCGGTGCTGGTTATCGACTAACAGTTGCATGGAGCATTGGTCGACACAGGGATTGCGGTATTTAAAAGGTGTTGGGCCGAAGGTGGCGGAAAAGCTGCACAAGCTGGGATTGAAAACCCAGCGCGACCTGTTGTTTCACTTACCGTTACGTTACGAAGATCGTACCTTCGTTTCCCCGCTCGGCTCCCTGCAGCCGGGCCAACGCAGTCAAATTGAAGCCGAAGTTCTACATGCCAGTGTCCACTTTCGGCGCGTGGGTCGCTCGCGCCGCGTACTCGCCGCCAGGCTGGCCGACAATACCGGCCTGCTCTCGGTGCGCTTTTTTTACTTCAACGCCAACCAGCAACGGCAGTTCGAGAAAGGCAACTGGTTGCGCTGTTTCGGTGAAGTCAGGCTGGCGCAGGGGGAGCTGGAGATGATTCACCCGGAAACGGAAGTCATCGACATTGATAACCCTCCCCCCCTGTCACTCACACTGACCCCTTTTTATCCGACCACTGAAGGCTTACATCAGCTATCGATCAAGCGTATCCTGCAGCAGGTCATCGATAAACTGAAATCCGATGGCCTTGCCGAGACATTGCCGCAGACCTGGCTGGACAAGCATCAGTTCCCCGACTTCACATCGGCAATGATCGATTTGCACAACCCGCAAAGCCAGCGTGACGGCGCGCTGATCGCGCAGAACAGGCATCCGGCGCAGCATCGATTTATTGTCGAAGAACTGGCAGCGCATCGGCTTGCCCTGCTCGAACGCAGACGCCAGATCCGCAGCAGGAAAACCCCGCTGATAACCCCGGACGAAAAATTACAGCAGCAGTTGCTTGCGACGCTGCCATTCTCCTTAACCGCTGCGCAGCAGCGTGTGCTGTCTGAGCTTATGCAGGATTTCGCTATCGGTAAACCGATGATTCGGCTGGTGCAGGGTGACGTCGGTTCGGGTAAAACAGTGGTTGCAGCGTTGGCCTGTTTGCCGGTAATCGCCTCGGGCTACCAGGTTGCCCTAATGGCGCCGACAGAAATTCTTGCCACCCAGCACTATCAAAATTTCTGTAGCTGGCTGGCAGACCTGGGGGTTGTTGTGATCAACCTGCTCGGTGCCGACAAGGGCAAGAAACGCGAGCATAAACTGGCAATGATTTCTAGCGGTGAAGCGCAGGTTGTCATCGGCACCCATGCTCTGTTCCAGACCAGTGTCGAATTTAAACGTCTTGGATTTATCGTCTTCGATGAGCAGCATCGATTTGGCGTCGATCAACGACTCGCCCTGCAACGCAAGACCAGTAATGGCGAAATGGCCCACCAGCTAATCATGACTGCGACGCCGATACCACGCACCATGGCGATGTCGATTTACGCCGATCTCGACTACTCCCAGATCGACGAATTACCGCCCGGACGCAAACCAGTGACAACGTCGATTGTCTCCGAGCAGCAACGCAACAGCCTGATCCAGCGGGTTGCGGGTTCCTGTG
>CALDDP010000099.1 GCA_937936805.1 uncultured Gammaproteobacteria bacterium | reverse complement strand
TTCGAGGATGCAACCGCGGACCTGGTGGAAGCCGTGCTGGAGCAGGCCGGGGTTCTGGCGAACGAGGTATTTTCTCCGTTGAATCACCCCGGTGACGAGTACGGCACCCGCATCGAAGACGGCGTCGTGGTAAGCCCGCCGGGTTATGCGGAGGCCTATAGTCAGTTCGTCGAAAGCGGCTGGCAGGGTATTGGCAAATCAACCGCAATCGACGGGCAGGGCATGCCTTTCCTGGTGCATTCCGCGGTCGCGGAAATGTGGTACGCGTCGAATATGGCATTCGCGCTGTGTCCCTTGCTGACCTCGGGCGCGATCGAGGCGATCGAAGTACATGCCAGTGTCGATCTGCAGAACCTTTATCTGCCAAAGATGGTTAGCGGTGAGTGGAGCGGCACGATGAACCTGACGGAGCCCCAGGCGGGCACCGACCTGGCCGCCATCAAGACCCGGGCGGAGCGTGACGGTGAGCGCTACCGGATTCGCGGCCAGAAGATTTATATCACCTGGGGCGAGCACGAAATGACCGACAACATAGTGCACCTGGTGCTGGCACGACTGCCCGACGCACCCGAGGGCGTCAAGGGTATCTCGCTGTTCCTGGTGCCCAAATACCTGGTCAACGAAGACGGCACGAGGGGCGAGCGTAACGATCTCAAGGTGGTTTCGGTTGAATCCAAGATGGGTATACATTCGTCGCCGACCTGCGTCATGTCCTATGGTGACAAGGAGGGTGCTATCGGCTACCTGGTGGGTGAAGAGCATCAGGGACTTGCCTGTATGTTCACGATGATGAACAACGCCAGGCTCGAAGTCGGCATGCAGGGGGTCGCGATTTCAGAGCGTGCTTATCAGCAGGCACTCTGGTTCGCCAGGGAACGGGTGCAGGGTATTGCCCGCGGGCACACCGAACGCAGCACGATTATTCACCATCCGGATGTGCGCAGGATGCTGATGCAGATGCGCGCTATCACCGAAGCGGGCAGGGCAGTGGCTTACTACGCGTCGGCGCAAACCGATCTGGCGCATCATGCTGCTTCAGCCGAGGATCGTGAGGCACATCAACGCCGTGTCGATCTGATCATTCCAGTGGTCAAGGGGTGGTGCACCGAGATGGCGCAGGAGGCAACCTATTTAGGCGTTCAGGTGCATGGCGGTATGGGTTTCGTCGAAGAGACGGGGGCGGCCCAGTATATGCGTGATGCCAGGATCCTGACGATTTACGAGGGTACTACCGGAATCCAGGCGCTCGACCTGATGGGACGCAAGATGCTGCGCGACAAGGGCCAGGCAATGGCTGAACTGATCGAAGAGCTGAAGGCATTTGGGCAACAGCTGTCCACCGGGCAGGGTGATTTTGCGGCCATCGCGACGCGTTTCACGACGACGCTTGCGGCGCTGGAAGATGCGACCAGCTGGTACCTGCAAAACGCGGCGCGGGATCCTGATCTCGGCAGCGCGATCGGGGTCGATTACATGATGCTGACGGGTAATGTCGTCTGTGCCTGGTTGATGGCACGAGCTGCGCTGGTGGCGCAGAAGCATATCGATGCCGGCAGTAGCGATAGCTTTTACCCGAACAAGATAAAGACCGCGCTGTTCTTTGCCGAGCGTATCCTGCCGCGCAGTGAAGCGCAGGCAGTAATGGTCAAATCGGGCTCGGCCAGCGCCATGGCGATCGATGCCGACAGTTTCTAGCTGCAGGCAGCCGGTTAAAAACAATATTCCCGTGTCTAATTCCGCCGAACACCTGCAGCACTACGCGCGCGACGGATTCAGGTTTTTCACCCCGACACCGACGCGCTGGGGTGATTGCGACATGTTTGGCCACGTCAACAACGTGCAGTTCGTGCGCTACTACGAATCGGGCCGGCTCGATTACTTCCATCGCCTGCTCGACTTGAGCAGCGGCCCCGAGGTACACAACAGCCTGATCATCGCCGATATCCATGTAACTTTCCTGCGCCAGATTCACCACCCCTGTGCGCTCGAAGTGGGTTCGCGCATCAGCCGACTGGGTAACAGGAGCTTCGATTTCGAAGCCGCGATCTTCGCTCCTGGCGACGACGAACCCCGCTCGACCGCCAGGGCCGCCTGTGTCTGGTTCAATTACCGGGATAACCACAGTACGCCGATTCCGCCGGCCGAGCGGGAAATTATCAAAAAATTCGAGGGGATCGAATCATGAGTGAATTGCAGTATCTTGAAGTGGAAAGACGCGACGCTGTCGCCCTGGTCAGGCTCAACCGGCCAGAAGTCCTGAATGCTCTGTGCATGGGGCTGATGCAGGAAATGGCGGAGCAGTTCGCCGAACTCGAGGCGGATGATTCGATCGCGGTCATAGTGCTGACCGGCAACGACAAGGCATTCGCCGCGGGCGCCGATATTTCTGAAATGAAGGAGGTCAGCTACCAGTACATGCTCGAGGACGGTGGTCTCACGCGCCACTGCGATACGATCTCCGATTTTAAAAAACCGGTAATCGCGGCGGTTGCGGGGTACGCGCTTGGTGGAGGTTGCGAGCTTGCGATGATGTGTGACTTTATCATCGCCGCCGACAATGCCCGCTTCGGGCAACCCGAAATCACCATCGGTACTATTCCCGGTTTTGGCGGTTCACAGCGCCTTGCCGGCCTGGTCGGCAAGTCCAAGGCGATGGACATGTGCCTGACGGGTCGCATGATGGATGCCGCAGAGGCCGAGCGCAGCGGCCTGGTATCGCGTGTCGAGCCGGTCGAAAACTATCTCGAAGTGACGCTCGAAGCCGCCGCCAAAATTGCCAGTTACTCGCGTCCGATCGTCGCCATGGCCAAGGACGTGGTTGATCTCGCGATGGAAACCCCGCTAACCCAGGGTATCAAGAGTGAGCGCCAGCTGTTCAAGGCGACCTTTGCACTCGACGACCAGAAAGAGGGAATGGCTGCCTTCGTCGAAAAACGCAGTCCCGACTTCAAGCACCGTTGAAATTCGCACAGACGCACCTATTTCTGCAGAATAAACCCGGCCAGACACTATCAGTTTTTTTACATTGTGTTAGAATGTGCGCCGGCAGATTTCGGTCCCCGAAGAATCTCTTTGTAAATCAATAGTTTACATTATTTTATCCCGTCTTTAGGATGGATTAAAGACGGGGCTTTATATTATGTGATAGCCGGAGCGGGGCTCTGGTGCAGACAGAATTTTTATTTTATTAACTGGAAACCAACATGGCTGACCTGAATAGTTACCGCAACATCGGCATATTTGCTCACGTTGACGCCGGTAAAACCACAACTACCGAGCGTATTCTGAAGCTCACTGGCAAGATACATAAAATCGGCGAGGTGCACGACGGTGCCGCAACTACCGACTTCATGGACCAGGAGCAGGAGCGAGGTATCACTATCCAGTCCGCTGCTACCAGCTGTGAGTGGAACGACCATCGCCTGAATATCATAGACACCCCGGGGCACGTGGATTTCACCATCGAAGTTTATCGCTCGCTCAAGGTCCTCGATGGAGGGGTGGGTGTATTCTGTGGTTCCGGGGGCGTCGAGCCGCAATCAGAAACCAACTGGCGTTATGCCAACGACTCCGAGGTCGCGCGCATTATTTTCGTCAACAAGCTCGATCGCCTGGGCGCTGATTTTTATCGCGTGGTAAAGCAGGTTGAGGACGTGCTAGGTGCCAACCCGCTGGTTATGACCCTGCCTGTCGGTACCGAGGATGACTTCGTTGGCGTGGTTGACCTGCTGACCCGCAAGGCCTGGATCTGGGACGATTCGGGCGACCCGACCAAGTACGAAGTCACCGAGCCGCCTGCTGACATGAGCGACCTGATCGAGGAACACCGTGAAAGGCTGATCGAGACCGCGCTGGAGCAGGACGACGACCTGCTGGAAATGTACCTCGAAGGCGAGGAACCTGCGCTCGACGATATCAAGCGCTGTGTCCGCAAGGGTACGATCGCCCTCGACTTTTTTCCAACCTACTGCGGATCGGCATTCAAGAACAAGGGCATCCAGCTGGTACTCGACGCGGTTGTCGATTACCTGCCCAACCCGACCGAAGTCAAGCCGCAGCCGGAGATCGATCTCGAGGGTAACGAGACTGGCGAAGTCGCCACGGTTGACCCGGCCGGGCCTCTGCGCTCGCTGGCCTTCAAGATCATGGACGATCGTTTTGGTGCATTGACCTTTACCCGTATCTACTCGGGCAAGTTGTCGAAGGGTGACACCGTATTGAATACCTTTACCGGCAAGACCGAGCGTATCGGCCGGATCGTCGAGATGCATGCCGATGATCGGATCGAGCTCGATAGTGCCGAGGCTGGTGATATCGTAGCCCTGGTGGGGCTCAAAAACGTACAAACCGGGCATACCCTGGCGGATGCCAAGAACCCGGCAACGCTGGAACCGATGGTTTTCCCGGATCCGGTTATCTCGGTCGCAATCAAGCCCAAGGATCAGGCCGCTTCTGAAAAGATGGGTATAGCGATCGGCAAGATGGTTAAAGAAGATCCATCATTCTACGTCGAGACCGACGAGGAAAGTGGTGAAACCATTATCAAGGGCATGGGCGAACTGCATCTCGACATCAAGGTCGATATCCTGCGTCGTACGCACATGGTCGATGTCGAAGTCGGCAAGCCGCAGGTGGCTTACCGCGAAACCATTACCAAGATGATCGAAGACAGCTACACGCACAAGAAGCAGACCGGTGGTTCGGGTCAGTTCGGTAAAATCGATTACATCGTAGAGCCGGGTGAAACCGGTAGCGGGTTCCAGTTCGAGTCGAAGGTAACCGGGGGTAACGTACCGCGTGAATTCTGGCCGGCGATCGAAAAAGGCTTTCGCACCTGTATGGATGAAGGCGTGCTTGCCGGATTTCCACTACTTGACGTTAAGATTACACTGATGGATGGCGCCTTTCACGCGGTCGATTCATCCGCGGTAGCGTTTGAAATTGCCGCCAGGGGCGCTTATCGCCAGACGATTCCACAGGCTGCACCACAATTGATGGAGCCGATCATGAAGGTCGACGTTTTTGTGCCTGAGGATCACGTGGGTGACGTTATTGGCGACCTGAACCGTCGTCGCGGCATGATCAAGTCGCAGGAGCCCACCGCGACCGGTGTGCGCGTCAAGGCCGACGTGCCGCTTTCGGATATGTTCGGCTACATCGGTGACCTGCGCACCATGACTTCCGGTCGGGGACAGTTTTCGATGGAATTCGAGCACTATATGCCGTGTCCGAAGAATGTCGCTGAAGAGGTCATCAAGGAAGTAAACGAACGTCGTGCGGCGAAGTAAACGGTAAATTAATTAAGTTATTGATTAATTTGGGTGATTTAGGATTTAGCGCTATTGACATGACTCAGGGGCGTGTAGAGAATACGCACCTTGCTGGAGGGGTTCCCGAGTGGCCAAAGGGGACAGACTGTAAATCTGTTGGCACTGCCTTCGGTGGTTCGAATCCACCCCCCTCCACCACCCTTCAATTCGGCGGTGTATATTTAAGGAGTCGAAAAACGAGGGTTAAAGTAACGGTTTCAAGCGGGTGTCGTATAGTGGCTATTACCTCAGCCTTCCAAGCTGATGACGCGGGTTCGATTCCCGCCACCCGCTCCAGTAACAATGCGGTGCATGATCGGAATGAAGTTTAAGGCTCATATAGCTCAGTCGGTAGAGCACTTCCTTGGTAAGGAAGAGGTCACAAGTTCGATTCTTGTTATGAGCACCAGTTTAGTATTGTGTTTAACAGGCTGTGATTAGCCGATAAAAGCGAGAGAAAGCTGATGTCAAAAGAGAAATTTGAGAGAACCAAACCCCACGTAAACGTGGGCACTATCGGACACGTTGATCACGGTAAGACGACCCTGACCGCGGCGTTGACCAAGGTAATGGCGGAAATGCAGGGCGGCGAAGTCAAGGCATTCGACGAGATCGACAACGCACCGGAAGAAAAGGCGCGTGGTATCAC
>CALDDP010000098.1 GCA_937936805.1 uncultured Gammaproteobacteria bacterium | reverse complement strand
CGAGCGTCGTGCCTGGTATGTTTACGATTTGTTGATTGCCCGCGGCATCGATTCCAGGCTGTTGCGGGTCGACTATCTGGGCGAGCAGAAACCAGCTAGCAAGGGCGGAAAAAAGAACTCACTGGCCGTTAACCGGCGCGTGACTGTCGAATTACGTCGCTAGCCGTCGTCCGAATAACAGCGCTTTTATCGGTCCCGATTCAAGCGCGAATACTTTGAGTTCCAGTAAACTTCACCACTACCTTCGCTATGCGCCTGCGCCCTGCTCAGGATAAAAAGCAGGTCCGACAGACGGTTGATATAACGGCAGGTAACCGGATTCAATTTCTCGGTGACATTTAATTCCACCAGCGCGCGCTCGACGCGTCGACACACGGTACGTGCGAGTTGCAAACAGGCAACGGTTTGGGTGCCACCGGGTAGAATAAATTCCTTCAGCCTGGGGAGGTCGGCATTCATTTCCGCGGCACTTTTTTCGAGACCTTCCACATATTCCTCGACAATTAGGTGCTTGCCCGGCTGGCATAGTTCGGCACCGATGTCGAACAGGTCGTGCTGTACCGCGAATAGCAATTGTTGCGTTGGGCCATCTTCGAGCAGGCTTAACGCAACGCCGATACTGGCATTGAGCTCGTCAACTTCGCCAAGGCAGTGCACACGGGCATCATTCTTGGCGCGCCGACTGCCGTCGGCCATGCCGGTGGTGCCGAGGTCACCGGTACGGGTTACTATTTCGGAAAGTCGGTTACCCATAGTTATTTCACCAGTGTGTATGAAAGTTCTGCATACGCCGTTCTGCCCTTGGTATTAAAGCCGGCGGCGGTTTCGTAATCCTCATCGAACAGGTTTTCGATCTTGGCAGACAGATTGATCGACGAGGTAAAATCGTAGCGTGCGAACACGTTTGCAATTTTGTAACTGTCCAGCTCGATTGTATCGAAACTGGAATTATCGCGCTTTCCTACCAGCATCACGTTACCACCTGTCTGCCAGCGGTCCTGGTTATAGGTAAGTTGTGAATTGATGCGGCTTTTTGCGCGCCGCGACAAGGTTTCATTCGTTTCTGTGTTTTCGGGATTCTGCGCCAGTACCGAAACGGCGTATTGCCAGCGTTCCCGCTGCCCCTGCAGGTTTAATTCGACACCTGTTATTTTTGCTTTGTCGATATTTTCCAGCTGCGTGAAGGTAGCGTTAGGTTCGATCAGGTCCCTGATTCTGTTCTCGAAATACGTTATCGATAAGATACTGCTTTCCGTCATTCGATGTTCAATGCCAACCTCAAATGTTGTGGATTTTTCCGCATCCAGGTCCGGATTACCGATCGATCCGAAACGATCGGTAGCGTCGGGCGCGCGAAAAGCTTCGCCGCCACCGATATACAGGTTTGTACCTGCAGTCACCCAGTAGCGATAGTCGATGTTCCAGGTCGTCTGGTTGCCGAAATCATCGTGATCCGTCTCCCGCACTACTGCATTGTAACTGCTGTTTTCCAGCTGGTTCTGTAACAGGACATAAACCGCGTTGGTGTCGGTCTCTTCATCGATACGGGTGCCGAACGAGCGGGCGTTAACGTCTTCCTCGGATCTCAGAACACCGAGGGAGTAGATCATGTTCGTGTCGGTCAGGTAATCCAGTTTCCATTCGATTTCGTCGCGATCGGTGTCGGCAAAATCAATTTCAGCGAGAAAATTTTCCTGGTTTTGATCGATATCATCGGTAATTGTGCTGATGCGCAGGTGGCTGCTTATGTTGCCATTCAGAGCGTAATCCCACACCGCCGAGCCAACGCTGTTTTTAAAGTCCTGGTCGAGATCAGCGAACGCGTAGTACTCGGTATTGCCCTGCGCCTCCCAGTAGCTGAAGCGAAAATCTGATCGTCCGGCCTGGAAATCAAGAAATGCGTTGATGGTTTGATTGTCAAACCCGGCGTCTTCTTCGGAGGCGTCGGTTATGCGGATTCCATCGGTATCGAATTGTTCCACGGTCACACCCGCAGATAGCGATTCGTTCCCGTACAGGGCGGAGGCACCGGTTTTGGTGGTGTTGTCTTCGCCAACTCCAGCTACGACATTCAACTGCGCGCCTTCCATTTTTTTGCGGGTGATAATATTGATCACGCCGCCAATCGCATCCGAACCGTAGAGGCTCGAACGAGGTCCCTTGACTATTTCGATGCGCTCGATAATGTCCGGTGAAATATTTTGCAGGGCTGCCAGCCCGATAGTCCCCGGATTCATCTTCACGCCGTCGATCAGCACCAGGGTATGATTACTCTCCGCACCGCGGATGAAAATCGACGTGGTCTTGCCATAGGCGCCGTTACGTGCCAGATCAACATTGGAATACAGCTGGATCAGGTCGGCCGCATCGGTCGCGGCACTATTACGAATTTGCTCGGAAGTAATAACCTCCACAGGCACTGCAGAACGCGCCTGGGGTACTTCGGTTTTGGTTCCCGTAACTACGATTGGTCCAAGCTCAGCATGCAGTGAGCCGGATAGCAGGCACAGAGTTAATGCCGGAATCGAGCGAGAGATTTTCATGTGGTTCTCCAGATTCTCTGGGAGACACACACAGTTGGCGAGCAGAGATGCTACCACGACAAGCTGTGAGAATTACCCACCGTAATTCTGGTCTTGTTATACGTTTTTCAGGCCGGTCTCCGGACTTGGAAGTAAACCTCGACTTCTTCACCGTTGCGGGGGCAGTACTCGATTTGAACGAGTTTCCCGATTCTCGTGTCGCCACGCACCTGAAACAATCGCGCAATCATTATTAAAATATTCACACTTGTCCAGTGAATCAGCCTGTCGTGTCGTATTCAGACATTATTTGCGTCGATCTCGGATCTATCGCATGATCGCAGTGTCGAATTATCTTCATTGCTGCGCCGTGGTTAGTTTGAAGTCCAGAGCCTGGCAACTGGGATTAACCATCCTGTTGCTGGGATTTACCTATTTATTGAGCACGACCACGGTCGTGTCGTCGCTCGAGTACGATTTATTCCTTTACATCCTCGGGCTGCAGCCGGCGGATCGCGAACTGGTAACGATCAAGTCTATCCAGCATGCGCCACAGTGGAGCCTGATACTCGTCTATGGCCTGATATTCTCGATCTACGTGCGCAGATACACTCGCTCCCGCACTACCGCAGTGTCAATATTGACGGTGATACTGATCCTGTTCGGCTTGCTGATGCTGGAAGTAATCCTGGCGGTATTCCTGCAGCTATTTCTCCCGGTCGTCTTGCCCGCCCTGGTGATGCTGGTCCTGTCAATCATTTACTGGTTTGCAGAATTCTACCAGGACTTTGTTACCACCGTTCTGGCGCAACGTGAATCAATTGCACTGTCCGACGTGCGTGCGCGTATCGAAAAAGGTGAACTGAGAACGGCGTTGACCATGCTCAAGCTGTGCCCTTACAGCGATGATTTACTCGAGGTCGGCTATGAACTCGGGATGCTGCTTGAATCCGGCAAGCACTGGGCGAGTGCATTGAATCTCTATCACTGGCTGTCAATCCACGATCCGGGGCTGAGTGATTTTGTCAGCCGAATCGAAGAAATTCGCAGTAAGCGCGCGCAGCCTGCAAAGGCTGAAAAATCTGCTCCGCCTGCTGATGCCAAGCCATCGACCATCGGCAATTATCGCCTGATCAAGAAGATCGCCCGGGGCGCCACCTCGGTAATGTACGAGGCGACAGATATGCGCAGCCATAATCGAGTTGCACTCAAGGTGATGAGCGTTCGGCAAGATCAAAAGGTCGAGCAGAACCGTATCAATCACTGGTTGCATGAAGCCGAAATTGTTGCTCAGCTCGATCACGACAATATAGTCAAGATTCACGATGCCCAATTGCAGAGTGAGAACGCGTATATCGCGATGGACTACATATCGGGCTACTCGATGTCGTTACGCCTGCGCAAGCGGGAGTACCTGACCGTTGGGGAATGCATACGAATTTCCAAGGCAATGCTGCGAGCCCTTACCGTGGCTCATGGCCACGGGATCATTCATGGCGATATCAAGCCGGCTAACATCATGTACGACTCCGTTAACGATACCTATATCCTGACCGATTTTGGTGCGGCCTACAGCACCCGCCGGGAACGCCTGGTCGAAAAGGTTATTGTTGGAACTCCGGCCTATATGTCACCTGAACAACTTGAGGGCAAAAAGCTGGACGGACGTTCCGACCTGTTCTCGCTGGCAGTAACTCTTTATCACCTGCTCACCGGGTACCAGCCGTTTGCCGGTAACAATTTACCTGAATTGAAACAGAATATCGTAACCAATGAGCCGGATTTGAACCATTTGACACTGCCGGCAGGCATAACTGAAGTAATCATCAAGGCTTTGCAGAAGAAGCCCTATATGCGTTTTGCGGATGCGCAGCAAATGTTAATTTCGGTCGAGCATTGCGAAAAGCAGTTACTCGAACGGATGCAGCGGCACAGCTGAGATGTTTATTCAGCGATGACCGGTGCCGTATCGATACGTTGTTTGCGTTCCCGCCACGCAATCAGCATGCCGCCGGCGACAATCAGAAAAACCCCCGGGATCAGTTTTTCGAAAGGCGCTTCGTCAAAGAACAACCAGCCAAGAATAAATGCGAACGGGATGCCGAAGTATTCGTAGGGTGACAGGCTGGCCGGCCTGGCCAGGCGGTAGGCGCTGATCAGGCCGAGTACGGCGAATCCGCCGACCAGTCCCATCGACACCAGCAGTAACCAGTCACCCGCGGAATCGACCCCCTGGTATCCGCTGGTGCAGATCAGGATAAGCAGGGAGCCGGACAACGCCCCGACCGATGCGTACATGTTTATCAGTGCGGTTGGAACATGGTCGTCGAAAAGTCGCGCGCAAACCGTCGACAGGGAGTATCCAAGCGAAGCTGCAACGGGTAAAAGGCTATACAGGGTAAACATTTCGGTTCCGGGACCCATGATCATCAGTACACCGATAAATCCGATAAAAACTGCCATCCACCGCCACAGCCCCACGTGGTGTTTCAGGATTGGCACCGACAGCATTGTGATCAGGACCGGGCTGATATAAGTAAGGGTCGTGGCCGTAGCCAGTTCCATTCGAGTTATCGAAAGGTAAAAGCAAAATTGCGCGGTCGCGATGCTAAGTCCGCGCAGCAGGCCGAGACGCCATTGCCTGATTTTAAGTAGCCTGCCTGCGGAGTGCCACTCACGCGACAGGAACAGCACCAGCAGGCTGGGTATCAGGCCGAAAATATTGCGGAAACTTGCGAGTTGCTGTACCGCATAGCGATCGCCAAGGTACTTGATAATCACTCCCTGCAGGTCGAACAGCAGGATAGCGAGCAGGACGTAGATTACCGCCCGCACAAAGTGGTTCGAACCTGAAAGCATCGTTAAAGTACTCATTTATCAGGCATGGGTGCCCTGAAGCCGTGTAATTTAGCAAATATTTACCCCAGCCGTAGACTCATAAAGACAATCGTCATACAATTTGCTTTCAAGAAGATGCTGCTTCCGCAGCATTAACGCTTAGTAAAATTCCCAATGGGAGGAACCTGTGGTTCATCCTGTTTTTGTGCGCGCGCATTTTTTTGAGAACGGAGACTTTGTGCCCAGACCAGCTTTACTAGCCCTGCAGGATGGAACGATTTTTCGGGGCACGTCAATTGGCGCTGATGGAATATCGGCCGGCGAAGTGGTATTTAACACCGCGATGACGGGATACCAGGAAATTTTGACCGATCCATCTTATTGCCAGCAACTCATCACCCTGACTTACCCCCACATCGGCAATACCGGGGTCAACAGCGAAGATGAAGAAGCTGCCCATATCCATGCCAGCGGACTGATAATCCGTGACCTGCCGCTACTGGCGAGTAACTGGCGTAGTCAGGATAGCCTGCAAAACTATCTTGAATCCCGCGCGGTAGTCGCGATAGCTGATATTGATACGCGCAAGCTGACCCGGCTATTGCGTGATCAGGGAGCGCAGTCCGGAGCGATAATGGCGGGTGAGGAAATTTCCGATGCTGCCGCAGTTGAGGCGGCCAGGGATTTTAGCGGCCTGGCCGGTTGCGATCTCGCGCAGGTAGTTTCGACCGAAGAGCTCTATTCCTGGACACAGTCGACCTGGTCACTTGAGCACGGCTACAGGGAAAATTCGCAGACCCCGTACCACGTTGTGGCATACGACTATGGAATCAAGAAAAACATCCTCTGCATGTTGGCGGCGCGCGGCGCGCGGGTCACCGTAGTGCCCGCGAAAACGTCGGCCGATGAAGTGCTGGAGATGAATCCTGACGGAGTGTTTCTATCCAATGGTCCCGGTGATCCCGAGCCCTGTGATTACGCTATCGAGGCGATTGCCAGTATTCTGCAAACCGACCTTCCTGTATTTGGTATTTGTCTGGGACATCAATTGCTTGCCCTGGCCAGTGGTGCCAGCACGATCAAAATGAAATTCGGGCATCATGGCGCAAATCATCCGGTACAGGACCTGGCATCGGGAGTGGTTATGATAACCAGTCAGAATCATGGTTTCGCGGTAGACGAGGCGAGTCTGCCGGATAATCTCAGGGCTACCCATCGGTCTCTGTTCGACGGCAGCTTGCAGGCGGTGGAACGCACCGATAAGCCCGCCTTCGGCTTCCAGGGTCACCCCGAGGCGAGTCCTGGCCCGCACGATGTCGCACCGCTGTTCGATCGATTTTTTAATATGATTGCGCTCCATAAGTCCCGCGCAGGAGCCGTCTGATGCCACGCCGACAGGATATTGAATCAGTGCTGATCATCGGTGCCGGGCCGATTGTTATCGGTCAGGCCTGCGAGTTCGATTACTCCGGTACACAGGCCTGTAAAGCACTCAAAGAGGAAGGCTATCGCGTAATTCTGGTGAATTCGAATCCGGCCACTATCATGACCGATCCAGACAGCGCGGATGCGGTCTACATCGAACCGATCACCTGGAAAGCGGTAGCGAAGATTATAGAGAAAGAGCGCCCGCAAGCGTTGTTACCCACCATGGGTGGCCAGACAGCGCTGAACTGTGCGCTCGATCTGGTGCGAGAGGGTGTGTTGCGAGAATTTGACGTGGAGATGATCGGCGCCACACGGGAAGCGATCGACATGGCCGAGGATCGTGAACAGTTTCGCCAGGCGATGACTCAAATTGGCTTGAACACGCCGAAGGCCTTCATCGCGCACAGTCTCGAAGAAGCCTGGCAGGCTCAACCGCAAATCGGTTTTCCTGTCATCATTCGTCCGTCCTTCACCATGGGTGGTAGCGGTGGCGGCATTGCCTATAACCGTGAGGAATTCGACGACATTATTCGACGCGGCCTGGACCTGTCTCCCACCACCGAGGTTTTGATCGAGGCGTCCGTGCTGGGCTGGAAAGAGTTCGAGATGGAAGTAGTGCGGGACAAGAACGATAACTGCATCATCGTTTGTGCAATCGAAAATCTCGATCCCATGGGGGTGCACACCGGTGACTCGATAACCGTTGCACCGGCACAGACGCTGACGGATAAGGAATACCAGATTATGCGCAACGCGTCACTGGCCGTGCTGCGCAAGATCGGGGTGGAAACGGGTGGTTCGAACGTGCAGTTTGCGATTAACCCGGAAAACGGTGAAATGATAATCATCGAGATGAACCCGCGGGTGTCGCGTTCTTCGGCACTGGCCTCCAAGGCCACAGGGTTCCCGATCGCCAAGATTGCGGCCAAGCTCGCGATAGGCTATACGCTGGATGAACTGCAAAATGATATTACCGGGGGTGCGACTCCGGCGTCATTCGAACCCAGTATCGACTACGTGGTTACCAAGATCCCCCGCTTTACTTTCGAAAAATTTCCCCAGGCCGATGATCGACTATCCACACAGATGAAATCTGTCGGTGAGGTAATGGCGATCGGTCGTAACTTCCAGGAATCATTCCACAAGGCCCTGCGTGGACTGGAGATCGGTGTGCATGGCCTCGACCCGGTTGTCGATCAGCAGCAGGATGCCGAGGAACTCGAGGACCTGTATCGCACCGAGTTGCGTTTGCCGGGGGCGAAGCGAATCTGGTATGTCGCCGATGCATTTCGATCCGGATATAGCCTTGAGCAGATCTTTGCGCAAACCGCGATTGATCCATGGTTTCTGGTGCAAATAGAAGAACTGGTGCAGATCGAGAAGGATCTGGCCGGTCGTCGCCTGGATTCGCTGGAAGCCGACGAAATTCGCGGTCTAAAGCGCAAGGGTTTCTCTGACTATCGCCTGGCTATGCTGCTGGGGAGCGACGAGGTGAGTTTCGCCAGGAAGCGACGCGCGATGAACATCAGGCCCGTTTACAAACGCGTTGATACCTGTGCCGCGGAATTTGCGTCAAGTACCGCCTACCTGTATTCGAGCTATGACGAAGAATGCGAAGCCGATACCAGCGATCGAGACAAGATCGTTGTCCTCGGTGGAGGGCCAAACAGGATAGGGCAGGGTATAGAGTTCGACTATTGTTGTGTGCACGCCGCAATGGCGATGCGTGAAGATGGTTACGAGACCATTATGATTAATTGTAATCCGGAAACCGTGTCCACTGATTACGATACCTCGGACCGCCTTTACTTCGAGCCGCTTACTTACGAAGACGTCCTCGAAATAATCGATCTGGAAAAACCCAGGGGGGTTATCGTGCAGTTCGGCGGGCAGACTCCATTGAACCTGGCCAGGGCGCTGGAAGCGGCGGGCGTACCTATTATCGGTACCACTCCGGACTCTATAGACCTGGCCGAGGATCGAGAACGCTTTCAGCAAAAGATCCAGCAGCTCGGGTTGCTGCAGCCGCCCAACCAGATTGCTTTCGACGTCGAGTCGTCGGCGCGCCTGGCCGACAAGGTCGGTTTCCCGCTGGTGGTTCGGCCCTCTTATGTGCTGGGTGGGAGGGCGATGGAAATCGTCCACGATCAGGATGATCTGGCGCGCTATATGAAAGAAGCGGTCAGGGTTAGCCGGGATTCACCGGTATTGCTGGATCGTTTCCTCGACGAAGCGGTCGAGGTCGATGTCGATGCGATTTGTGACGGCGAGAATGTGTTAATCGGTGGTTTGATGGAGCATATCGAGCAGGCCGGAGTGCATTCTGGCGACTCGGCCTGTTCGTTACCACCCTATACTCTGTCAACGGAGATTCAGCAACGGCTTTGCGTGCAGGTTACCGAGATGGCCAAAGCATTGAACGTGGTTGGTTTGATGAATACGCAGTTCGCGATCAAGGGTGACGAAGTATATATTCTCGAGGTAAATCCACGCGCTTCACGCACGGTACCCTTTGTCTCCAAGGCTACCGGCGTGCCGCTTGCCAAGATAGCGGCGCGTTGTATGGTCGGGCAAAGTCTCGAGCAACAGGGCAGAACCTTGCAGGCAGTGCCGGACTTTGTCTCAGTCAAGGAATCGGTTTTCCCGTTTGCCAAGTTTCAGGGGGTTGATCCAATTCTGGGTCCGGAAATGAAATCTACTGGCGAGGTTCTGGGTATCGGGCGCAGTTTCGCCGAGGCTTTTGCCAGGGGTATGATTGCCTCCGGGCAAGAAATTCCGCGGCCGGGAACCGCGTTCCTGAGTGTGCGTCAAACCGATCAAAAGGTCATTGTCGATCTGGCGCGCGAGCTGGTTGAGAAGGGTTTTAACCTGGTCGCGACCGGCGGTACAGCGAAGGTTATCCGACAGGGCGGGGTAGACTGCCAGCAGGTTAACAAGGTTAAGGAAGGGCGTCCGCACATAGTCGATATGATAAAAAACGATGAAATCGTTCTTATCGTCAATACTACGGAAGGACGCTCGGCGATAGCGGATTCTTACACCATTCGACGCGAGGCGCTAATGCACTCGGTATGCTATACCACTACTTTGTCAGGTGGTCGGGCGACCAGCCAGGCGATGGCTCACCGCGATATCCAGCAAGTATATTGCTTACAATCTTTGAACCAGGCGTAAACTAATGAATCAAATACCGCTTACTGCTGCGGGTGCAGAACGGCTCAAGCTCGAGCTCAAAGAACTTAAGTCGGTCAAAAGGCCAGCAGTGATCGAAGCGATCGCGACGGCGCGCGAACATGGTGACCTGAAAGAAAATGCAGAGTATCACGCAGCGCGTGAAGAGCAGAGTTTTACCGAGGGTCGTATCGCTGAACTGGAAGCCGCGTTATCGAACGCGCAAATTATCGATGTTACCCAGCTCAAGCAAACTGATCGGGTGGTGTTTGGCTGTACCGTGGAATTGTTCGACGTAGCGAGTGAAGCCGAGCTGGTCTATCAAATCGTGGGTGATATCGAGGCCGACATAAACGCAAACCGAATCGCTATCAGCTCGCCGATAGCGCGTGCGTTAATCGGCAAGCAAGAGGGGGATGAAGCCGTCGTGGAGGCACCCGGCGGTACCATGGAATATGTGATCAGTGCCGTCCATTACAGGTAGGATCATGGTTTGAGTACTGCCTGGTAACGGTCGCTCTCCTTGTTGAGCCGGTAAATAACGATGACACTGCCGATGCTTTCGACCAGGTATGCCTGGTGATGTTCACAGATCAACTCGCTGAGCTGACGCTTACCCGGTTTATCCATCGCGGGGATGCGCAGTTTGATTAACTCGTGATGCCTGAGCGCGGCGTCGATCTCGCTGTGCAGATTTTCGCTCAATCCTTTCTGCCCGATTGTAACCACCGGTTTCAATTTCAGCCGATGCCCTTCCGCTCGTAATTGTTTGATTTGTTTACTGCTCAATCCCATCTCACTGCAACGTAAAAGCCGAAAGCGCGCATGGTAGCATAGTGGACTGTCGAGACGTCCGCATATTGCATGTAGCTACCTCCTTCATGCAATATGCGGGCTATGCCGCGATCGAAATCTAGCAAGCGCTGGTTGCAGGAACATCATCAGGACGCTTACGTCCTGAAGGCGCGTGAACAGGGTTATCGTTCGCGCGCGGTTTTCAAACTGGCGGAAATCCAGCAAAAGGACCGAATCATCAAGCCGGGACAACTGGTGCTCGATCTTGGTGCAGCGCCGGGCGGCTGGAGTGAGTACGCGCAGCAGATAGTCGGTGACCAGGGCAAGGTAATAGCGCTCGATTTGCTGCCGATAGAACCCATTGCCGGGGTCGAGTTCCTGCAAGGTGATTTCACCGAGCAAAAGACTCTCGACCAGCTGGTGGCTTTGATCGACGGTTGTCGGCTCGATCTTGTATTATCCGATATGGCCCCCAACTTAAGCGGAGTGGACAGCGTAGACCAGCCCAGAGCGCTATATCTGGCTGAACTCGCTTTCGATCTGGCGCGACAGTTCCTGGCAGCAGACGGTGTTTTTGTAGTCAAATTGTTCCAGGGGCAGGGATTCGAGGATTTAATTGCACTGCTGCGGCAGAGTTTTAAATCAACAAGGTTGCGCAAACCTGATGCGTCCAGAGCCAGATCCAGTGAAATTTATGCGGTTTGTTGTGGTCTTAGATAGGTCTGGAAGCGTAAAAATGCGCTAGTATCTATCAGAGATAGCGGTAATAATGATTCGGATCAGGCAATAATTTAGGCCAGAGCAGGAGAAATAGTGAACGACGTAGTCAAGAATTTAGTGTTGTGGATTGTCATCGCGGTAGTGTTGTTATCGGTTTTCCACAGCTTCGGGGAGCGCACCAGTGGTGCTCAGACCCTGATCTATTCGGACTTCCTGACCCAGGTCGAGCAGGGCCAGGTGCGGGAAGTTACCATCGAGGGGCAAAACATCACCGGTAAAATGATTTCCGGCACCCCCTTTACCACCTATAGCCCCGAGAACAATAACAGTGCGTTGATCGGCGACCTTCAGGAAGCCAACGTCTCGGTGGTGGGCAAGCCACCCGAACCACCGTCTTTGCTCGGGCATATGTTCATCAGCTGGTTCCCGTTTATCGTGCTGATTGGCCTGTGGATATTTTTCATGCGCCAGATGCAGGGCGGCGGCGGTGGTCGCGGGGCGATGTCCTTCGGTAAAAGCAAGGCGCGTTTGCTGGGTGAAGACCAAATCAACATAAATTTCAACGACGTCGCCGGTGTTGACGAAGCCAAGGAAGAGGTCAGTGAACTGGTTGAGTTCCTGCGCGACCCTTCCAAATTCCAGAAACTGGGCGGCAAGATTCCTCGCGGAATCCTGATGGTCGGATCCCCCGGTACCGGTAAGACTTTGCTGGCCAAGGCCATTGCAGGCGAGGCGAAGGTTCCTTTCTTCACAATTTCGGGTTCGGATTTTGTCGAGATGTTCGTCGGTGTCGGCGCCTCGCGGGTGCGCGACATGTTCGATCAGGCGAAAAAGCACGCGCCCTGCATTATCTTTATCGACGAGATCGACGCAGTCGGACGTCATCGTGGCGCCGGACTCGGCGGCGGGCACGACGAGCGCGAACAGACATTGAACCAGTTGCTGGTCGAAATGGATGGCTTCGAGGGCAATGAAGGCGTCATCGTAATCGCGGCGACGAACCGGCCCGACGTACTTGATCCGGCGCTGCTGCGCCCTGGGCGATTCGATCGGCAGGTCGTCG
The DNA here is from genome assembly GCA_937936805.1 of uncultured Gammaproteobacteria bacterium. Taxonomy (GTDB): domain Bacteria; phylum Pseudomonadota; class Gammaproteobacteria. Next base: position 10,214 of record CALDDP010000098.1, on the reverse strand, counting down.
TTCCGTTGCCTGACGTGCGCGGGCGGTCGCATATCCTGAAGGTTCACATGCGCAAGGTGCCGGTGTCCGAAAAAGTCGATCCGATGGTGATTGCGCGCGGTACCCCGGGTTTTTCCGGCGCCGACCTGGCTAACCTGGTCAACGAGGCCGCATTGTTTGCCGCACGTGGCAACAAGAAGGTGGTGTCGATGGCAGAGTTCGAACGCGCCAAGGACAAGATCATGATGGGCGCTGAGCGCAAATCGATGATCATGAAGGAAGACGAAAAGAAACTCACCGCTTATCACGAAGCGGGTCATGCAATCGTCGGTCGCCTGGTACCCGAGCACGACCCGGTTTACAAGGTAAGCATCATTCCGCGCGGACGTGCCCTCGGGGTAACCATGTTTTTGCCTGAAGACGACCGCTACAGTTACAGCAAGCAACTGCTTGAAAGCCAGTTGTCGAGCCTGTTCGGTGGCCGTATCGCCGAGCAGTTGATCTTCGGTGATGAGGCAGTTACTACCGGCGCTTCGAACGATATCGAGCGTGCCACCGGCATCGCCCGCAGTATGGTGACTCAATGGGGCCTCTCGGACCGCATGGGACCCCTGTCCTATAGCGAAGACGAGGGTGAGGTATTTCTCGGCAAGAGTTACGGCAAGCAAAAGCATGTATCTGACGAAACTGCGCATTCGATTGATTCGGAAATTCGCGCGATCATCGATCGTAACTATCAGCGGGCGGTGGAAATTCTCAAGCAGAACGAAGATAAGCTCCACGTGATGGCCGATGCGTTGATGAAATATGAAACTATCGATATCGGACAGATCGACGCAATCATGGAAGGTAAGGAGCCGGGACCGCCCGAGGACTGGTCGGACGATGATACCGGACCTTCATCAAACGCTGCTTCTGATAAGCCCAGCGAGGATGATGATCCTGATCTGGATCCAGCAAAACTTCACTAGCCGTTTTCAGGCTTGACTCGGCCCTGGCGAGGCGATGTCACAAGTTACGATATCCACTAATCTGCAGGTTATGGGGGTCATTAATACGACCCCCGACTCCTTTTCTGACGGAGGCAGATTCGACACCGTCGATAAAGCCTTCGCACACGCCCGCCAGTTAATCGGCGACGGCGTAGACATCCTCGATATCGGTGGTGAATCGACCCGCCCGGGTTCCCGGCAGGTAGATCTCGAGCAGGAATTGACGCGTACAATTCCGTTGATCGAGGCAATCCGGGAGATTTCTGATATCCCTATTTCAATCGATACCAACAAACCCGCTGTAATGCAGGCCGCAGTGAACGCGGGGGCGACAATGATCAACAGCATCTGGGCTTTGCAACTTGACGATTCCCTGCAGGTAGCCGCTGATCTGGCAGTGCCGGTCTGCCTGATGCACATGCAGGGTACTCCTGAAACCATGCAGCAAAATCCAGCCTATACTGATGTTGTCGGCGAGGTCATGGATTTTCTCAAGGCACGTATGGATGCCGCGCTGGACGCGGGGATAACGCAAAAAAATATAATTGTTGATCCAGGATTTGGATTTGGCAAAACCATCGAGCATAATCTTCTGCTGCTGGCTTCATTAGCTGTTTTCAGGCAACTGGAGGTACCTGTCCTGGTGGGTTTGTCCCGCAAGGGTATGATTGGCAGGATCGTCGATAAACCTGCCGATCAGCGACTTTATGGCAGTCTGTCAGCAGCGGTGATGTCGGCTATGATGGGTGCGGATATTGTGCGGGTGCATGATGTAGCCGAAACCCTGGATGCAATTGCAATGGTAAAAGCGCTTGGAGAGGTCTTGTAATGGGGCGAAAGTACTTTGGAACTGATGGTATTCGCGGTCGAGTTGGTCAGGCGCCGATGACCGTCGACTTTATCATGAAGTTGGGCTGGGCCGCGGGTAAGGTATTGTCGAAATCCAGGCGTGGACAGGTCGTCATCGGCAAGGACACCCGGATATCCGGGTATATGTTCGAGTCGGCGCTGGAGGCCGGACTGGCTGCCGCCGGTCTCGATGTCCTGTTGCTTGGACCAATGCCTACTCCGGCAGTTGCCTACATAACCCAGTCACAACGCGCCACGGCCGGTATCGTAATCAGCGCATCGCACAATCCATATCACGATGACGGGGTAAAGTTTTTCAATGGTGATGGTTTCAAATTGCCCGATGCAACCGAAGAAGCGATCGAGGAGATGCTGGATCTCGAACTGGAAATGGTTGTGCCGGAACAGATTGGCAAGGCGACCCGGATGGAAGATGCCAAGGGTCGTTACATTGAATTTTGCAAGTCGTCGATTGCGTTCAATAAATCCTTACGCGGTCTAAAGCTGGTAATCGACTGTGCCAATGGCGCGACCTATCACATCGCACCCGCCGTGTTTCGTGAACTGGGGGCGGAAGTTATCGAAGTAGGAACGAAACCCGATGGAATGAACATCAACCAGGAAGTCGGCGCGCTTTATCCTGAAAACATGCGTGCTCACGTGCTTGAGAACCAGGCTGATATGGGGATTGCATTTGATGGTGATGGTGACCGTGTGATGATGATGGATGCGCGCGGAGATATTAAAAATGGCGATCAGCTACTCTACATCATCGCCCGTGACAAACTGGCCAGAGGTCGGCTCGATGGGGGAGTGGTCGGCACCTTAATGACCAATCTTGGCTTCGAACACGCCTTGCAGGCCCGCGATATCCCTTTTGCGCGTGCAGCAGTTGGCGATCGCTACGTCATGGCTGAACTGGTCGAACGTGGTTGGCAGCTGGGTGGTGAATCATCCGGCCATATCATCTGCCTGGATAAAACCACCACGGGTGATGGCATTATTTCCTCGCTGCAGGTTCTGGAGGCACTGGTCAGCAACGGACAAACGCTCACCGAAGCCTGTAGCGACCTGGAAATCTACCCACAAACCATGATTAATGTGCCGCTATCGACAGCGCTCGATCTGGATAATTCGGCTGTGCTCAAGGACGCAGTCAAATCGGCGGAAACCGAACTGCGTGATGCTGGCCGGGTATTGCTGCGAGCGTCCGGCACCGAACCGCTGATGCGCGTCATGGTGGAAGGCCAGGACAGTGAGCAGGTCAAGAATATCGCGACAACACTGGCGCAGGCGGTGAGAGATACCGCTGCATCCTGAGGTATTTTAGCGGAGGAATGCCGGGAACGACCTAAAAAACCGGCCTAATCATTAATTCCGGATTGATTTATTGGGCCGAGGTGAGTACCCTTTGGCGCCTTTTTAATGACCGGCAATAAATATGCGCTCTAGCCTTATAGCGGGCAACTGGAAAATGAACGGCAACCTGCAATCCGTTGTCGAGCTGGTTGAGGGTATCAAGGCCGGAAACGCCGGCAAGGCTGAACTCGCGATCTTCCCACCGGCGGTTTTTCTGATGAAAGTCGGCGGCATGCTTGCTGAAAGCGAAATCGCGCTGGGTGCGCAGAACGTGTGCGACCAGGAGGCTGGTGCATTTACCGGCGAAATAGCAGCTTCGATGCTGCGGGAATGTGGTTGTCGCTATGCTCTGGCGGGCCACTCGGAACGTCGCTCCCTGTATCAGGAAACTGACCAGCTGGTAGCGGCACGATGTGCGATGGCGGTAGCGTCGGGTATTATTCCGATTCTATGTGTCGGCGAGACCCTGCAGGAGCGTGAACAGGGTATAACCGAGGATGTCGTTGCCCGTCAGATTGATGCAGTCATCAATCTGAGTGGGATTGCCAGTCTCGGCCAGGCGATTATTGCTTATGAGCCGGTTTGGGCAATTGGCACCGGTAAAGTTGCCACCCCGGATCAGGCGCAGGAAGTGCATGCGTTTATACGCGGCAAACTGGCGCGGCTGAATGCCGACGTCGCCGAGAAGGTACAAATTTTATATGGTGGCAGTATGAATCCGTCAAACGCGGCGGAGCTGTTGTCGCAAGCAGATATCGATGGCGGGTTGATCGGTGGAGCATCGTTGAAAGCCGACGATTTTCTGACCATCGCACAGGCGGTTTAGGACATATTATGGAAAACATCAATAGTATTTTGTTGGTTGCACAGGTTTTATTGTCGATCTCGTTGATCGTGTTGATCCTGATGCAGCATGGTAAGGGTGCCGATGCGGGTGCCGCGTTTGGCAGTGGGGCCTCGGCCACCGTCTTTGGCGCGAAAGGGTCGGGTAATTTTCTCAGCCGGGCAACCACGATAATTGCGATACTGTTTTTTGTCGTATGCCTGTCGCTGGCCTATATTTCGAGTAATCGAGAAGCGCCCGACAGTGTTTCCGGCAGTGTTACCTCCCAGGAAATCGGGGTGGAAACTGCGCAGGATAACCAGGAAATGCCGCCTGCAGAGCCCGAGGGCGACATGTCGCAGGAGTCAGATTTACCCCCGGCCGAGTAAGCCGGGATCATGCCGATGTGGTGGAATTGGTAGACACGCTATCTTGAGGGGGTAGTGGCGAAAGCTGTGCCGGTTCGACTCCGGCCATCGGCACCATATTTTTTCGTATCGACCCGAAATAAATCGGGTCGATAAGATATCTATCGAAAGCCCATTCAATCCTGCTCTTTGCGGGGTTTTTTTTGGCTGTTTTCAGACGAATAATGCTGTCGCTTGTAGAATTCTTGACACCATATAGACGCCACAATAGACTGGCGCCTCGCAACTTAATCCAGTTTTCCCGGGGACAGTACCAGAACCATGTTAGGTAATTATCTACCGATCCTGATATTCATGTGCGTGACGCTCCTGATGGGATCAGTTTTTATTATTCTGGGTAAAATTCTCGGGCCTTCCCGCCCCGACGCAGAAAAGAATTCGCCCTATGAATGTGGTTTCGAGGCCTTCGAAGACAGCCGCATGAAATTCGATGTGCGTTACTACCTGGTCGCCATCCTGTTTATCATTTTTGATCTTGAAATTGCCTTCCTTTTTCCGTGGGCGATCGTGCTCGACCAGATCGGAACTTTCGGCCTGCTGGCAATGGCCGTTTTTCTCGCCGTGCTGGTCATCGGATTTATCTACGAATGGAAAAAAGGAGCGCTCGAATGGGAATAGAAGGTGTATTCGAGCAGGGGATTGTCACCACGACTGCAGATAAATTGATTAACTGGGCGCGCACCGGTTCGATGTGGCCGATGACCTTCGGGCTCGCCTGCTGCGCGGTCGAAATGATGCAGGCCGGAGCAGCGCGCTACGACCTGGATCGATTCGGCATTATTTTCAGACCCAGCCCACGCCAGTCGGACGTCATGATAGTGGCCGGGACGCTGGTGAACAAGATGGCGCCAGCCCTGCGCAAAGTTTACGATCAGATGGCAGAGCCACGCTGGGTAATATCGATGGGCTCCTGTGCCAACGGTGGCGGTTACTACCACTATTCTTATGCCGTGGTTCGTGGCTGTGACCGGGTCGTTCCGGTAGATATTTATGTACCCGGCTGTCCGCCCACCGCCGAGGCGCTCCTGTACGGAATTATACAGTTGCAAAACAAAATCAAACGCACCAACACGATAGCGCGCTAGTATGTCGAATCGCAAACAGCAACTGGCTGACGCGCTGCGAGCAGCGTTTGGTGACAGGATCGACTCGGTAAGCGTTGAATATAACGAAGTCAGCATCGATGTTGCGGCTGAGCAGCTGGTCGATGTCGCCACCGAGCTGCGAGATGATGCCAAATTCAAGTTCCAGCAACTGGTTGATTTATGCGGCGTAGACTACTCGCAGTTTGGTCGAGACGAATGGCAAACCGAGGATGCCAGTCGAGCCGGTTTCAGTCGTGGCGTAACGGCGTCTGCAACCACCGGTCGGCTGCAGTTTGGCGACGAACTCGATTCGCTGGCAACCCAGGGCAGGCGTTTCGCAGCGGTTTACCAGTTGATCTCTTACTCGCATAACCAGCGCCTGCGCATGCGCGTGTTTGCCCCCGATAACGATTTTCCGATGGTTTCCACTGTCACCGGTATCTGGGCTTCGGCAAACTGGTATGAGCGAGAAGCCTTCGATTTGTTCGGCATACTTTTTAGCGATCATCCCGATCTGCGACGCATCCTCACTGACTATGGCTTTGTCGGGCATCCTTTTCGCAAGGACTTCCCGATGGTCGGGCACGTGGAAATGCGCTATGACCCTGAACGCGAACGTGTCGTATACGAACCGGTATCGATCGAACCGCGGGTGCTGGTGCCGAAGGTAAAGCGACAGGATCACCGCTACCTGGGGGATGTACAGGACGAGGCCCAGGACGATGCCTGAGATAAAGAACTATACCCTCAATTTCGGACCCCAGCATCCTGCGGCGCACGGGGTGTTGCGCCTGGTGCTGGAAATGGACGGTGAGGTAATCGAACGTGCCGATCCGCATATCGGTCTGTTGCATCGTGCCACCGAAAAACTCGCCGAAACCAAACCCTATAACCAGACCATCGGTTACATGGACCGCCTCGATTACGTTTCGATGATGTGTAACGAACATGGATACGTGCTCGCAATCGAAAAATTACTCGGTGTTGATATCCCTGAGCGGGCAAGTTATATCCGTGTCATGTTCGACGAAATTACGCGTATCCTCAATCACCTGATGTGGATCGGTACCCACGCGCTGGACGTCGGCGCCATGACCATGTTTCTGTACGCTTTCCGCGAGCGTGAAGATCTCATGGATATGTATGAAGCAGTTTCAGGTGCGCGCATGCATGCGACCTATTATCGTCCCGGTGGCGTTGCCCGTGACCTGCCCGAGGCGATGCCCCAGTACCAGTCGAATCGTTGGCGCAGCCAAAAGGATGCCGATCATCTGAATCAAAACCGGCAGGGCAGCTTGCTCGATTTCGCCGAAGATTTCATACGCCGCTTCCCCGGCTACATAGATGAATACGAAACCCTGTTAACCGATAACCGGATCTGGAAGCAACGCACTGTGGGCATCGGTGTGGTATCTGAGGAACGCGCTTACCAACTGGGTTTCACCGGCCCGATGCTGCGCGGCTCAGGCGTCGAGTGGGACCTGCGCAAGAAGCAGCCCTACGAAGTGTACGAGCGCATGGATTTCGATATACCGGTAGGCACCAACGGCGATTGTTATGATCGTTACCTGGTGCGTATCGAGGAAATGCGTCAGTCAAACCGGATCATCGGGCAATGTATCGACTGGTTGCGCGCCAATCCCGGTATCGTGATTACCGAAAATCACAAGGTAGCGCCGCCGCGACGCGAAGAACTCAAGGCTGACATGGAAGGCCTTATTCATCACTTCAAGCTTTTTACCGAGGGCTATACGCTGCCGGAAGGCGAGGTTTATACGGCTATCGAACACCCCAAGGGTGAATTTGGCGTGTATCTGATATCGGACGGCGCTAACAAGCCGTATCGGGTCAAGATTCGCGCGCCCGGATTTGCCCACCTGTCCAGTATGAATGAAATGGCGCAGGGGCATATGCTGGCCGATGTGGTGGCGATTATCGGTACCCAGGATATCGTGTTCGGGGAGATCGACAGATAATGGCAATCGAAACCAGGTCAAAAATCGACTTGCTCAACGAGCATACGCGCGGCGAGATCGATCATTGGGTGGCTCGTTTTCCAGCCGAGCACAAACGCTCCGCGGTGTTACAGGCCCTGAACGCAGCACAGCATCAGAACCAGGGTTACCTGACCACCGACCTGATGGACGCGGTGGCCGAGTATCTGCAGTTGCCGGCAATTCAGGTTTACGAAGTAGCTTCGTTTTACTCGATGTATGAAACCCGTCCGGTAGCCCGGCACAACGTGGCGATATGCACCAATATTTCCTGCATGTTGATGGGGTCGGATAGCATCGTTGACCATGTGGAAAACAAACTGGGCATCAAGATCGGCGAGAGCACCGAGGATGGACGCATTTATCTGAAATGTGAAGAGGAATGCCTGGCCGCCTGTGCCGGCGGTCCGATGATGCAGGTCGATCATGTTTATCATGAGCATCTGACCCCTGAAAAGGTCGATGAAATCCTGGATGCGCTGGAGTAGAGATGGCTAACGAAGTCTGCTACGCAACCCGCCATTTCGACCAACCATGGTCGATGGAAACCTACTTTGAGGTAGGGGGTTATGAAGCATTAAAGAAAATTCTGGTCGATGGTATGACGCCTGAAGACGTCATCGAGGAAATGAAGGCTTCCGGGCTGCGTGGCCGTGGTGGGGCAGGTTTTCCGACTGGATTGAAATGGAGCTTTATGCCGCGTAACGCTCCGGGACAAAAGTACATCGTCTGCAATTCCGATGAATCGGAACCGGGCACCTGCAAGGATCGCGATATTCTGCGCTTTAATCCGCATGCGCTGGTCGAAGGCATGGTTATCTGTGGTTATGCGATCGGCGCCACGGTAGGGTATAACTATATGCGTGGTGAATTCATGGATGAACCGGCACAGCATTTCGAAGCCGCGGTGCGAGAAGCCTACGCGGCCGGTTACCTGGGTAAGAATATACTGGATAGCGGCATCGATTTTGACCTTTATCCGACACTGGGCGCCGGCGCCTATATCTGTGGTGAAGAAACCGCGTTGCTGGAATCGCTCGAAGGTAAAAAAGGTCAGCCGCGTTACAAGCCCCCGTTTCCAGCTAACTTTGGGCTTTATGGTAAGCCGACGACGATAAATAACACCGAGTCGCTGGCTTCGGCGCCGTCGATTATTCGCAACGGCGCGCAATGGTTCGCGGACCTCGGTATTCCCAACAACGGTGGCGTTAAATGCTTTTCCATGTCGGGTCACCTGAACCGGCCGGGTAACTTCGAAATTTCGATGGGCACGCCGTTCAGGGACCTGCTGGAGATGGCAGGTGGTGTTAAGGATGGTCGTAAGCTGAAAGCTGTTATCCCGGGGGGATCCTCGGTACCGGTGTTGCCGGGGGAAATCATGATGGATTGCACCATGGACTATGATTCGATCTCCAAGGCCGGGTCAATGCTGGGCTCGGGTGCTGTCATCGTGATGGATGAATCTACTGATATGGTGCTCGCGCTAAGACGGATTTCGCGTTTTTACTTCTCTGAATCCTGTGGTCAGTGTACGCCCTGCAGGGAAGGTACCGGCTGGCTGTATCGTATGTTGTGTCGTATCGTCGATGGCAAGGGCCGTCCGGAAGATATCGAGCAGCTCGAAGAGGTCTCGCACAAGATCGAAGGACGCACGATCTGTGCCCTGGGTGACGCTGCGGCAATGCCGGTGTGGAGTTTCATCAAGCATTTTCGTCATGAATTCGAATACTACATCGAGCACAAGCGCTCGATCATTGAAAACGCAGCCTGATCGGGTAGAGGATGAGCGACAACATAACAGTCACGATTAATGGTCAGGAAATCGAAACCCAGGCAGGGCGCCTGTTGATCGATGTGGCGGACGAAAATAATATTGTGATCCCGCGTTTCTGTTACCACAAGCGTCTCTCGGTTGCCGCCAACTGCCGTATGTGCCTGGTGGAAGTCGAGCGCGCGCCCAAGCCGATGCCGGCCTGCGCTACCCAGTGCATGGATGGCATGGTAGTACAAACCCGCTCCAGTTCGGCACTGGCTGCGCAAAAATCAACCATGGAGTTCCTGCTTATTAATCATCCGCTGGATTGCCCGATCTGTGATCAGGGTGGCGAATGCGAGCTGCAGGATGTCGCAATGGGATTTGGCGACGGTGTGTCAAAGTATACCGAGCAAAAACGCGTGGTGATGGACAAGAATATCGGTCCCCTGATTGCAACCGATTTCACCCGCTGCATTCACTGCACGCGCTGCGTGAGGTTTGGCGATGAAATTGCCGGAATGCCGGAACTCGGCGCCACCGGTCGTGGCGAGAATGTGGAGATCGGCACCTATATCGAGAAGGCAATTGTCTCCGAGCTGTCCGGCAATGTAATCGATGTCTGCCCGGTCGGTGCACTGACTGCGAAACCCTCGCGCTATACCGCGCGCCCCTGGGAACTGACCCAGCATGCCGCGGTGTCCGCGCACGATTGCATCGGCTCCAATACCTACGTGCATACCCGGGGTCACGATGTTATTCGCGTGGTGCCGCGTGAAAACGACTCGATCAATGAATCCTGGATCTCGGACCGGGATCGCTTCAGTTACACCGCGGTCAAGTCCGAGCGACGCATAATGCAACCGATGTTGCGCACCGACGGCGAACTCAAGACGGTTGACTGGGAAACCGCGCTTAACGCGGCGGCCGAGTTGCTTGCAGACGCCGGCGG
>CALDDP010000097.1 GCA_937936805.1 uncultured Gammaproteobacteria bacterium | reverse complement strand
CATCACCACGGTCGTCATCCAGGCTGAAACCGGCTGCTGGGTGAAATCATAATCAAATCCCATCGAGTTCAGCGAATAACCGAGCAGACCGATGTCGGGTAGCGCAAAAATGTTCCACATCGCCCCGACCACGTTCCACGGGATTAGCAATGGTAGTGCCATCAGTACCAGGCATACCGATACCCAGGGTCCCTTGCGCGGCATCGACAATGCGACCGCGATACCGAGCGGGACTTCGATGACGATAATCATGCCGGTAAACAGTAATTGCCGCAGCAATGAATCATGGAAGCGTTCGGAGCGGAGCACTTTCTCGAACCAGCTGACGCCTTCCCAGAAAAAAACGTTGTCACCGAAGGTTTCCTGCAGCGAATAGTTGACCACTGTCATCAACGGGATGAAGGCGTTGAATGCGACCAGCAACAGCACCGGCGCTACCAGCCACCAGGCCCTTTGATTGGTCGATTTACGCATTGCCCGGCCCCACCGCCCAATCGTCACGGTAAATACGAAGATTGCCGGGATCGAATTGAATATGCGGGCTTGAAGACGGTATCGCCTGGTCTTCACCGACCAGCATTTTGATCTGTTCAGCCTCGTGTTTGACAGTCACCACCTGGTAACGCCCGAGATCTTCTACCTTTTGTATCTCCACCGGAATGCCATCATCGCAAAAGCTGACAAATTCCGGCCGAATACCGATTTCAAGCTTGCCGCTCAAATCGGTATCGACCGGATAACTCGAGGAGAGCAGGTTATTGGCAAACACGGGTTGTCCCTGTTCGAGCCTGCAGGGCAGGATATTCATTCCGGGTGAACCGATAAAATAGCCGACGAAGGTATGCTTCGGCTCGTTGAAGAGATCTATCGGGCTACCAACCTGAACCACGGCGCCATCATGCATGACCACGACCTGGTCGGCGAAAGTCAGCGCTTCGACCTGGTCATGGGTAACGTAGATCATGGTGACGCCAATCTGTTGATGCAGTTCCTTGAGTTTCGAGCGCAGTTGCCATTTCAGATGCGGGTCGATTACGGTCAGCGGTTCGTCGAACAGAATCGCGTTGACATCCTCACGCACCAGTCCGCGACCCAGCGAGATTTTCTGCTTGCCGTCGGCCGTCAGTCCGGCGGCGCGCTGCTTCAGTCGATCGGACAGATCGAGCATTGCCGCTATCTCGACCACTCTTTCCCTGACGCGAGGTTCGGGCATGCCGCGATTGCGCAGCGGAAACGCCAGGTTATCGAACACGGTCATCGTGTCGTATACCACCGGGAACTGGAAAACCTGTGCGATATGTCGCTCGGTGGTTGGCAGATTCGTGACTTCGCGACCGTCGAACAGGATCGAACCCTCTGAGGGTGTCAGCAATCCGGAGATAATGTTCAGCAGGGTTGTCTTGCCGCAGCCGGAAGGCCCGAGCAGGGCGTAAGCGCCGCCATCTTCCCATACCTGGCTGACTTCCTTGAGGGCATAAACCGGCGCCTGGCCGGCTGCAGGCGGGTAGGCGTGACGGACATCTTTGAACTCGATTCGTGACATGCTACACCCCGGTCTCGATCAACAATCCGTTGGCGTCGAAATACAGGCATCGACTCGAATCAAAATAAAAACTGGCGCTCTGGCCGAATTCGTAACTGTGGATGCCATGCGTTTCGCTAACCCAGTTATTACCTTCGACAATCACGCGAACAATACTTTCAGAACCGCTGATTTCGGCAATTTGAACTTCGCCTTTGACCTCTACGCCTGTGCCGTCGGGTGATAGATGATGCGGCCGTAACCCAATCTTGTAACTTCCATCGGGCATTGCGGCCAGTTGCGGCGGAACCCGCCAGCTAATCGAATCGCTCAGGTGGGCGCTGCCACCGCGTTTCTCGATAGCGGCTATATTGACCGGTGGATCTGAAAAAACGCGCGCGCTTTCGAGGTTTTGCGGGTGTCGATAAATGGTCGAAGTCTTGCCAAACTGAATTACGCGCCCCTCGTTGAGGGTAGCGGTATAGCCTCCCAGCATTAACGCCTCGAGGGGTTCACTGGTGGCATATACGACCGTTGCGCCCGTATCGGCGAACATTTTTGGCAGTTCGTCGCGCAATTCCTCGCGTAACTTGTAATCGAGGTTGGCAAGTGGCTCGTCGAGTAACACCAGATCGGCACCTTTGACCAGTGCACGCGCAAGCGCCGTGCGCTGCTGCTGTCCGCCGGAGAGTTCATTGGGCAGGCGCTCGAGCATCGGTGTCAGTTGCAGCAGGTCGGCGAACTTACGCACCCTGGTGTCAATTTCTTTTTTTGCTAAACCGGCAACCTTCAATGGCGAAGCGATGTTGTCGTAGACACTGAAACTCGGGTAGTTGATGAAGGCCTGGTAAACCATCGCGACGCTGCGCTTTTGCACCGCAACTCCGGTGACTTCTTCGCCATTTGCCCAGAGCGTGCCGCTACTTGGTTTTTCCAGTCCGGCCATTAAACGCATCAGCGAGGTTTTGCCGCTTAGCGTAGTGCCGAGCAGAATGTTGAATTGTCCGGGTTCCAGCGACAGGCTGGTTTCGTAAATATGCGTTTCAGCACCAACCCTGAGCGAAACATTACGCAGTTCAATCGCCATTTACGCGTGGCCTGCCAATCGTTCGCGGGCTAAATCCTGCGCGATGATTTCGAGACCGACATCGTGCCGATGACAAAGCTCGATCATTTCACCGGGTATGCCGTCATCGGTGACCAGGGTTTCGATCGCTGCCAG
>CALDDP010000096.1 GCA_937936805.1 uncultured Gammaproteobacteria bacterium | reverse complement strand
TCCTGTTCCGGATCACCACTCATATTGCTAAAGGGTAAAACAGCGATTGACGGTTTGTCTGGCAGATCGAACTCTTGAAATTCGGGAGCCGCTTCCCGCGACTGTTCTGGGTGAAGTCTTACCTGATAGGCTCTTATAGAGTCCTTGATATTTTTTACTAACTGTTCCCCCATGAACTCGTAAGCAATAGGAAGTTTGTTGCCGATGGCTGTGCGGACGGCGTCCGAAATACAAATTCCACCGGCGTCAGCCAGACTCTCCAGGCGTGCGGCAACATTTACATCGTTACCGTAAATGTCATTCCGATCTACAATAACCTCCCCAAGATTGATGCCGATACGAAACTGAATCTTGCGCTCATCGGGTAAATCCTGGTTTCGATTCGAAAGATCGTTTTGAATCGAGGTGGCGCATTCGAGAGCGTTAGTTACAGTACTGAAGTCTGCCAGAACGGCATCACCTGCATAGTGAACGACCTTTCCCTGGTGATGACCAATCGAATTGCTAACCAAATCAAGGTATTCGCTGAGGCGTCGATGGGTGGCGTCCTCATCCTCACCAGTAAGGCGAGTGTAGTCGGCAACATCCGCGTAAAGGATAGCAGCGAGTTTACGCGGCAGTTTGTCTTCCATTTGAAGATGCCCTCTTGGCGCTGGTGACTCCAACGGATACTAGCGCGAAAGACTATCAGAGACCAACGAACTCACAAACACGTGGGTCCGTTCTTGGCCGAAGATTGTCTCCTGGCATAGTTTCGTGAGGGTCCGCTTATGAGAAAGCTGACGCTTAAACTCATTAAATCAGTGGCGATATCCGACTGAGACGTCCGGATTTAAATTGGCAAGGATCACTGCGTAATAAATGGCGGCAATCCACCAATGGGAAATTGGGTCTCAGTAGTGGGAGATCATGTATTCGATACCGAAGCCCATTACGGAGCGCCACGCTTTTTCAACGCTCAAGTCAAATTCCGTGTCACACTCACGAACTGTAGCAATCAAAGCCTCGAGCCAAAAACTGTATAACTCGGGCTCAATATTCAAATGATGGCGATCGTGACGCTTGGCGATATATTCGAGATACAGGTCCCCCGCATCGCCGCCAACGCTGACCAATACCATCATACGCAGAGATAATCGCAGTGCTTCCTTTTGTCTCTCGAAGTCAGTGGAGACGAATTTTTCCGATACTCGTGGAGAGGCGGCGAGAAAGTTCTCATAGAAGCGAGTCAGAAATGCGTCGTTTTTCTCGCACCTTTGACGACTCTTGTTGAAGACGACGTCGATGGTACATTCCTCTTATCGAGAAGGTTATGTTTACCCCAATTTCGACAGTCTTGTATTGATTCAGATCAAGTCTCATGGAGAAAGCTGACGCTCAAACTCGTTAAATCAGGGGCGATTTACGACCGATGACCGACATAAGAGAATCTGCCCATATTAGTTTGAATCCAGCGTGGTGGACAAACACAAAGAAGCCGATCGAAGGGCCTCCACCGGCGTTTTACTTTTCATTATCCCTGTAAGCTCTGATTCACATGCGTCACAGCCCATCGACATCATCCGGTAAATATCTAGCGTCCCGACATAATTTCTATTTCAGCCGCCTGGATGTCGTTCGCGTAGCCCTCGATGATAAGGACGTCTCCCACCCTGAGTACGGTGTCCATCGCAGGATTTTTGGTGGTCGCCTCGTCGCGCCGCAGACCGACCACCCTGACTATCTGCAGGCGTCCCAGGGAGCCGATGCTGCGCCCTGCCCCATGATAACTATCCAGTATCTCGACTGAGCGCAAGTAGAGTTTACCTCCTGGTCGAGCACCCTCGCTCTCCGATTTATGGAAATAGGCCCGAATCGTGGCGTAGTTTTCCTGACGTGCCTCCTCGAGTAAATCGATGATCGATTCCCGGCTTTCACCAACCGCAGCCAGCGTATGCCGTGCAAGCATCATGCTCGACTCTACCGTATCGGGAATGACCTCGTCGGCGCCACTTTCCAGCAGCTGCTCCAGTGGCCGATCGTCACGGGTGCGAATAATGATCGGAACATCCGGCGACATTTCGTTCGCCAGATGGGTGATGTGTCGTGCTGGTTTCGTTTCGGCGAAAGTGACCACCAGGGCCCGGGCATTAGCGATGCCGGTAAGGCGCAGTGTATCCTCTTTTGCGGCATCCCCGAGATAAACCGGTTCACCAGCTTCGCGGGCTTCGTTTACAATTTCGTTGCTGATTTCGATTGCGACGAACGGTATATCCCGACGTTTCAAAAAATGCGCCAGAGTTTGACCGGTACGCCCGAAACCGCACAGGACGACATGGCCGCTCAGGTCCTTGCAGGCTTTACCGATACTCGTGTCATGTCTATCCAGGCTGTCGGCATATGCGGGTGCGAAACGGAGCGCTATTGCTTCATTGTGTCGTATCAGAATCGGCGAAATTACCATGCTGAGAATGATCGCGGCGATAATCGGCTGGCTAAGTTCGAGGCTGATCAAGCCAGAAATTATCGCAACCGCGAGCAACGCAAAACCGAACTCGCTGCCCTGCCCGAGTAGAATACCGGCACGGATGGCAATGCCCCTGGCGTATCCGGCCCACATGGATATCAACACGACCGCAATGCCCTTGCCGGCGATCAAACCGATTGTCATGACAGTGACCTCGAGTGTTTCGGTGAAGAAAATTTGCCAGTCGAATTCCGCACCTACGATGATGAAAAACAGTCCCAGCAAAACGTCGCGAAACGGACGGATTTCCCTTTCAATGTGGTGCTGGAACTCGGTTTCGGCGAGCATCATACCGGCGAGAAACGCCCCCATGGCGAGTGACAGCCCAAGCTTGGAAGTGAGCCACGCCGCTAGCAGCGCGACCAACAGAACAAACAGCGTAAACAGTTCCTTCGAATGTGCCGATGCCACGAGGCGCACCGCTGGTCGGATCAGGTATTGGCCGGCATAGTAGATGACGGCAAAGGCGAGCGCGCCCTTGGCCAGTGCCAGACTGATCGGCACCAGCAGCGACCCTCCCGACGGTGATGCGAGGATCGGGATCAGCACCAGGAACGGCACCACCGCGAGATCCTGCAACAGCAGTACCCCCAGTGAAATATTGCCGTGGGGCAGATGTAGCTCGTACTGCTGGGTCAGCAGCTTGGTAACAATCGCCGTCGAAGATATCGCCATGGCGCCACCAACTGCAAATGAGGCTTGCCAGGTCAGGCCGAAATAAAGGCCCACCCCGATGGTGCTCAGCGTCGATACCACGACCTGCACGACACCGATGCCGAAGACAATATTGCGCATCGCGATCAGGCGCGTTATCGAAACCTCTAGTCCGATCGTAAACAGCAGGAAAACCAGGCCCATTTCGGCGATCTGCTCTAATCCATGCGAGTCGTGCAGCCAGCCGAACGCGTGTTCGCCGGCGAATATGCCCACCAGCAGGTACCCCAGCACAGTGGGTATGTTTACTCGTCTGAACAGCGAAACGCTGAATACCGAAAGCACCAGAAGAATCAATAAATCGTCAAACATCAGGAACTCTTTCCAACCGCTCAGGCACTATATACCATACAGAGTTTCTAGATATTAGAAATCGAATGGCTAACGAATCAAAAGCCATGCCGCAATCCACATCCGACCGAGGATTCCGGGCGGCAGCTATGGGCCGAGATTTGCCTCCTAGCCCAGCCATCTGGGAGTCCGCTTACGAGAAATCTGCCCCTCAAACTTGATTAGTCAGCGGCGATCTGCGACCCAACCACGTCATTGCGAGCGCAGCGAAGTAATCTTGTAATGCCGTGCCAAAAGCGGGAGATTGCTTCGTCGCTTCGCTCCTCGCAATGACTGCAGTTGGCCGAAGAACGAAACCTGTGAATCGCTTACGAACATCAGCATTCGAGAAAACAGACTCTCGCAGGGAATAAATTTTCACGGCTGAGTTTCAATATTTGCTATAAATAGCTATAAGCAAAAAAGCAATTGTCCCGTTTGAGCAGAGTGATTATTCGAAAACTAATACTGGTAGTGATGCTGCAAATTGCCCTGATCGGCTGTGCCAGCAATGGCACCGTGCCGCTACCGGCGGAAACCTCGACTACCAATCCGCAAATCGTCACCTTGCTATATGACCAATACAATAACTGGCGAGGTGTGCGCTACCGGGAGGGCGGCCTGTCAAAAAATGGTGTCGATTGCTCGGGTTACGTCCACCTGACCTATAAACAAAAGCTCAGGCGAACCATACCGCGCTCCACCGAACTATTGGCCAAATCGGGAAGCGAAGTCAGTCTCCGGCAGATGCAGCCGGGCGACCTGGTATTTTTCAAAACCGGATGGAAAACCAACCACGTCGGAATTTACCTTAACAATGGCAAATTCATGCATGCCTCCTCAAGTCGGGGAGTGATGATCTCCAGGCTCGAAAATCCCTACTGGTCGGACACTTTTTGGATGGCGAGGCGTTACTGAAATCGATAGATAGTATCAGCTGTGGACACTTCCGAGTCGCTTATGCACCACCCCGCGAGTGACTGCTGTTGGCCGGAGATTGCTTCCCACCGGAACTGGATGGAAGTCCGCTATCGAAGAAACTGATGCTTAAATTCGTTAAGTCAGCGGCGAAAATCGATCCGAAGCTGTTATCCGGCATTGATCAGCGATTATCGAAGATATTTGGTCAGAAGAACCCTGCCCGTTACCCTCGACTGAACGAAATTTTGAGAGCGATCTCACCACCACGAGCTTCGCTGAGACCGCGATGGAAAACAGCGCCGGACGTATATTTCCTGCCGGTAAGCCGGGTTCTTAACCGATATATCGAAGCGCGGATCTGATGGCTTCCGACATATCATTATAAGCCTTGCGCAGATTGCGCTCGGCCTCGTTGTCACCGACGCGGCCTGCGTATTGAATGTCGGTATAGCGGGCGCGAGCAGCCTCTAAATGAATCTCCGCTTCCACCACCTGCTCATGAGCCTTGCGCATCGCGTCGCTTTCGGAGACCCTGATCTCATCGCGCAACCTGGCCAGTTGCGACTCTGCAGAGTCAAGTTCACCTCCCAGTTCTTCTGCTGTTTTGCCTTTGTCGTGAGACATCGTTCACCTCTCTTGTCAACTTGCCGGTTTTACATCTAAACATGCAATGATCATAGCTTTTAGGGCATTGATGGGTTTGACCCACATCAAATATATAGCTATGAAGTCAGTCCAAAAAGCCACAGCGCCCAAGTAAGCTATTTAGTAACTCGAACTAAAGGTGGGAGTCCGTTGATGGCCGAAGATTGTCTCCGGCAAGGATTTCTCGAGGGTCTGCAGTTAAGGATTCAGATGCTCAGTCTGAATGAGTCGGCGTCTGGAATCGACCCAGCCCACGTATAATACATAGGATTAAGTATTGGCTATAAGTCATTGATTATAAATGGTGCCCGGAGCCGGAGTCGAACCGGCACGGTGTTTCCACCGAGGGATTTTAAGTCCCTTGCGTCTACCAATTTCGCCATCCGGGCAGGATTCCAGGCCAGTCAAAATATGAAACTAAGGAGATCGAAGAAACTCAATCAACTTCTTTCTACCTCGATGCCATCCGTAACCGGCTTTTCCAGATATTTGGAGGCTGAGGGCGGAATCGAACCGCCGTACACGGCTTTGCAGGCCGCTGCATGACCACTCTGCCACCCAGCCAGGGAAGGCGATAACAAGGTTTTCTGAACCCGGGCCATCTTACTTGATTTATTGCTGATGGCCAAAAAAAGCCCCGATCGAATCGAGGCATGAAAACTGGAGCGGGAAACGAGATTCGAACTCGCGACCCCAACCTTGGCAAGGTTGTGCTCTACCAGCTGAGCTATTCCCGCAAAAGAGCCGCTATTCTATAGAT
>CALDDP010000095.1 GCA_937936805.1 uncultured Gammaproteobacteria bacterium | reverse complement strand
CGGTTTCTGCAATCAAAATCATGGAGCTACATGTCGGCCCGGGCGAGGCAGCGCTTTACTACCCTGCTACCGGGATTGCTCGAAACTATCCGCTACAGCGATCAGCCGGGAGAGTTGTTTGACCGATTTATGCGCCTGTTCTCCGCCATCGCCGGGCGCAGCGTCTATTTCGAGCTACTGTTTCAGAACCAGCCCTTACTGGAAAAGCTTGCCTCCCTTTTTGCCAAGAGCGCATGGATCGCCGGCGAAGTCTCACAGTACCCGATGCTACTCGAAAACCTTATTCATAGCGGTGATGAAAAGCGTTTCGACAAATCGGTCCTGCACCAGCGTCTGCAGCAGCAACTTGCCAACATCGAAGGCGATACGGAACTCGAGCTGGATAGTCTGCGTTTGTTCAAACGCGAGCAGACCCTGGTAATTGCCAGTGCCGAACTGGCCCAGGAAATTGATGCCAGCCAGGTCAGCCGCTATCTCTGCGACCTCGCTGAAGTAGTGCTGGAAGCGGTTTACCACCTCGCCAGCAAGACGCTGCAAGCACAATATGGCACTCCTGAGTGTGTCGAGGAGGGCGTCCGGCGTGCAGCTAACTTTGCGATTATCGGCTACGGTAAACTCGGTGGCTACGAAATGCATTACCAGTCCGACCTCGATGTCATCTTTCTGCATGACTCCGGCGGAGAGCATCAGCATACCAGTGGAGACAAAAGTATCGAGAACTCGGTTTTTTTCGCTCGGCTGGCGCAAAAGATAATCTCCATGACCAGTGTGCTGACCGCCTCGGGAAAACTTTACGAAATCGACTCACGACTGCGACCCGAGGGAGCGTCCGGCTTGCTGGTTTCTTCAATCCAGACTTACCGGCGCTATCAGCTGGAAAAAGCCTGGACCTGGGAACATCAGGCCCTGGTCAGAGCCCGACTGGTAGCCGGCAGTCCAATGTTGCTGGAGCCATTTGCCAGCGTTCGCCAACGGGTTCTGCAAATGCCCCGGGACGATCAGCAATTGCGTAAGGATATTGTCGAAATGCGCACGCGAATTTACCAGGCGAAGCGCCCTCCCGAGGGTAATAGTGTAGATTTGAAACAATCAAGAGGCGGCATGGTCGATATCGAATTCCTGGTACAGTACTGGGTGCTCGCGCTGGCAAATAAGATTGGCTCCGAACAATTGTATTCTGATAATATTAGCCTGTTAAACGAGTTATTTCGGTTAAACCTGATTACCGCTTCGCAATCGCAACTGGTTGAAATTTATCAAACCTATCATCGGTTGCTGCATGAATCCACGCTGCAAAATCAATCCGCTGAAGTTGATGTCGCAGAAATTGCCGAACACATGAATCATGTTGTAGATTGCTGGAACGAATGTTTCGGCCTGGAGAATTAAGAATGTCGATGTCCGATCGCGACGGCCTCATCTGGTATGACGGTGAAATGGTACCCTGGCGGGAAGCGACCACGCATGTGCTTACGCACACCCTGCACTACGGCATGGGCTGTTTCGAGGGTGTACGCGCCTATCACGCCGAACAGGGGACCGCGATATTCGCGCTGGAAGCCCATACCAAGCGCTTACTGGATTCCTGCAAGGTGCTGGGCATGGCAATTCCCTACAATAAAAATCAGTTGATAGATGCCCAGATCGCCGCCGTACGCGATAACAACCTGGACAGTGCGTACATCCGTCCAATGTGCTTTTATGGCTCGGAAGGCATGGGCTTGCGCGCCGACAATCTCAGCGTACATTGTATTGTCGCGGCCTGGGAATGGGGTTCCTATCTTGGACAGGAAGGACTCGAAAAAGGTATTCGCATCAAGACTTCTTCCTACACTCGACATCATCCCAATATCGCGATGACCAAAGCCAAGGCCAACGGACAGTATATTAATTCAATGGTAGCGCTCGGCGAAGCCCTCAAGGACGGCTACGACGAAGCCTTACTGCTGGATCCGGAGGGCTACGTCGCCGAGGGCAGCGGGGAGAATATTTTCGTGGTCAGGGATGGCGTCATATATACGCCCGAGACAACCACGGCCCTCAACGGTATCACGCGCAAGACAATCTTCAAGCTGGCCGCAGACCAGGGACTGCAAATCATCGAGCGACGTTTTACCCGGGACGAAATTTATATTGCCGACGAGGCCTTTTTTACCGGAACCGCGGCCGAAGTTACACCCATAGCGGAGCTGGATAATCGCCCTGTCGGCAGTGGTTCACGCGGACCGATTACCGAACGCCTGCAATCCGATTACTTCGACCTGGTGCATGGGCGCAACGAAAATTATCTCGACCTTCTAACTTACATAAAGTAGAGACCCCATGGTTAATCCCGATACGGCATCCGATCAGCAAGCCTACTCCACACCCAACGCGAAGACTGCAATTGAGGTCAAACCTGATGACCTGCCAATCCATTGCCCGACATCCGGTGCCAGCCTGTGGAATTCGCATCCGCGGGTTTACATCCCGGTAGAGGAAAATGGTGGCGAGGCCAGATGCCCCTACTGCGGTACTCTTTTCAAGCTACTGTAAGCTGATGAATTAAGCCTCTTAAAAAAACACCTGGACACATGGTGTCAATGTAACTCTCGCAAAGGCGCGAAGACGCAAAGGATTGCTCGGGTTGTTCAGGCTGCGAAGCCTTCCCCATTTTTGCTTCGCGCGCTTGGCGTCTTGGCAAGAGCACTAAGCGTCGACCACTATAGTTGCAGCATTGTTCATCGACACTATGAGTTTATAAACCCCGTTAAATTAATTGATTACGATTTGCTGTGGGCATAAAAAAGGGGAACCCTGGTGGTTCCCCCTCTTCTAACGCTTGACTTCGCTTCCGCGCTAGGCTGTAGCAGCCTCGTCCTCGGCAACCGCCTTCATGCTCAGGCGAATACGACCCTGACGGTCTATCTCAAGAACCTTTACCTTGACCACGTCACCTTCCGACAGCTTGTCACTCACATTTTCGACACGTTCGTCAGAAATCTGGGAGATATGCACGAGGCCATCCTTGCCAGGCAGAATGTTGACGAAAGCGCCAAAGTCCATGATCTTGGCAACCTTACCTTCGTAAATCACCCCGACTTCAACATCGGCGGTAACCTGTTCAACGCGGCGTCTTGCTTCTTCACCTGCAGCTTTCTCTACCGATGCAATTTTCACCATGCCATCATCGTCAACCTCGATAGTGGCTCCGGTTTCCTCGGTAATAGAACGGATAGTTGCACCGCCCTTGCCGATGACATCTCGAATCTTTTCAGGATTGATTTTGAAGGTTATCAAACGCGGTGCGTACTCGGACATTTCGGCACGGCCCTCGGTAAGGACCTTCGCCATCTCACCAAGAATATGTATACGTCCATCCTTGGCCTGATCCAGTGCCTTTTGCATGATCTCGGTAGTAATTCCATCGATCTTGATATCCATTTGCAATGCGGTAATACCTTCGGTGGATCCGGCAACCTTGAAATCCATATCACCCAGATGATCTTCATCACCGAGAATATCGGATAGCACTGCGAAATCGTCACCTTCCTTGATCAGGCCCATCGCGATACCGGCAACTGGTGCCTTTAACGGTACACCCGCGTCCATTAGTGCAAGACTGGCACCACAGACACTGGCCATCGAAGAGGAACCGTTCGATTCGGTAATCTCCGATACGACTCGAATAACATACGGGAAATCATCGAGGTTCGGCATTACTGCCAGCACGCCGCGCTTGGCAAGGCGGCCATGTCCAATCTCACGACGTTTGGGCGTACCAACCCGTCCTGTTTCACCGACACTCGATGGTGGGAAATTGTAATGCATCATGAAGTTTTCTTTGTAGGTACCTTCGATCGCATCGATCAGCTGGGCATCGCGTCCGGTGCCCAGGGTAGTAACCACCAGAGCCTGGGTTTCGCCACGCGTAAACAGAGCCGAGCCATGGGTGCGGGGCAGTACGCCGGTGCGAATTATAATCGGGCGTACGGTTGCGGTATCGCGTCCGTCGATACGTGGTTCACCCGCAATGATACGTCCTCGTACCAGGGACTTTTCGAGCTTGCCGATGGCGGTGCGCACATCGCCTTCTGCCGGGGAATCATCCGCATCGCTCACCAACGCTGCGACGATATCATCGCGTATACCACCCAGCTTGTTCTGACGCTCCATCTTGTCGGCAATTGCATAGGCCTGCGTAATCGCTGCCTCGCCCTGCGCTGCCACTTTTTGCAGCAGCGTTTCATCGGTTTCCGGAGCTTGCCATTCCCAGTTTTCGACCTGCGTTTCAGCGGCAAATTCTTCGATTGCCTGGATCGCATTCTGCATTTGCTCATGGCCAAATACCACTGAGCCCAGCATTACTGATTCGGACAGGCAATTTGCTTCCGATTCAACCATTAACACGGCATTTTTGGTGCCTGCAACAACCAGATTCAGATCTGATTCGACTAGCTGACTTGCGGTTGGATTGAGGACATAGTCCCCATCCACGTAGCCGACGCGAGCCGCGCCGATCGGGCCGTTAAATGGAATACCGGATATCGTCAGCGCTGCCGATGTGCCGAGTAAGGCCAGGATGTCGGCATCTACTTCAGGGTTGCTCGAAACGACGTTCGCCACGACCTGTACTTCATTCATGAAGCCCTTGGGGAAAAGCGGGCGAATGGGTCGATCGATCAGACGGCAGGTCAGCGTTTCTTTCTCGTTGGGACGACCTTCACGCTTGAAGAATCCACCCGGAATTTTGCCCGCGGCATAAGTCTTTTCCTGGTAGTCGACAGTCAATGGAAAGAAGCCCCGACCTGGATCGGCAGTTCTCGATCCGACCACGGTAACCATTACCACCGTGTCGGCCATGGATACAAATACAGCGCCGCCGGCCTGGCGAGCTATTTCTCCGGTTTCCAGCGTAACTTCGTGGGCACCATACTGAAATGTCTTTTTAATTGGATTCACTATTATCTCACCTGTTAACGACGCAATCCGAGCTTTGCTATCAAATCTTTGTAACGCTGCTGATTCTTGGATTTCAGATAATCCAGTAAATTGCGACGCTGGTTGACCATCTTCAACAATCCGCGACGCGAATGATGATCATGAATATGCTTCTTGAAATGTTCAGTCAAATGACCGATCTGATGCGACAATAGCGCAACCTGCACTTCAGGTGATCCGGTATCACCCTTGGCTTGCTGGTAGTCGCCGATAATTGCAGCCTTCTGTTCAGCTGACATTGACATGGATAAACCTCTGTAGGCCCGAAAAAGGCTGGTATTCTACCTATCTGGGCAGGCGGTAACAAGAACTTTCACCGGAATAATCCGCGTAATTGTCGGGCACCTTCCCGATTAACACTATCTTGCTGTATTCATTAATCTTTTTGCCGCCAATTCGCCATCTGGATCAACCTTACCCAGGCCGATAAAACGACCCTCATCGGTCATCAGCCGGCATAGTCCAACCAGCCCGGATGCGCCCAGGTGAATCCGTTTTCCCTGGCAAATCTCGAGGCTGGATGAAGCGTTCAATGTCAGCTCGGGAAACTGTGTTAATGCGGTTGTTACGGGCAACAATATATCGTCCAGCTGGTGCCTGCCCTGTTGCTCCAGCAACTGTAATTGCTCAAGCGTAACCGCATCCTGTTCAACAAAGGCGTCGACCGTCGTGCGACGCAGTGCTGTAAGGTGTGCTCCGCATCCCAGCAAGGCACCGATGTCTTCGGCCAGGGTTCTGATATAGGTGCCTTTGGAGCAGGAGACTTCGAACGATAGACAGTCGGCCGAAAAAGATAGCAGTTCCAGGCGGTATATCGTTACCTGGCGGGGTTTTCTCTCAACCTCCTTACCCTCGCGAGCCAGTTGATAGAGGGGTTTTCCCTGATGTTTAAGCGCCGAGTACATGGGTGGAATCTGCTCAATCTCACCGACGAATTGCGCAAAACACTGACTGATTTGCGTTTTATCAACCTGTACTGGTCTGCACTCCAGGACTTCGCCTTCAGCATCACCGGTTGTCGTGGTCTCGCCTAGCCGGCAGGTGGCGCGATAAGTCTTGTTGGCACCGAGCAAATAACTGGAAAATTTGGTGGCCTCACCCAGACAGACCGGCAGGACACCGCTAGCCAACGGATCCAGGCTGCCGCAGTGACCCGCCTTGCGTGCCTGGTAGAGTTTACGCACCTGCTGCAGGGCCTGATTTGAACTGCAACCAATCGGTTTATCCAGAATCAGGATACCGTCGACATCACGATAGTCCCTGGATCTGCCCCGGTTGCCCATTACTGGTTGGCTTTGACCTTGTCGTTGGCAACCGCCGAGTCAATCAGGTCTGATAACTCACGCCCACGTATATCGGTGTCGTCATAGACAAAACTGAGCTTGGGCGTAATGCGGGTTTTGAGACTCTTGCCGATCTCACGCTGCAGGAAACCGCTAGCTCGATTTAAAGCCTGCAGGCAGTCAGCCGCATCCGCTGCGTCCAACACGCTGAAAAAGACTCGTGCATGGGACAGGTCCTTGCTCACCTGAACTTCCAGTATGCTCGGCATGGTCAGGCGCGGATCCTTTAAACCACTTTGCACAAGGCTGGCCAGTGCACGCTGAATCTGCGATGCTAAACGGTCGCTGCGTGGGTATTCTTTCGGCATCCCGGCTTTCTCAGTCGAGACTGCGCGCTACTTCGATGCGTTCAAACACTTCGATCTGATCGCCTGGTTTTACGTCATTGTAGTTCTTCACTGCGATACCACACTCGGTCCCCATGCGCACTTCTTCGACGGCATCTTTGAAGCGCCGCAGTGACTCAAGTTCACCTTCATAAATGACCACATTGTCACGCAGAACACGAATCGGCTGACCTTTACGCACTACACCCTCGACCACTATCGAGCCGGCAACATCACCGAACTTGGGCGAGCGGAATACATCCTTGACCTCAGCCAGACCAATAATTTTTTCCTGCTGATCGGGGGACAACATGCCCGACATCACCGCTTTAATATCGTCGATAATGTCATAAATAACACTGTAGTAACGAATTTCGATCCCATGATCCCCTGCAACGCGTTTCGCGGCTGCATCGGCACGCACGTTAAATCCAATCACAATTGCATCCGACGCAGCGGCCAGATTTATGTCGGATTCGTTGATACCACCGACTCCGGTCGAAACCAGCTTGGCGCGTACTTCATCGGTAGAGAGCTTTTCCAGCGATTCGCGAATTGCTTCCGAACTACCCTGAACATCGGCTTTAATCAGAATGTTGATTTCCGCGACTTCGCCTTCAGCCATTGCATCGAACATGCCCTGCAGTTTCGCTTTTTGCTGGTCGGAGAGTTTGTTTTCCCTGATCCTGGCTTCTCGAGTCTCGGCAAATTCCTTCGCTTTACGCTCATTTTCGACGACGAACACCTCGTCGCCAGCATTCGGTACACCCGACAGGCCAAGTACGACCGCTGGCATCGACGGTCCCGCAGATTTAACGCTGTTAGACGACTCGTCATACATCGCGCGAACTCGTCCAAACTGGGTTCCGGCAAGCAGTAACTGCCCCTGCTTCAACAATCCAGACTGCACCAGTACGGTAGCGACCGGCCCACGACCCTTATCGAGTGTGGCTTCAACCACGATCCCCTTGGCATTTCCCTTGTCGACTGCTTCGAGTTCGAGAATTTCGGCCTGCAGCAGAATAGCGTCCAGCAAGGCATCGACACCTTCACCAGTGATTGCAGAAACATTGACGAAAATATTCTCACCACCCCACTCTTCCGGGATAACTTCGAGCGCGGCGAGGTCATTTTTCACTCTATCGGGATCGGCATTCTCTTTATCAATCTTGTTAACCGCAACGACCATCGGGACGCCGGCAGCACGGGCGTGTTCAACAGCTTCCTTGGTCTGTGGCATCGCTCCATCGTCAGCCGCGACAACCAGCACCACTATATCGGTCGCCTGGGCACCGCGAGCACGCATCGCTGAGAACGCGGCATGGCCCGGGGTATCGAGGAATGTAATGATCCCCTTGTCAGTTTCGACATGGTATGCACCGATGTGCTGGGTGATTCCGCCCGCTTCGCCCGAGGTGACTCGCGATTTACGAATGTAATCCAGTAACGAGGTTTTACCATGATCAACATGCCCCATGATGGTAACCACCGGAGGACGCGTTACCTTGTCTTCGCCCTCTTGTTCGGCGCTAACCTGTAATTCTTTTTCGAAGTCATCATCGCTGGCGGCGGCGACGACATTGTGCCCCAGCTCTTCGACCACCAGTGTCGCGGTATCATGATCGAGCACTTCGTTGATCGTCGCCATGGTGCCCATTTGCATCAGCACCTTGATTACATCACCGGCCTTTATAGCGACGCGTTGCGCGAGATCAGCAACCGTTATCGCTTCGGGAATTTCTACGTTTCGTACCACGGGAGCAGTCGGTTTTTCAAAACCATGCAGGTTTTTAATGTCGTGTACCTGCCTCTGTCCCTTCTTGAATTTCTGCTTTCGATTCGGCTGATGCGCAGATTCCTTGACATGCAATTCCTTGCGTCCGTAACGCGTACCCTTGTCATCATGCTTGCCATGCTTGCCGGGTTTGTCGGCGGTTGCCGCTGCTGCACTGGCCGCGGCTGCTGCTTCAAGCGCCAGACGCGCTGCTTCTTCAGCCGCCCTGGCAGCCTCTGCTTCGGCACGCTGCTGCTCGATTGCTTTTTGCGCAGCCTCGACTTCCTGCAGGCTCTTTGCATATGCCTTCTTTTCGGCTTCGGCTCGAATAGCCTCTTCCTGGGCCAGCCTGGCAGCCTCGGCCTGCTGATTGGCGGCTTCCTCGACCTGTCTGACCTCTTCCTCTGCCTGTTGCTGCAACGCTTTGCTGCGCTCTTCGGCTTCGGCCTCGGCCTGTTCCTCTTGCCTGGTTTCCTCGGCTTCGACATCGGCACGACGAACATAGGTACGTTTTTTACGTACCTCAACGTTAATTGTCTTGGTGGTGGTATTGCGTCCCGAGGTACCGGCAACCCTGAGTTCGCTTTTACTCTTGCGACGCAGCGTTATTTTTTTCGGTCCGGTGGCATCTTCTTTGCCGTGGCTGCTGCGCAGCGACTCCAGCAACTTCATCTTGTCTTCGTCAGAAATCGGGTCGTCCGCACCTTTGACTTCAACCCCGGCAGCTTTAAGCTGATCCAGTAATTTGTCAATGCTGACGCCGATTACTTCCGAAAGTTGTTTCGCTGTTACATGTGCCATGATTATCTTTCCACTTGCTTATTTTGTCCGCAGCTGACTTGCAAACCTACTCGGTTTCCGCCTCGGTGAACCAGGGCTCGCGGGCTTTCATAATCAATTTACCCGCAAACTCGGTATCGATGCCTTCGACTTCCACCAGCTCATCGGTAGACTGCTCGGCGAGATCTTCCATGGTGCAAATACCCAGTCGCGAAAGCTTTTGCGCGAGTTCGCCGGTCATGAATTCCATGTTGAGCAAATCATCCTGCGGCTCTCCGGCCTCAGCGGTCTCTTCACGCGCGATCGCCATGGTCAGCAAGGCATCACGTGCCCGTCCGCGTAGTTCCTGCACAATTTCTTCGTCGAATTCTTCGATCTCGGTGAGCTCCGATTCAGGGATGTAAGCCACTTCATCGATGGTGGTCAGACCTTCCTGCACCAGGATGATCGCGACTTCTTCATCGACATCGAGTTGAGTCATAAAGTTTTCGACCAGTTGACGAGACTCGCCTTCCGACTTTTCTTCAGCCGCCGACTCATCCATAACATTCAGTGTCCACCCGGTTAACTGGCTGGCGAGTTTGATATTCTGACCGCCGCGACCAATCGCCTGGGAAAGCTTGTCTTCCGGTACCGCGATATCCATTGAATTAGCTTCTTCATCGATTACGATCGAGGTCACTTCTGCTGGCGACATCGCGTTTACCGCGAACTGCGCCGGGTTGTCATCCCAAAGTATGATATCAACCCGTTCACCCGCCAGTTCATTGGAAACCGACTGCACCCTTGAACCACGCATACCTACGCAGGCACCTACCGGGTCCATACGTGGATCGTTGCTCTTTACCGCAATCTTGGCGCGCATTCCGGGGTCGCGCGCGGCGGAAATAATTTCGATCAAGTCCTGCCCTACTTCCGGAACCTCCAGTTTAAACAGTTCGACCAGAAACTCGGGGGCGGTACGGCTGATGAATAACTGCGGGCCGCGTACCTCGGACGCAATTTTATAAAGGTAGCCGCGAACGCGATCGCCAGGACGCACCGATTCGCGGGGAATCATTTCTTCACGTGGGATAAAACCCTCTGCATTATCACCCAGATCAACATACACATTACCGCGCTCGACGCGTTTAACCTGCCCCATGACCAGCGAACCTTCGCGATCGCTATAGGCATCGATTACTTTACGACGCTCGGCTTCGCGCACCTTCTGCACGATGACCTGCTTGGCAGTCTGCGCAGCGATACGTCCAAACTCGACCGACTCGATCTGCTCTTCGACAAAATCGCCAAGCTGTATATCGGGCTCATCGATCTGCGCAGCCTCGAGGGTGATCTGGTGCAGTGGTTCTTCGAGGCCCCCGTTTTCACCCGGTTCGACTACTTCCCAACGACGAAAGGTGTCGTAATCACCGGTTGCGCGATCGATATCGACCCGCACCTCTATATCCTGCTGATGCTTCTTACGCGTAGCCGATGCGAGAGCAGCCTCGATCGCCTCAAAAATAATTTCACGATCCACTCCCTTTTCGTTGGAAACGGTATCTGCGACTAACAGGATTTCTTTATTGTCCATCGTCATTACTCTTAATTTGTTCACAGTTCAAATGCCCCACAGGCCATTCAACTTTCTTCGTTTTAAAAATCTGCAACCAGATTCGCCTTGGCGATATCGGCATAAGGCAGATCGAACATTTCTCCGTCTACCTCTATTGCTACCAGCTTCGAGTCAGTAACTCCCTGTAACTTACCCTTGAAATTCTTACGACCCAGCAGGCCTACAGCAAGCTTGATACGGGCTGTCTTTCCGGCAAACCGTTCAAAATCCGCCAGCTTGAACAATGGCCGATCAATACCGGGGGATGAAATCTCCAGGTCATAGGCCTGTTTGATCGGTTCCTCGACATCCAGGATGCCGCTGATCTGGTGGCTGATCGCCGCGCAATCATCGAGGCTCACGCCGCTGTCGCGATCGATATAGACCCGCAGCGTACCGTGACCGCCTGCGCCGAGAAACTCGACACCGACTAGCTCGTAACCCATCGACTCGACTACCGGCTCGAAAAGCTTGCTAAAGTCCCGCACCGATTTGCCTCCGGAAAACCAATAAAAAAGGCCCATAAGGGCCTTTTAACTGACTGCTGACTGCCGTAGAACCAGAATCCACCGTAGTCAGTTAAATAAATCTCCGAACTTTCACCAGCGTAAAGCCGGTAACGAGGAGGAATTTAATCGGGCCACGAAGGTCGGCGACCTTTAATCCTGCCAGTTCGTCTCCGATACCGGGAAAGTTGGTAGCGGGGGCAGGATTTGAACCTACGACCTTCGGGTTATGAGCCCGACGAGCTACCAAGCTGCTCCACCCCGCATCAGAGGCGCAGAATAATAGCTATGTTGAACGCAATTTACAAGGGTTAGTATTGGTTAGTTACTAACTAAATGCGAGGATACAATAAGCCATCAATGAAGACGGGAATACACCGAGCAGGATCAGGCTCAGGCTGTTCGCACTGAGCAGCACCTTTACATCCAGCGCTTCCTTGATCGTGGTGGTTTGCTCGGCTGCCGGTTTGTCGAAATACATCACCTTGATCACCCGCAGGTAGTAGAACAACCCTATCACCGAGAACAGCACGGCGACTACCGCCAGCCAAAGCAGATCAACCTGGATTACCGCCTGCAGCACGGTGAGCTTTGCATAGAAGCCAACCGTTGGCGGCACTCCGGCCATTGAAAACATGGCAATAGCAAGTAACGCTGCATACCAGGGATTGCCATCGTTCAGACCGGACAGGTCGCTGATATTCTCGGCCTCGCAGCCTTTACGGTTCAACACCAGTAGCACGCCGAATGCAACCGAAGCGGTAATCGTGTAGGTAATGGTGTAAAACATTGCCGAGGCGTATCCGTTAGCGGTCGTCGACAAAAGGCCCAGCAGGATAAAGCCGACATGGGAAATGGTTGAATAAGCCAGCATGCGTTTAAAGTTGGTTTGTGCGATCGCAATGATATTGCCCAGGGCCATCGAGGCTATCGCAAGCGCGGTCAGCATTTGCGACCAGTCCACCTGTAAATCACCCAGGCCATCGACCAGCAGGCGAATCGCCATCGCAAAACCGGCTATCTTGGGTGCGGTACCGATGAACAGCGTAACCGAGGTCGGCGATCCCTGGTAAACATCGGGTAGCCACATATGGAAAGGCACGGCACCCAGCTTGAAACAGAGTCCGACCACGATAAATGTCAACGCGAAGCCGAGAGCAATCGGGTGCTGGCCTGACTGACTGGTAACCGCTGCCGAGAGCTGGTTGAGATCGAGAGTCCCCGTGATGCCATAAAATATGGAAATGCCATATAACAGCAGGCCCGACGCCATCGCACCCAGCACGAAATACTTCATCGCTGCTTCCGAGGCGCTCAACGAGTTACGATTAAACGCGATCATTGCATAAAGCGATAACGACAATAATTCGAGCCCGAGGTAGACCAGCAGGAAGGAATGCGCGGAAATCATTACCATCATTCCGAGGGTGGCAAATAATCCGAGCACGTAGTATTCGCCCTTGTAAATATTGTTGTCGGTCAGATAATCACGCGAATAGACGAATACCAGAATCGTGACCCCGCAGGTAGCGATCTTGAGCACCACGGCCAACTGGTCGAGCACAAAAGAACCCCCGAAACTGCTGACGGCACTGACAGGCGCTACCGCGATGACCGCGGCGATGGCCAATGCGAGCGTCGCTATCGACAACAGCAGCGTAAATCCACGCTTTTCCTGGGGCAGGAACAGATCGACTACCAGCACCAGGCAAGTCATAGCGAGCATTACCATCTCGGGTAACGCAGGCATTAAATCAGGCTGTATGAACTCGGAGGTCATATTTTCGGATTCGCAATGTGATTGAGCAGGTTATCGATCGTCGGATGCATGACTTCAACCAGCGGGTCCGGCCAGAGCCCAAGGCCCAGTACCGCCAGTGCCAGTAACGCCAGAAACAGAAACTCGCGTTTGCCGATATCGCTGAGCGCGGCAACATTGTCATTGGCAACTTCGCCGAAGACCACGCGCTTGATCATCCACAGAGTGTAAGCCGCGCCGAGAATCAGCGTCAGCGCGGCGAGAAACGCGATCCAGAAACTGGCCTTGAAACTCGCCAGGATAACCATGAATTCGCCGACAAAACCCGAAGTACCCGGCAAGCCTGCATTGGCCATCGCAAAAAATACCATGAACGCGGCAAATACCGGCATGGTGTTTGCGACACCACCGTAATCGGCGATTTGACGACTATGCATACGATCGTACATAACGCCCACGCAGAGGAACATGGCACCGGAGATGAAACCATGCGACACCATTTGCACCATGCCACCTTCGAGCGCGAGCGCAGCACCCTGGTCGCCATAGCCGGAATCCATAATCCGGAATACGATGAAAAATCCGAGGGTCACGAAACCCATATGGGCGATCGACGAATAGGCGATTAATTTCTTCATATCCCGCTGTACCAGCGCGACAAAGCCGATATAAACCACCGCGGTCAGCGACATTGTGATGATCAACCAGTCAAGTTCGGCACTCGCGTCCGGGGTGATAGGCAGGCTGAAACGCAAGAATCCGTAGCCACCGATCTTCAACATTATTGCCGCCAGGATAACCGAACCCCCGGTGGGCGCTTCCACGTGTGCATCCGGCAACCAGGTATGCACCGGCCACATCGGCACCTTGACCGCGAAGGCCACCAGGAAGGCAAGAAAGATCAGCACCTGTTCGGTCAAACCCAGGCGTAAATGATGGAAATCGAATATGGCAAAACTGCCTGCCTGGGTATACATGTAAATCAGCGCCACCAGCATCAACACCGAGCCGATAAAGGTGTAGAGGAAAAACTTGAGGGTCGCGTAGATCCGGTTGACCCCGCCCCAGATACCGATAACGAGGAACATCGGGATCAGCATGGCTTCGAAGAAGATGTAAAACAGTATCGAATCAAGCGCGGAGAAGGTGCCGATCATGAAACCTTCCATAATCAGAAAAGCCGCGAAATATTGCGACGCCCGGTACTGAATAACTTCCCAGGCCGAGATAACGACGATTACGGTGGTAAACGAAGTCAGCAGGATCAGCGGCATCGAAATCCCGTCGACACCGAGGTAATACTCGATGTTAAAAGCGGCAATCCAGCTCTGGCGTTCGACGAATTGCATCAGATGGGTGTCGGTATTGAACTGCAAGTACAGCGGCAGGGTCAGCAGGAAGGTAACAATCGACACCAGCAGAGCAATCTTGCGCGCGCCCGATGGTTCCTTGTCGCCGGCCAACAATACCAGGATGCCACCGAAAATCGGTGTCCAGACTACAAGGCTCAGCAATGGCCAGTCAGCGTAC
>CALDDP010000094.1 GCA_937936805.1 uncultured Gammaproteobacteria bacterium | reverse complement strand
CTCTTGCTAGTATTGCCCCAAGATCCTTAATCTTACTGATATCTATAAACATGGAATTTAAAGAACTGATTTCGATCGCGGGTTACGCAATAGAGACCATCGGGGTGGTGGTCATTATTGTGGGCTCGGTGGTGTCAACGTTTCGATTCCTGTCGAATTTTCGCAAAGAGCCGGAAGGATTTGCCTATGGCATATTTCGGCGCCAGCTCGGACGCTCGATCATCCTCGGCCTGGAATTTCTCATTGCCGGGGATATCATTCGCACGGTGATCGTTGCAGACACGTTAACCAACGTGATGATACTGGGGCTGATCATCCTGATAAGAACCTTCCTCAGTTTTACCCTGCATTTCGAGGTGGAAGGGCGATGGCCATGGGAGACGGCCAAGCAAGCGGGTAAAGATGTCACGACGTAAAGGGATTGCAGCCGAGTCAGGCCTTACAACTGACATAGCTGATCATAACGTTTGTGAGATATAAGGCCTGAACTCGAATGCAGATGGGAAATCAAGGACCTGCCCCCACTTCTGAGCAGACATGAAAGTTAAATTCGACTGGATTTCAGTACTGTTGATTTTTGTGCTGATCGCAACATTAATCGCCTTCTTCGCAGGGGTGTTCCCGTATCCCTATGGATGGATCGTTTTAACGATATTACTGGTATTCCGGTTGACCGCTAACCAAAAGAAGGAATGATCGCCAATAACCGACGCCGTGCCATCACTTTATTTCACTTCCCGCTTGTTCGCGTGGAAAAGTCCACAAACATGTACTGATTGATTTATTATCTGCCGAAATCATTGAGACCTGAGATCCACGCTATGAGCAATGACGACTACACACCGCCGAAAGTCTGGACATGGGACAGCGAAAGTGGCGGCAAATGGGCCGGTATCAACCGACCGATCGCCGGCCCGACCCATGAGAAGACTTTGCCGGTCGGTGACAAACCTTTACAACTTTACTCGTTGGGCACGCCCAACGGCATCAAGATCACGGTTATGCTGGAAGAGCTGCTGGCGATGGGCAAGGCAGACGCGGCCTATGATTTGCATACCATCAATATTGGCAAGGGTGAGCAATTCGGTTCTGACTTTGTCAAGCTTAATCCGAACTCGAAGATTCCGGTCATCCTCGATCAGTCGAAATCACCTGCGCAATCGGTATTCGAGTCCTGCGCGATTCTGTTTTATCTGGCAGAGAAATACGACGCATTGCTGCCGCAGGATGCGGCGGATCGCACGGAATGCCTTTCCTGGTTGTTCTGGCAGGAGAGCAGCGCGTCGTTCCTGGGCGGCGGCTTTGGCCACTTCTACAGTTATGCGCCTTATCCGATGGAATACCCGATCAACCGCTATGCCATGGAAGCCAAGCGTCAACTGGATGTGCTGGATCGTCATCTGGCCGAGCGTGAGTACATGTGTGCCAGTGGCTATTCGATAGCGGATATTGCGATCTGGCCCTGGTACGGGCGTCTGGCGATGGGTGACGTTTACAACGCAGCGGAGTTTCTGGACACGGCTTCGTATACGCATGTCCTGCGTTGGGCACGGGAAATCCTTGAACGGGAAGCGGTGCAACAGGGACTGGCGGCTGCGCGCTGATTCGACCCGGCGCTATCCCGCTTCGGATAATTCCCGGCACGCACCTACGCATGGGGTCAGGCCTTTCAATACGGTTGCGAGATGTAAGGCCTGTCCCTGTTTATTCGTAATCTGCGCGACATCACGCCAAAATTTCCAACAGGTAAACCTCATACTTGAAATCAGGGTGCGAACTAAATATCTTCCGACAGCAACTCCACTAAAGCGGACACCGCTGTAACCGTCATGACGCGCTGATTCTGCTCAATTAGTCCTCTACGGGATAGTTCATTCAGTTCCCGGGTTACAAGCTTCGCGATGGGTGTTCACTCGATTGGCGATCTCCCGGTGAGTGGGGAAGCTATGGATGGTTGCAATGTCGTCGCCTGTCATGTTCTCACGAGCAAGGCGCAGGACTTCCATTCGGATCCGGTCTTTAACATCCAGGGCGCCATACTGATAAACACGGTCGGCCAGAAAGCGGACCATGCTCGCGAGTCGCTTAAGGGCTGCCGCGGCAACACTCGGGTAGCGCTCGATCAGCCCCCAGTAACTACTGCTCGACATTACGCCAATATGAGAATTTTCGAGGGCTAAAACATTAGCTGTGCGGGGCAATTGATCGATAGCCGATAATTCTCCAAACATTTCCCCGGGGCCGAGTTCCTGGTAGGAAACTTCTTTTCCTGTGAAGGAGAAAATAGTAACCCTGACCTGGCCTGTTGCGATGAAATAAACATCATCGCTGTAACCTTTGTAGGGAACAATTTCGGTCCCTTGTCTATATTGTTTCCATTTGACCAACCTGGCTATCTGATCGCAGGATTCATCATCCAGGCTTTGAAATAACTTGATATTGCGCAGCGCTGCCTTTGCATCAGGGGCACTCGAGTGACTATTCTTCATGACTTGCAAGTGTTCAAAGAACCATCCGGAGTTGGTACAAAATTACTGGAGAGCAGGAACCTCAAAATAGCAGGGGTGTTCCACCAGGCAGTTATTTATTATTGTTTCCGCTTTGTCCGGTAGTATACAGCATAGACTCGTATGTCGGGGACCGGCCGCCTCGCGTTCGTAGTCTGCTTTCCAGTTAGTAACAACCTCCAGCCATAGCCTTACCTGGCCCGCTCGGTTTCGACAGGCATTCGTTATTCTCTTTTCAGCATGGCAAGTAACAATATTCCGCACGTGTGGGAAATACCACATACAGGGCTCATGATGTATCGATAATAGGGACAGTTATTTTTATTTGTACCGGCATTATCAGGCATAAAAAGCAAAGGAAATTATGAGTCAAGCGGAAAACAGAGCAATGAAATCGGTTATCCACAACGCAGTTTCTCTATTCGAACAGGGGCTCGAAGCCTGCCACCTGTCTCCAGCTAGAAGCTCACGCGAAGCCATAGTTCCGGGGTACAGCTACCCGTTGACTGAAGACAGACAGGAACCGCTGCAGGCAAGTTACGACCGTTCTCAGGTTGGCCTTTTTTATGCCGATATTGTCGAATACTCGCGCCTTACCGAACAGGGCGAGGAAGGTAAGCAGCATCGCCTGGACGAGAGTATGAATATCATGCAGGCACAGATTACCGCGAATAATGGCAGGATCCTGCACCTTGCAGACGAAGCCGTTCTCGCCGAGTTTAAGGATGCTGATAGTGCGTTGCATTGCGCAGTCAATGTGCAGCTGTCATCCCGGCAAGGGAATGCCAACTTTCATGCAAATGAGCAGGTACTGTTTCGCATCGGCGTCAGTTTTGGCGACGTGATCACCGACCAGGATAATGTTCATAAAAAAGCCGAGAATCTGGCCGCCAGGCTTGAGAAACTCGCCTATAGCGGTGGAATCTTCGTAGCAGAATCAATAAGGCACAGGCTCGAGGATCATCCGTCATTCAAATTTGTCGCAACCGGCAAACAGTACGTGAAGAACGTAAGTGAGCCGGTACAGGCATTCTGGATCGAGTTTGACGTAGAATAGGTCGAAAACTCGGATCACACCAGCGCCGTAAGAGTTTCGGCGGTTACTGCATGAGTACCAGCTCGGGTTGTCGGGACTGTCGTTCATCTCCGGACCGCAGTCCCGATTTTTTTCCGAGGGGATAGATCACGATTAATTCCTGTCTTGATGGGTTTGGGTAAACGGTTTGCATGCCTTCCCGTGTTTTGCCCTGTAACCTGGGGCAGTCGTGAAATTATGTTGACAGTTTACTCGCGTCCAAAGAGCCGCCGAGCGTTTTCCACGCTGATTTTGCGTCGCACATCGTTGGGCAGGTCCGCGAGCCAGGTGCGGTGCCAGGCGATCAGCTGCTCGAAATAATCCCAGCCGTCGTCGGCGAGATCCCAGGATTGGGTGCGCGTGACCCGCCATACCGGGTCGGTGCCGGTGACGAAGCGGTCCGGGTATTCTAGCACCAGCTCGCGCCAGTCGGGCAGCAGGCGGCCGTCTTCACCCGCCAGTCCACCGAAGCGCCACGGATCGCGCGCGGAAAACTCGATCCAGGCGTTCGGGCAGGCCTCGATGATGCGGCGGATGTGTCGCGCGTGCAGATTGCCGCCGGCGTGGGCGAACAGAATGTCGAGCGCTGGGTAAGCGCGGCAAACTGACAGGAAGGCTGTCTCGTTGCTCGAGTCGATGTGTATCAACGCCGGCACACGGTATTCGCCTGCGAGCGCCATCAACTGCCGAAACACGTCGTTATCGAAACGTGGTCGGAACCCGATCATGAAGTGAATCTCGCCGATTCCGTGGTAGTCGCCGGCGCTTAACCCGGCCTCCGCCCTGGCGACGACGCGCGGGTCCAGGTACCAGTCACGGCGCCCCAGTTCGTGAATATACGGCGAAAACAGCGGGATGACGCGGCCGCCCGACGCGTTCGCGAATTCGAGCGCGAGCTCGGACGGCGTTCCCGCGGCGACCGCGAATTCGACCCCCGCGGCTTGCAGCTTCGCGGCAACGCGCCCGGCGTCGATCAGTTCCCGCTGGTCCCAGTTGAAATGCACGTGCACGTCGGCGAAGGGTTGGGCCGTGGTCGCCGCAGCGGACCACGCGAGCATGGTTACAGCAGTAAGCCTGCGT
Source organism: uncultured Gammaproteobacteria bacterium (assembly GCA_937936805.1). GTDB lineage: Bacteria > Pseudomonadota > Gammaproteobacteria. The sequence continues at coordinate 5,300 of CALDDP010000094.1, read as the reverse complement.
ACCAGGAGTCCGGCTTTAGTCATTCCCGATTTTGGTGCTTGAATACGTCGATTAACATTCTGCGGGCAGTATACTTAAACTTTTCCAGGCGGAGGAGTTTGAAAATAATCCCTCCCTTTTCTTTTTACCCTTTGTTGGAGGTGGCGCCATAAATACCATCAGTATTCTGGGCAGCGGCTGGCTCGGGTTGCCGTTGGCCGAGCATTTCTTGACGCAGGGGTACCGGCTGAAAATATCGACCACGTCCCCGCATCGTCTGCCGACGCTCGCTGCATTGCCGGCCGAGGCCTGCATCGTCGATATCGGAAAACCGCTGGATGATATCGATGCGTTTTTGCAGTCGGACACGCTGATCGTCAATATCACCTCGAAAGACATCGATGGATTCGAGCGCCTGGTGCGGAAAATTGAGGCATCGGCGATCCAGTCGGTTCTGTTCGTGAGTTCTACCTCGGTGTATCCGGTTACCTGCAAAGTCGTATCCGAGGCGACGGGTGAGGAGTCGCCGGATCATCCGCTGGTCATTATCGAAAATATGTTCCGGCAAAGCGTGCAATTTCAGACGACCATTGTCCGCTTTGCCGGGCTGATCGGTGGCAGTCGCCACCCGGGCCGGTTCTTTCGTGGCGGCAAGCTGGTCAAAAACCCGGATGCTAACGTCAACCTGATCCATCGCGACGACTGCATCAACATACTCGATCGAATCGTTGCCAACGGCCTCTGGGGTGAAACCTTCAACGCCTGTGCCGATTCACACCCGAGCAAGCGGGAATTTTATACGCAGGCCGCAAAAATGGTGGGTGCGCCGTTACCGGAATTCGAGGACAGCGGCGATCATTCTTTCAAGATCATCGACAACCGCAAGCTGAAACGGGTGCTCGACTATGAATTTATGCACCCGGACCTGATGGCCATTCGATTCGACGAAGATTAAAGGGACAGACCACGTTTAATCTGGTTAGTTGAAAGGAATAAACATGGTCTGTCCCCCGAAATTACAATTTTAATCAAACGTCGTCGGATGGCTCGGCGAATTGCTGTGAGTAGATTTGCAGAACTTTACGCACGTAACTCTGCGTTTCGGCATACGGTGGAATTTGGTTGCCGTATTTTTCGACCGCGTTTTCGCCCGCATTGTAGCCGGCCAGGGCCAGTTCGAGATTGCTACCGAAACGCACCAGCAAGTCTCTGAGATAACGTGTGCCAGCGGACAGGTTCGCAGATGGGTCCCGCCGGTCGGCGACCCCGTAGCGCCTGGCGGTTGCTGGCATCAGTTGCATCAGTCCAACCGCGCCGGCACGGGATACCGCGTTTGGGTCGTAGGCGGATTCGATGGTGATCACCGCATGAAGCAGGGCTTCCGGGACGCGGTATCGACTCGCGACCTCGGCGATCTTGCTGCCGAAGCGTTTCCGGTTGGCGTCCCTGGCCCGGAAATTAATCCGTGGTATGCGCATTTTTTTTCCGGCCTTCTGCACTAGTTGATACCCGTCGTGCGTCGGTTTGTCGGTCAGGTGAACCTGGCCGTTGCTGTCAACGTACTTGTACACCTCCACGGCCGCGCTCGGGCCGCTAGCCACACAGCCAATCGACAACAGAATAGTAAGCACCAGTGTTTGACGGGAACATCTTCGCATCTAATGATGTTAGACCATAAATCCCGAAATCGCCGCGGTAATCTGCGGTCAAATCCCGCCATCCAGAGCAGGGGGACAAACCACGATTATTTCCTTCCCCGTGCAGGCGGTGAAATAATCGTGGTCTGTCCCCTGAAACTTAAAAAAGATAAACAGGTATACTTGATCGCCCCTGCAAAGACTGTTCGAACAAGACGCATGACCAACGCAGACAAAGATCTTCCGCAAAAATCGAGCAAGGCCGCGATCGACGCGTTCGTGGATCAAGTGAGATCGACTCCGGTAATCAAATCCGGGCAGGAACGCGGGCGCCTGATGTTTGCGATGGACGCTACCGCCAGTCGCGAGCCCAGCTGGGACCGGGCCTGCCAGATCCAGGGCGAGATGTTCACCGAAACCGCGGCGCTTGGTGGCCTCGACATCCAGCTTTGCTATTACCGCGGCTTTGGTGAGTTCGAGGCGAGTCCATGGCTGTCTTCCGCGAATGCATTGCTGCAACGCATGACGAGCGTGTCGTGTCGCGGTGGATATACGCAGATCGAAAAAGTGCTGCGTCAGGCAATCGAGCAGACCAGGCAAAAGAAGGTCCAGGCGCTGGTATTCGTCGGCGACTGCATGGAGGAAGACGTCGACCGTCTGTGTCACCTGGCAGGCGAGCTGGGGATGCTCGGGGTACCCGCTTTCATGTTTCATGAAGGCGAAGAACCAGCGGCGCAACGGGCCTTCAGTGAGATCGCGCGCCTGACTCGCGGCGCCTGCTGCGCCTTTGACGCATCCAGTGCGGCACAGTTACGCGACCTGTTGAGCGCGGTGGCCGTCTATGCCGCCGGCGGTCAGCAAGCCCTGCAGGATTTCGGTAAAACTCGCGGCGAGGTGGTGCGTCGATTGACTCGCCAGCTGAACAAGGGCTAAGCCGTGGCGCGGTTATTATTGTTGCTCGGTGTCGGGGTTGGCCTGTTCCTCGTTTTTCGCTGGCTGTCTAGTCAACCGCCCCGTGTTTACTGGCAATGGATTGCGGTTCTGCTCGCGGCAGTATTGCTGATACTGGTGTTGACGGGGCGGGCGCACTGGTTGACCGCGGTTATTGCCGCCTTACTGCCGTTCGCGCGTGGTTTGCTCGCGCTGCTTGGTCACATACCGCTGTTCAAGCGGGCGCTGGCAGGCGTCGATGCCTTAAAATCGAAGTCCGAGCCGAGCAGCGGACAAATCTCTACTGTACAAAGCAGGTATATCCGCATGACGCTGAATCATGATTCGGGAGATATTAACGGGGAGGTGCTGGCAGGTCAGTTCACCGGCAGGACGCTCGATCAGATGGACCTGGAAGCGTTGCTGCAATTGCTGCGTGAATGTCAGGACGACGAAGAATCGGTTGCTCTGCTGCAGACCTACCTGGAGCGCAAGCATGCAGATACCTGGCAACAACAGTCCGGCGCGCAGGGACAGCAGCGAACCCCGAGCACACCGGGCGAAATGTCTCGCGAAGAAGCGCTGCAGATACTGGGTTTATCATCCGACGCCAGCGAGGCAGAAATTATCGAGACACACCGGCGGCTGATGCAGAAATTACATCCTGACCGCGGCGGGTCTGCCTATCTCGCCGCCACGATCAATCTGGCGAAGGATACGTTGTTGGGTAAGTAGAGGTTCTTTAATGAGATCGATGGAATATATTCAACTCACAGAACAGAATGACCTGCCCGGTATCGGGCAGCTGGCACCGTTTAAGGTAGTGCTTGCCATCGAGGACACTGTCAGTGACTCGCGCCAAAGCGAGATCTCCAGCTGGTTAGTCGAAATGGGTGGCAAGTACGTAATGATTTGCGGCAAGGATTGTGAAAGCTGGGAGCAGTCGATCCGCCAGGCAAACCTGGACCGGGTGGATATAGAGAATATGCGCCCCGAGGAATTCGTGATGATTACCACCCATGCGCACGAGAGATTACGCAACGTATTCTGGCATGCGAAGAAACATGCGCGGCACAGCCACGTCAAGTTCAACAATATCCTGACGATTCATATTGGCAGCCGGAATCGATCGGTTGAGTATCTTTCCATGTTTGAAAAAGCCTAGCACTCCACTTTATAGCGCGCAGCATCGTGCAAGAAATACTAGCCTGCAGGGATTAGGCGGGTGGTCTGTTTTCAGGCCACCCGCCTGTCCACTTGCGGGCGTTTTTGCTAGGCCGCGATATCTTTGGCGAGGTAACGCTCGAGTTCTTCCGAACCGCCGATGAACTCACCATCGATGAACACTTCGGGTGCAGTGGAGCGACCCGACACCGCGCGCAGCGTGGCCTCGGTGTAATCACGGTTGAGCACGAGTTCTTCAAAGTCGATACCGGCTTCGCGCAGCATACCCTTGGCGCGCACGCAGAATTCGCAACCTTCACGCGAGAATACTGTGACATCGTGCGGTTTGATGGCGTCAGGTGCAACGTATGCCAGCAGGGTGTCGGCGTCGGATACTTCGAAGGGGTCGCCGGGCAGGTCGGGCTCGATGAACATCTTCTCGATGATGCCGTCTTTAACCAGCATCGAGTAGCGCCAGGAGCGCTTGCCGAAGCCCAGGTCTTCCTTGTCGACGAGCATGTCCATGCCTGCGCTGAAGCTGCCGTTGCCGTCAGGCAGGAAGGTCAGGTTGTCGGCGTGCTGCTCGCGCTGCCACTCGTTCATGACAAATGCATCGTTGACAGAGATACAGATGACGTCGTCGACGCCATGCTTCTTGAAGGTCGGGGCCAACTGGTTGTAACGCGGCACGTGGGTAGATGAACAGGTCGGGGTGAAAGCGCCCGGCAGTGAAAACAGAATTACGGTCTTGCCCTTGAAAATTTCATCGCTGGAAACGTCGACCCACTGGTGATCGCGGCGGGTATGGAAAGTGACCTGGGGTACTGCGTGACCTTCACGATTGCTTAACATTGTATGGCTCCTTAAAAGGTAGGTAAAAATTTATGCAAGCCTGTTTGCTTGCGACGGAGGGAATTTTAAGTAACCAGGATAAATAGATAAAATCGTTTATACCGATTTAAATGATCGTTTTAACCAATCAATCTTGCGAAACAGCGATTGCTCAGCAACCGCCAGGGCCCTTCAGCTTTTAATATCGATCATAACTTCGTTACGGCGCAAAAAAGGCAGCGTCCATGGAGGGTCGTAACCGGCGACGCGAGTCAGGGAAACGGCTTCGAGCCTGTTACGCGTCATCCATTGCTGCAGCAGCGCGAGATTTTCGTCATAAGCTGTTTCGCTCCAGGATCCCGTGTACCGCACTACGGCCACTTTCCTGGCGGGAATCTGTTTCAGCTTCACGCTGGTGTTGCTCGGCACCGGTGCGGTTGCAAGCGTGTAATCCGCTGGTAGAACAAATGCAAAACGCCAGCCGAGGTCAGTTTGCTGGCCGGTTACCGGTGCGGTCATCGAAATGTTCTCGCCGCTGGAACGGTTTTCGTCGAGGGCCATCACCGGTGCCGTCATGCTAATGCTGGAGGCCGCCGCGTTGTCACCCGAGATATAACCGAACAAACGTTTGAAAGCGATACTGCCGGCATCGTCAAAATTCGCATCGACCAGGGTTTCGGCCACAACCAGCGACTCGTAATCGCGAACTTCGAAGCGATCCTCTTGCTGCAGCACCGAGTAGTTCGGCTCCTCGGTGCT
>CALDDP010000093.1 GCA_937936805.1 uncultured Gammaproteobacteria bacterium | reverse complement strand
GATATTCTGCGCAGCGCACGGCTGGCAGAGGATGATGGTCAGTGCGGCCGTTTTCGCAGCGATGCGGTAGTTGACGGTTTACTGCGCGAGCTCGAGCAGGATCTCGAATTGCGCCTCGGTGAAGCAACCCTGGCGGATTTGCTGCAGAAATTTGAGGATAATGCAAAGCATGAAGATAGTCTCCTTTAATGTAAACAGCTTGCGCCAGCGCCTGCATCAACTGCAGAGCGTAATAGATAAACACGCACCGGAATTTATCGGCCTGCAGGAAACCAAGGTCCAGGATCACGAGTTTCCGCTGGAAGCGATCAACGAGATGGGTTACCAGGCGATTTACATGGGGCAGAAAACCCATTACGGCGTTGCACTGCTGTCGCACCAGACCTGCGGTAATCCCTGTTATGGTTTTCCGGGCGATCCCGAAGACGCGCAAAAACGCTTCATCGGTGGAGAGTTTGAGGTAGACGGCGAGCCGATGCTGGTTTTCAACGGTTATTTCCCACAGGGCGAAAGCCGTGATCATGCAATCAAGTTTCCTGCCAAGACGCGCTTCTACCAGGACCTGAATCAATTTCTGCGCAGTTTCGACATGACCCGCTCCAAAGTGGTGGTGATGGGCGATTACAACATAGCACCGCAGGATCTTGATATCGGGATAGGGGCTGATAACGCCCGCCGCTGGCTCAGGACCGGAAAGACCAGTTTTCTGCCCGAGGAGCGCGAATGGTTCAGGCAACTGGAGGCGCTGGGCTTGCATGATGGATTTCGGCTTTGCCATGCAGATGAAGACAACTGTTACAGCTGGTTCGATTATCGTAGTCGCGGGTTTGAGCGTGAACCGAAACGCGGTCTGCGGATCGACCATTTAATGGTTTCTGAACTGCTGCGGGAAATAGTTGTCGATGCAGGCGTGGATTACGATATCCGCGCAATGGAAAAACCATCCGATCACGCACCTGTCTGGATCGAATTGAAACCAGCTAGCGGCGACTGATTGTTCGTCACGGCAACAACCCGGAGAAGATTAAGCATGTTTGGCAGACCAACCGAAATCCCCACTGCGGCGCAGGCATTGCCGGGCCGTGACGAACCTGTTCAGTTCGACCCGATACACGTTGTACTCGGGACGTCGATGGTGGCACCTTTTCCGGACGATTGCGAGCAGGTGGTGTTCGGGCTCGGTTGCTTCTGGGGGGCAGAACGTAAGTTCTGGAATCTTCCCGGTGTTCATACTACGGCTGTTGGTTATGCCGCCGGTCACACGCCAAATCCCAGCTACCAGGAAGTATGTTCCGGTATGACCGGGCACAATGAAGTCGTGCTGGTGGTCTATCATCCAGCGCAGATCGATTTCGAGACGCTGTTGACTACCTTCTGGGAATCGCATAATCCCACCCAGGGAATGCGCCAGGGTAATGACCAGGGAACCCAGTATCGTTCCGGAATTTATTACCGTCTTGACAGTCAACGAGTAGCCGCAGAGCTAAGCCTGGAGAGGTATCAGCAAAAACTTCAGCAAGCGGGCTATACTCGGGTAACGACGGAGATCCTGGAAGCAGGTCCTTTCTATTATGCCGAGGAATATCACCAGCAGTACCTGGAGAAAAATCCCGCAGGCTATTGTGGTTTGGGCGGTACCGGAGTATCTTGTTAGACTTTAAATTAAATAAATTACCTAACTAATTGATAATAAAAAGATTAGGAATTATTTTTTTATCAAAATAAGGGTTGATTTTGCAAGCTGGTATGACAAAAAAAGGCACTTTCCGCGGCCATTTTTTCTGGTTCGGAGGCACTCTTTTCATCGGTAAATTCATTCAGTGCCGGAGCGCTCACCTTGGGTAAACAGCCATTTCACTGCAATGGGAACCCGGCTGGTGCCGTAATCGGGTCTCTTCAAACCGCTTCCGCATGCGTATGTAAGCGCCTGTTCTGTGAGGATAAGGAATATCCCAGCCTGATCGAGTAAAACTGTGTTAGCCCGCCTGTACAGCTTTAAGTTAATCATCGGTTTCTCGCTGCTCTGGTTGGGAGCACTCGCCTATGGACTGGCGATTTACAGTACCCACGTATATCGCAATCACGCCATCGAATCCCAGATCGAAACTCTGCAATCGGTGCTTCAGCACGAAGCTGGCGAAGCGACCCAGCAGCTCTATGAGCAACAAAGGTTATTTGCCCTGAAGCTGGAAAGTGAAACGTCATTCAGGGAGGCGCTGGCAGAGCGCGATGCTGCCGGCATGAAGTTCTGGCTGACGGAAACTTATAATCGCTACCAGGATGCAGCGGAGAGCTTCAGGCTGAAGGCCATTGTGGTGCGTGATCCTGGCGGTGAAATACTTGCCCAGGTATCAGATGATGGCGGGCAAGCTTATACGGGTTGTCCCACGGCTCTTGAGTCGATTGGGGTATCGTCGGCCCGCTCGTCACAACCAGGCTACTCGCTGTGCAGTTTCGATGGCCAACTTTACAGCGAGGTGCTGCTGCCGGTAGGTGACCGGGAGGCAGAAGCTTATCTGCACGTAGTCACCTACGCGATAGAAGGCTTAAAGAAAATAGAGCGGGCTATTGCCATGCCATTGAAAGTTGTGCATGGCTCGGGTTCCAGACTTTACCTGTCGGACGCATGGGTCGATGAGAGCGACGATGGCTTCCTCTATCCGAGCTACAAGCTGTACGGGGACGATGCATTTCTTGCGGCCACGATAAGTGCAGCATTTGACCAGCAGCCGGTTATAGATCGCCTCGAAAAAACCGAAACCAGCTTCTTCGTGATTACCAGCATAGCAACGGTATCGGCGCTCGTGCTGGTAATGATAATGCTGAATCGCGCTTTCCTGCCGATGAACAAGTTGCGCAATTCGGTCGGGGCCTTGTTAACTGGTAAATATGCGCCGATAGGCGAAGAAAAACTGCCCAGCGAGTTGAAAGATCTTGTGTTAGCTTACAACGAAATGGTCGAGGGTCTTGAGATCGAGACCATTTCACGCCGTCAGATCGAGGAAAAACTGCGTTCGGAGAAGGATTTTATCTCTACCACCCTGGATTCGATTACTAACCCGGTAATCGTTATTGACTCCAAGGAACGGATCAAACTGATCAACCCCAGTGCTGAAAAACTGTTTGGCGACAAGCAGGCTGCGCTCATCGATACCTCGATCCATGAAGTCCTGATTCTGTACGCTAATCGACAGACCACGCGTATCGTCGATGTTAGCCAGCTACTTAGCCGCAAACTCTCGATCAGCTCGATGTTCTTTTTCGACCCGAACCGGAAAATCGTTGAACTCGAGTTCTCGGCCTCACCGATGATCGATATGGAAGCCGAAGATGTTGGTTTCGTCATCATTCTGAAGGATGTGTCGGAAGACCGTAAGCTGCGACGCAAGCTAAGTTATGAGGGCAGTCACGACCAGCTAACCGGGTTTCTCAATCGCAGTGCGTTCGAACAAAAATTCGAAAATCTGGTCACCGAGAACAGCAATACAACTGTCCAGCATGTGCTGGCTTACCTCGACCTCGATCAGTTCCGCGTGGTCAATGAAACCTGTGGGAGTGCAGCCGGGGACCTGTTATTGAAGCAGGTGAGCAAAGTGATCAAAAAGCATGTGCGAAAATCCGATATTGTTGCTCGTTTGAGCGGTGACGAGTTCGGCATCATCATGCCGTTCTTCGAGATGGATCGCGCGTTGCAGGCTATCCAGAAGATTATTATCGAGATACAGCATTCGGGTTTTGTCTGGAATGATCAGGAATATCACGTTACCTCAAGTATTGGCGTGATGACTTTCGGGCGCATGAGCGACGAGTATGCGGATTACTACTCAAAGGTTACTACGGCCTGTTTTCTGGCCAAGCAAAATGGTGGTAATCAATACCATTACATAGATGAAAACGATGAAAAGGTTTTGGCCCAGCAAGAATCGATGGAGTGGGTTTCAGGCATCATAGAAGGGTTTTCTGAAGATCGATTTTGTCTCTACGTACAACCTATTGTCGCCATCGACAGCGACGAAAAACATACCCACTATGAAGTTTTGATTCGCTATCGCAGCTCGGATGGCAGCATAATTTCACCCGGTGATTTTCTGCCGCCGGCGGAGCGCTACAACCTGATCGAGCGTATCGATAACTGGGTTGTGAGCAACGTTATCGCCTGGCTAGAGGAGCATCAGCACGAGTTGCACGACGTGATGTTTTCGATCAATCTTTCGGGCCGCAGTATCGGTTCGCAAACCTTCCACAAGTTTCTCCGCGAGAGCCTCGAGGAAAGCAGTATCGAGATGAGTGCCCTGTGTTTCGAGATTACCGAAACTGCGGTGGTGGACAATGTCGAGCGTTCAGTCGAGTTCATCAATTCAATCAAGGAACTCGGAGTCAAGTTTTCACTCGATGACTTCGGCACCGGGTTATCCTCGTTCAGTTATCTGAAGCAATTCCCGGTAGATTATCTGAAAATCGACGGTGAGTTCGTGCGCGATATTCTCCAGGATGACACGAGCTACGTTTTTATACGTTCAATGACCGAGGTCGGCCACTGCCTGGATATGAAGGTGATCGCCGAGTTCGTGGAGTCGGATACCATGTTCGACAAACTGCGCGAGGCTAACGTCGATTACATTCAGGGCTACACGGTTGGCAAACCGGTATCAATTCAGTCGCTGCTTAGCCTTGGTGCGCCGGACAAGCAAAAAGTCGGCTAGAGTCAGCCGACGACTTTTAATTCATTCAACATGTTGTGCAGGTCGCGAAAACTGGGGACTGCGGCCTGTGCTAACAGTTTCTCGCGGTCCTGCAGAGTACGTGAACTGGCGATCTTTCTGATGGTATCCATTTCAAGATAGGGTGCAACCATGTGCAGGAACTCGAACTGGTAGGCGGATATGTGGCGCGAATGCCGAAAACCGATCTTGATAATGCTATCCGGAAACAAATGACTGGCATCGATATAAACCAGGTTGGAATTTTCGTCACGACAGGCCATTTCTGCAACGATGCCGGCACCCATACCGAGGCGCACATAAGTCTTGATGACATCAGAGTCGGTGGCGGTAAATGCAACCCGCGGTTCAAGCTTTGCCCGTTGGAAAGTTTTGTCGAGCTGCGAACGACCGGTAAGGCCGAGCATGTAGGTCAGGATCGGGAACCTGGCTAGGTCGGGCAGCGTGATATCCTTGATCTGTGTTAGCTCGTGATTGGGCGGAACCACGATAAACCGGTTCCAGCGGTAGGCCGGTATCGTCACCAGTTCATCACGTTCATCGATTACCTCGGAAGCAATAACGAAATCAACCTGGTTGTTGGCGGCCAGTTTACACATCGATTTGGGATTACCCTGGTGCACTCGCAGTTCGATATGCGGATACTTGCGTGAAAACTGTTGCAGGATAGGTGGCAGGATAAACTGCGCCTGGGTATGAGTCGTTGCGATAGTCAGGCTACCGCGGTTGCTATTGCTGAAATCGCGCGCCGACTGCTTGATATTTTTCGCACTGTTCAGCAGATCGGCGACATGTTCGAGAATTGCGTGCCCGGCCGGTGAAATAGCGGTTAGTTTTTTGCCTGAACGCTCGAATATCTGGATATCGAGTTCATCTTCAAGCAACTTGATCTGGTGGCTGATACCGGGTTGTGAGGTGTAAAGTTCTGCCGCGGCCGCCGAGACATTGAGGTTATTTCGTACGACTGCATCGAGAAAGCGAAGCTGCTGTAGTTTCAATGGCTTAAGTGTTTTTCTCGCGAGAAGGGCAGAGTGTACAAGGATATTCCGGCAAGACAACCAGTTTTTAGCTACTCAGGATCGCCGCCTGATTAACGTTTTTTTGCGAAGTTAATCGATTTTACACGCGGTGAGAGATTGACTTCGTCTATGACGATGTGGGGACTGGTTCGTAGTATCTGCCCGATTATTTCTGCTACATCGCTTGCTTCAATGGCATTTTCCGCTGCCGGTCCGGGCTCGAATGGCAGTTCGTCGAAGAAAGGACTGCGCACCATACCTGGGTTAAGCAGGCTAACCTGGACACCGTCACTGCTGCAATCCTCGCGCAGCGATTGGCAAAAACCGCGCATCCCGTACTTGGCCGCGCAGTATAAAGCGCCCTTTTTTCCCGCCTGCAGCGCTGATTCGGAACCGATGAAAATAATTCGACCCTTTCGCTGGCGTCGAAATGCAGGTACCAGGCTGCGGCAAATTACCATCGCGCTGGTCAGGTTTACGCGAATCGACGTTTCGATCTGGGCGACTGAAAACTGCTCGATGGAGCCGAATTGTCCTTGTCCGGCGGCATGGATAAAACAATCGATCGATTCGGCTTCGAGTAGCCTGGTTATTTGCGATTCGAGGTCTTTGAGCCTGCCGAGATCGAGTGTGACAGGGATAAAATTACTGGATTCGAATTCGGCTACCCGGCCGCGACGGCTAATCCCGATCACACGGTAACCCTCTGCCAGCAGCAGTCGCGCAGTCGCCAGGCCGATACCCGAACTGGCCCCGGTGATCAATGCAGTTTTTCCCTCAGCCATGCCACTCGCAGGGATGGTAGCTTTGCTGTGGAATATGCTTCATCAGTTGCGTTTCGCAGAATTCGATCATTTCGCGCTCACGCTCGAGCGGATAGCTAACGATACCATTGTTGAGATCCAGGTTCTGTGCAAACAGCGGTTCTTCCGGGTACAGGCGCGATACCTTGCGAAAATGGTCTCGGGTTAGTCGAAAACTGCCCAGGCTTACCGAGTGCAGTTTCTGCGGGTCGATTTCGCTGAAAATATCATTCAGCAGCTGCACGAATGCGGTCTGGTAATGCTGGTGATAAACGACCGGGTCGAAGCGTAAGCCGACTGCCCAGCCGGCGTCGAGCAGCCGGCGCATTGCATCGATACGCCTGGCGATGGCGGGAACGCCATGCTCGAGTTTGCTATGGCTGAAGTGGTCGCTGAAACTGAAGGCAGTTACCACGCGTGACACCGGTTGTTGTTTTAACATCGATCGAACCTGGGTGCTCTTGGTGCGTAGTTCCAGCCAGGCGTTATCGACGGAAGCTATCAGCGGAATGAAATAATCGGTGAAGCCTGTCATCGGTTCATTGGCCAGACTGTCGCAATCGTATCCGGAGTAAAACCATACCTGCTGCCCCTGGTGCCGACTGGCGATATGCTTTATCTGCGCGCCAAAATCTTCGTAGTTGACAAACAGCAGCTGGTGAGCGGACTGGTACATCCCCTGCAAAAAGCAATAGCGGCAATCGTAGATACAGTTGAGCATGTGCGAGAAATAGTAGTTCCTGTCTCCACCGAGGCCGTAACCTTCAGGCGCCGCGAGCACATGCCCCTGGTTCTTGGCGGCGATAATGATGGCCGGGTCTTTTTTCTGCAGGCGGAAGTTTTGCGCACGTGGATTGAACACTTCGCCAAAATGTTCGATTTCAATCACGGGTAATTTGTGCAGTCGCTTGAGCAACTGCTGCGCGCGCGGATGGTCGCGAATTTCTGCTTCGATATAAACACGACTGACCATGTGCTACAAGCCTTCACTCTCCCTGTAACTGAGTTGTTCGAGGGCTTCAATGATGGCTTTACTCGAAGCGCAGCTGCCAATTTTTCCAAATAGCTGTTCCGTACTCAGGTCGCGATTCATCAGGTAGCGCCAAAGCACTCGCAGGCGGTTCTTTTGCGTCTGGCTGAAATGTGCCATCGCGGTTAACTGCTGCCAGCATTCGGCGGGAATTTCGAGAGTGGCAATTTCCTGGTTCAGCGCAAGCAGGCTGTTTGCCTGCTGATCGATCAGCTCGATATGCCGGTGAATCAGGGCGCTGATTCGGGGTCGGTCTTTACCGGTTTTATGCTGCTGGTTGTCGCTGACAATTTTTATGCTTTGCGTCAGCTCGGCACTGCTAAAGCGCAGCGTGCTGTGCATGAAACCACTCGCTTCCATATCGTACAGCTGGTTCTCCCGGTAGTCCTCGCTGGGCTGGCCCAGGGTCAAACAGGCGTATCCAGGTAGCACCGAGTCTGCGCCGGGGGCGGGGTAATAACGCTGGCCGGTATCGGCGTCGGTGACCTGGTTCAATGCGAATATCGAACCGAGTTCGCAGCTAGCTGCTCCGGCAATGCCCAGATTGATCCACGCTATCGAGGGCGCATCTTCATATCTGGCGGCAATCCAGGCACTGGCGGCAGCGCTGGCAAGCTTACCGATACCGCTGATGATGCAGGCCATGTTATCGCCACGGTAGAGATCGAAGGCATTATCGTCATGCGACTTTTTCAGCCGATAGAAATCGATGACCGGCTTGGCTTCACAATGCAGTGCGCACACCCAGATCAACATGCCGATGCTCGCCGGTTGTTAGTGCACCATGTGTCACGCAGCGGGCCAAACTCTTCGACAAGTGATTGATTCTGGTGTTTGATCGCGCCATTGAGCAGGATATCGAGCTTGGACGATAGCATCGCCGCGGCAGCCTGGTGGAATTCAGTGCTTAAGTTCTGCGTGGTCAGCAGCCGATGCAGTGCGCGAATACGAAATCGATCCATCGCCGGATGCTGCTGCGACAGCTGATCGTCGTGACCGGCGTATCGGGTGACTAGTGCCTGCGCAATATGGTGCACGGGGAATTGATGGCATAGTCGTAGCCACAGATCATAGTCTTCGCAGGCGGGCAAATCTTCGTCAAAGCCACCCAGCGAATCGAGCGTTGATTTACGGATGACGGCGGCCGATGGCGATATTGCGCACAAAGGCAGGCATTGTTCAAATATCCAGCCACCGCTCTTGCGGTGTTTTTGCATTGGATTGACGCGCACCCCGCGACGTATCCAGATTTCATCGGAATGATACAACACGAAATCAGGCTGCAGCTCATGGGCCTGGCGAACCTGGGCTATTTTTTGCGCTAGCCAGCTGTCGTCCGAATCAAGTAACGCGATCCATTCACAGCGCGCCCTGGCAATACCGTGGTTGCGGGCCGCGCTGACCCCGAGATTTGGCTGTGTTAAAACGATAACGGCGGGGAACTGTTGCCTGACCATTTCGCTGCTGCCATCGGTAGAGCCATCGTCGACGAGAATAACTTCATCTGCCCGGGAAGTCTGATCGAATACCGACTGCAGCGCGCGTTCGAGCGTGTGCTTGCGGTTGTAGCTGGGGATGACGACTGAAATACGCATGGCTGCCAACGGCAGAATTCCGCTTACGAATTCTGCGGCATACTCGCTTGCCCCGGAAAACTGGTAACACTCGAACCGTCATTGTCGAGAATCCGGTTCTTGCCACTGCGGTCTACTTCGTCGATGCGAATTACGGCGAAGTGTGGAATATAAGTGTTTTTGACGTTGCCGAATTCGTGCTTCAGTTTTTCCTCGGCGGGGTCAATCAGCAGCTTGGAATGCTCGCCGAAGATTATTTCTCCAATCTCGATAAATCCACCCATCTGCGACTGGCTGACCTGGTGCGCATATAGTTCATAGATCTTGTTGTGGTTATGAAACAGGATGCGAAAAGTTGATTTTTTTGACTGGGGCATGATGAATAATCAGTCCTGTTGCATAAGTTCGTCAAGCTCACCGTCCATGTGTAACTCGGTTAACTCGGAAAAGCCACCAACAGGGTTACCATCGATGATGATCTGCGGTACCGTGCGTGCGCCGTTGGTTACCTCGGCGAACTCTTTCAACGCGGCCTCGTCAGAATCAATCATCACTTCGTCGTAGGCAATCTCCCATTTGTCGAGCATCGTCTTGGCCCTGACACAAATCGGGCAACTCGCGGTGCTGTAAACGGTAACTCGGGACATAAGATCGGTCTCAAAAATGCGGAGCGCAATTCTACTACAGAAATCGGATTCTGCCATAGTTTCCGGCAGCTGTGGCTGCGACACTGGAGCGGGAACCTGCCAGCTATGCCGCTTTCAGGATTGACCAGCAGGCTGTGAGCGCAGTAAGGTCGGTTTCTGTCGATGGCGATGTCTGTTGCGGGAGTCGTTCAGTATTAGGGGGTGATGGTTTGTACCAGTACCCAGGGCTTGATGACGACGGCCCATAACGAGGCATCGTCGGCTACCCACTGTTTCGCCTCGGCATCGCTCACCGGACTGAGCTGCAGGTTTTCGGTCCATTTTTTAACCTGCTCCACGTCGTCGAGCTGGAGCGCGTGGGCAACATCGACCAGGTCAAGTTCTGCGGCGACCAGCATGACCTTGCCGGCGGCGAAAAAGCGTTGTAATTCCAGCCATGGAATCCGCGCCGTCTCGCTGACGATTTTAGCGCGTTCGAGGTCGCGCCCCTGCTGCAGAAATTCCTCGATCACGCGACCGACTGGATATTATCGACACCGTCTAGCGGGCTGTCCTGAATGGTATCGCGTATTGTGACAATTGCCTCTTTACGCGGATAGTGTTTACGCCAGGCGATTGCCACGGTGCGGGTCGGTGACGGCTGGGCAAACGGTTTGGTGACGATGAGTGATTCATTCTTAGGGCTGTGCAGAATACTGGTACGCGGTAAAACGGTGATTCCGGTGCCGGCCGCTACCATATGCCGAATGGTTTCCAGCGAACCGCCCTCCAGGGTGCGGGTTAATTCACTGTCACCCGACATGCAGTCAGGGCAGGCTTTGATTACCTGGTCACGGAAGCAATGTCCGGCGCCGAGCAGCATCAAATCCTGGGACGCCAGGTCTTCGGGTTGAATCTGCTCGCGATCCGCCCATTCGTGGTTGCGTGGCAGGGCGACGATAAACGGTTCATCGTAAAGGGCAGCTGTCTCGATTCCTGGTTCATCGAACGGGTAGGAAATGATGATCGCATCGAGCGCTCCCTGCTTCAGCGACTGAAACAGATTGGCGGTAAAGTTTTCTTCGATGATCAGTTTCAGGTTGGGCGCGGTTTTGCGCAACCTGGGAATCAGGCTGGGTAACAAATAGGGCCCGATGGTGTAGATAACCCCGAGCTTGAACTGGCCTGATAAAGGATCTTTCCCCTGCTGGGCGATCTCGGTCAGTATCTGTGCTTCCTGCAGTACGATGTAGGCCTGGTTGATCACCTGCTGTCCAATTTCGGTGATGCGAATTTCGTTTTTCGAGCTACGCTCGAACAGCCGCACACCCAGCTCTTCTTCGAGTTTCTTTATCGCGATACTTAGGGTAGGCTGGCTCACGAAACAGGCCTGGGCCGCCTTCCCGAAATGGTTCTTCTGCGAGACGGCGACAATGTATCGGAGTTCAGTCAGGGTCATAATAGTTAAAATTTATTGATCTATTCAATAGATTTTGCATAAAACGATCGAGTTTGCAATCAATAATTCCTATGAAAAAAATTCTGCTCAAATTCCTGTCTATCGAAACCGTTGAAATAGGTAGTGTCGACCTGGAGCATGCACTGCGGGTGGCTACGGCGGTATTACTGGTCGAGGTTACACGAGCCGATTTCATTGTTGAGCCGGCCGAACGGCAAAAGCTGAGGCAGCTGCTCGAGCAACAGTTCGAACTGTCCGAGGCGGAGCTGGATGCCGTGCTTGAACAGGCCGAGGCGGATGCCGATCGCCTGGTCTCACTGCAGCATATTACGCGCCTGATCAACCAGCATTACGACCATGCAATGAAGTTACGGATCGTCCAGATGATGTGGCACATGGTCTATGCCGATGGCGAGAAAGACCACTATGAGGAAAACCTGATAAGACAGGTTGCTGATTTGCTGTACATTTCGCACAGTGAGTTTATCCAGGCTCGCCACCGGGCGGAAGCTGCAGGCGATACCTAGATCTGGCTCGCCAGTATAATTTCCAGGTACCTGATGGAGATGTGATTCTCGCCAGGGCGCAAAGCTCGCAAAGGATACTGCAGGGTATATAGGCAGGTATACTTTTCCCGCTTTTTCTTTGCGCGCCTGGCGTCCTGGCGAGAGCATTATAAATTGGGCACCTTGATCGCAGCGATGTATTTCGACACGATGAAATTATTAGTCCCATCAAATCATATGCTTGAGGTTTGATTGGTTATGCTAACGAGCCACCGAAATTTCGTATGAGGAATCGATCCTAAAAGTTGCCGAGATAAATGATTGGCGGCACGATCAGCATTTTGGCGACCAGCAACGCCAGGGTGGCAAACAGCGGTGACAGGTCGAGCCCGCCCAGCGATGGAATCAACCTGCGTATTGGTTTGAGTACCGGATCGGAAAGCTTGTGCACCAGCCCGATTACCGGATTGTATTGACCGGGATTTATCCAGCTCAGAATAACCTGGATGATCACCGCCACCAGGAATACGGTTATTATCAGCGCGATCAGGTCGGCAATACAAAACACCAGCAATCCGGCATAGCTGACCCCGGTGAGTGGAGCCATAACCCCGCCGATCTGTACCGCCGGGATCGACAGTAAACGCAGCAACAGGAACTTCCCGTAAATCAGCACCAGGCATAATACGATTGCCGCGGCATCCTGTCTGCCAATGCTGGGGATAACACGACGAAATATTTTCAGCGGGAGGTTGGTCAGCTTGACGATAAACTGTGATACCGGATTATAAAAATCGGCGCGCAACATCTGCAATAAAAAACGCAGTAAGACCAGTAAAATGTATAAGTCGAATAACGTGTTAATGACCAGCATTAACGGTGATATCAAATAACCGGAACCCATATCGCCCCTACCTAATTTTTGGTTAATTCCTGCGCCAGCTCCAGCGAACGCCGATGCGCGGCCGCAGTCGCGTTGGTGACCAGCTGATCCAGCCGATCATGCTGAAACGAGAGAATCGCCTGTTCAGTCGTACCTTTCCTCGAAGTTACCTGCTCGCGCAATTTTATGACGTCATCCTCATGAGCCATGGTTGCTGCACCCAGGGCTGTCTGGCGCGCCAGGCGCGCAGCGATCTGCTGAGGCAACCCGAGCTTGACTCCCGCCGCTTCGAGTAACTCGATAAAGTAAAAAAAATAGGCCGGACCACTGCCGGAGATCGCGGTTACCGCATCGAGGTCGGATTCGGCGTCGACCCAGAGGCTGATGCCGACCGCCTGCATAATGAGTTCGGCGGATTCCCGTTGGACGCTGTTTACCTGCGCGTTCGCCGCCAGCCCGGTGGCACCGAGTTGCAGCAGGGCAGGGGTGTTGGGCATGCAACGCACAATTGCTCTCCCACCACCCAGCCAGTTGTCGATTGCATCTGAGGGCACACCGGCGGCGATACTGATGAATAGTTGTTGCGGATTGGATGGCAAGGTGGAAAGCTCTGTGCAGACTTCGCGCATTACCTGCGGCTTGACCGCCAGCACTACCACTTCGGCGGTGTTTGCGCAGGCAAGCGCGTCGGTCGAGGTTTCAATCCGGTAGAGCTCATGTAATCGCTGCAGTTGCCCGGCGTTTATATCACAGGCGCTAATTAACGCCGCATCATGCTGATTAGCGACCAGCCCACCAATCAGACTGCTCGCCATGTTGCCGGCGCCGACAAAACAAATTTTCTGATTCAATCTCTTTCTCCAAAGATCGCGGTACCAATTCTGACCAGCGTCGAGCCTTCAAAGATGGCGGCCTCCATGTCATGGGTCATCCCCATGGACAAGGTATCACAGGAAATTCCCTGTCGCTGCAATTCAGACATTGCTGCGGCCAGTTGGGCGAAACTGGCACGCTGCTCGGCGAACGTTTCGCGTGGAGCGGGGATGGTCATCAGTCCGCGCAGGCGAATACCGGGTAACTGGTAAATCGCCTGCGCAAGTTCGGGCAGCTCACCCAGGTCGATGCCGGCTTTGCTCGACTCGTGGTCAATATTGACCTGGATACAGACATTCAGTGGTGGCAGATTCGAGGGACGCTGGTCACTGAGGCGCCGTGCAATTTTAACGCGGTCGATACAATGCGCCCAGTCGAAGGCTTCGGCGATGTTGCGGGTTTTATTGGATTGAATTGCGCCGATAAAGTGCCAGGTAATGTCGAGATCTTCCAGTTCCTGCATTTTCTGCTGTGCTTCCTGCAGGTAGTTTTCACCAAAGTCTCTCTGCCCCAGCTGCCACGCGCAGCGAATATCGCTGGACGGTTTTCGCTTGCTTACAGCGAGTAGCAGAATTGAATCCGGATCGCGCTCGCAGGCAAGTGCAGCCTCGGCAATTTGCGCGCGGACGTGATTTAGATTTATTTCGATGTTCTTCATAGGTTTTTCTGTATTTTTTACTATAGTCATCTGTTAACACAAGGCTATAGTGAAGGCCCTGATTATAATCTGTTTGCTAGCGGGCGAAAGTTAAAACCCGCCATGAAATAAACAAAACCTGTAATTAAAGATATAAGGAAACTTCATGGATATTGCTCAACTCCTTGCTTTTGGCGTCAAACAGGGCGCTTCTGATTTACACCTGTCGGCGGGATTACCGCCTATGATACGTGTCGACGGGGATATCCGTCGCATAAATGTTCCGGAAATGGATCATAAGCAGGTGCACGACATGATTTATGACATCATGAGTGACAAGCAGCGCAAGGACTTCGAAGAATTTTTTGAAACCGACTTTTCGTTTGAAATTCCGGGCCTGGCTCGTTTTCGCGTAAACGCATTCAACCACAACCGGGGCGCGGGTGGCGTATTCCGAACCATTCCGTCCAAGATCCTCAGTCTGGAAGACCTGAACGCACCTAAAATCTTCCAGGAAATTTCTGAATATCCGCGCGGTATAGTGCTGGTTACCGGGCCGACCGGTTCCGGCAAGTCTACCACCCTGGCAGGCATGGTCGATTACAAAAACGATAGTGAGTATGGTCATATCCTGACCGTCGAAGATCCGATTGAATTTGTGCACGAGAGCAAGAAGTGTCTGGTCAATCAACGTGAAGTGCATCGCGATACCCTCGGTTTTAACGAGGCCCTCCGCTCTGCGCTGCGCGAGGATCCGGATACTATCCTGGTGGGTGAGATGCGCGATCTGGAAACTATTCGCCTGGCGCTTTCGGCGGCCGAAACGGGACACCTGGTATTCGGCACCTTACATACCAGCTCTGCTGCAAAAACCATTGACCGGATCGTGGACGTATTTCCTGCGGCAGAAAAAGCGATGGTACGCTCGATGTTGTCGGAGTCGTTGAAAGCGGTAATTTCACAGACGCTGATGAAGAAAATTGGTGGTGGGCGGGTTGCCGCGCATGAAATCATGATCGGTACGCCGGCAATTCGTAACCTGATCAGAGAGGATAAGGTCGCACAGATGTATTCGGCGATACAGACCGGGCAGAGCGTCGGTATGCAGACACTGGATCAGAACCTGAAGTCGCTACTCGCTTCGGGCGTTGTTGCCAAAGACGAAGCAATGCGCAAGGCGGCACAACCAGATGCATTGTAATCATGCGGCGTGAAGATAGAGGTATCTAATGGATCGTAATAAGGCAATTAGTTTTATGCATGATCTGCTCCGCCTGATGGTCAGCAAGGACGGGTCAGATTTATTTATCACCACCGGGTCACCACCCGCGATGAAAATCGATGGCAAGGTGGCGACAGTTTCCAAGCAAAACCTGTCGCCCAACCACACGCAGATGCTGGCGCGTTCGATCATGAACGATAAGCAGGTTTCCGAGTTCGAAGAAAAGCAGGAATGTAACTTTTCGATTTCATTACCCGGGGTAGCTCGTTTTCGTGTTAATGCCTTCATACAGCGCGGCAGCTCCGGACTGGTGCTGCGTATCATCAATTCTGAGATCCCAAGCTTCGAAGAACTGAACCTGCCACCTATACTGAAAGATATCTCGATGACCAAGCGGGGGCTGGTCATTTTTGTCGGGGGTACCGGCTCGGGTAAGTCGACCTCGCTCGCCTCGATGGTAGATTACCGCAATCGGAATTCGCACGGTCATATCATCACTATCGAGGATCCGGTGGAATTCGTGCATGACCATGGTAACTGCCTGGTTACCCAGCGCGAGGTCGGAGTCGACACCGAGTCGTACGGGATAGCCCTGAAAAATACCCTGCGCCAGGCGCCGGATGTAATCCTGATCGGTGAGATTCGCGACCGCGAAACCATGGAACACGCGATTGCTTTCGCCGAAACCGGCCACCTCTGCCTGTCCACGCTGCACGCGAACAGTACCAACCAGGCGCTGGACCGGATCATCAACTTCTTCCCGGATGAGCGACGCATGCAGCTGCTGATGGATTTGTCGCTGAATTTGAAAGGCCTGGTGTCGCAGCGTCTGATTCCGAAGATCGACGGTGCCGGCCGGATTCCGGCGATTGAGGTCATGTTGAACACCCCGTTGATGGCGGACCTGATCTTCAAGGGTGATGTGCATGAAATGAAGACACTGATCAAGAAATCTAACGAAGCCGGTATGCAGACCTTCGACCAGGCGCTGTTCAATCTATACGAAGAGCAGAAGATTACCTTCGAGGACGCTTTGCGCAATGCGGATTCGGTGAACGACCTTCGTTTGCGAGTCAAGCTTGAAAGCGAGACGGCCCGTAAAACGGGTATTACTGATGATCATCGAGATTTCGAACTCGAAGAGTCGGATGACGAAGCCGCCAGCGGCATGATTTAGGCAGGAGCGTATATGTCTCGAGAACCCACTACGAAGCTACTCGAACCTTACCTGAAAATCATGGTCGAGAAGCAGGCCTCCGACCTGTATTTCGTCACCGGTGCGCCGCCCAACATGAAAACCCAGGGTAACACTGCCGCAATCGCGAAAAATCCGTTTCTGGGCGGTCAGGTGCAAAAACTCGCCTATAGCCTGTTGAACGATGAGCAGGTGCGCGATTTTGAAATCAATCGCGAATTGAATCTCGGGTTTACGCTCAACGACGTAGGTCGATTCCGCGTCAATATTTTTATCCAGCGTTCCGAAGTGTCGATGGTCATTCGATACATCAAGTGGGAAATCCCCACCATTGATGACCTCGGATTGCCGCATGTGCTGAAGGAAGTTGTCATGAGCCAGACCGGCCTGGTGCTGGTAGTAGGATCGACCGGGTCGGGTAAGTCGACGACTCTGGCGTCAATGCTCGATCATCGAAACAAGGCCGTTGGTGGACATATTTTGACCATCGAGGATCCGATCGAATTCGTCTTCCGCCATAGCAAATCGATCGTTTCGCAACGTGAAGTAGGGATCGATACCTTGAGTTACGAAAACGCGTTGCGCGAAGCGCTACGTGAGGCCCCGGAAGTCATCATGATTGGTGAGGCGCGTGACGCCGAGACGATGAAGGCTGCGATAGACTTTGCCGATACCGGACATTTGTGCCTGACTACCCTGCACGCGGTTAACTCCAACCAGGCAATGGACCGGATCATGAACATGTTTGGCACAGATATGCGCGAACAGTTGCTGATGGATTTATCGCTCAACCTCAAGGCCGTCGTCTCCCAGCGCCTGGTGCCGGGGATGCAGGGTAAGCTGGCCTGTGCCGTCGAAATCATGATGAACACGCCGTACATCTCTGAATTGGTACGCGATGGTAATTTTAACGAGATCAAGGAAATCATGGAGAAAGGCGATACCACCGGAATGCAGACCTTCGACCAGTCACTCTACAGCCTCTACAAGTCGGATGCCATAACCATCAAGAATGCGCTGGCCTATGCGGATTCCAGCACCAACCTCGAATGGAAGATCAACTTTGGTGGTGAACAGACACAAGTTGACACCCGCCACAATCTCAATCAGCAAAGCTCGGACCTGGAGGAACTAACCCTCCCTTCCGAAGAAGACTAAGCCTGGTAGACGATGTTGCCGTCGACCAGCGTATGGGTTACGCGGCCGCGGAAATCCCAGCCTTCAAACGCGGTATTTTTACCCTTGGAGATAAAGTCTCCGGCACGGCAAATCCAGTGCGCTTCCTGAGCGACAATAACCAGGTCGGCGACCTCGTCTATCCCCATCCTGCCCCCCGGTAATCCCAGAATGGTGGCCGGGTTCAGCGTCAACCTGGTAATCAGCTCGGCCAGCGGCAGTACCCCTTCCTCGACCAGTCTTAATGCGAGCGGTAACAGGGTGTCGAGGCCGCTGATGCCAGCTTCGGCGGAAGGGAACGGTTTGAGCTTGGCGTCGACTTCGTGTGGCTGGTGATCCGAGCACAGACAGTCGATAGTGTCGTCGGCAACACCCTCACGCAAGGCATCACGATCATACTGACTGCGCAACGGCGGGATGGTGAGCATGTTGCTATCGAAATTACCGATGTCATGATCGGTCAAAAACAGCTGGTGGATAGCGCAGTCCGCGGTTATTGGTAATCCCTTGGCCTTGGCGCGGCGGATCATATCTACCGACCGGGCACAGGACAGCTGACCGAAATGAGTGCGTGCGCCGGTTTGTGCTACCAGCTCGATATCTTTTGCCAGGGCGGCGGTTTCCGCTGCTTCCGGTATCGCGGGTAACCCGAGGCGGGTTGCGATGGCGCCTTCGTGCGCGCATCCATTGCCGAGCAGGTCATGATCCAGGGGCTGAATAATAACCAGCGACCGCTGGCCGGCAGCGTATTCCATCGCGCGGCGCTGCACCAGGTTGTTGGCGAGTTTCTGCTTGGCGTTGCTGAATGCGATGCAGCCATTGTCACGCAAACTGGCCATATTGCTGAGCTGTTTACCGCCGAGGCCGCGCGTCAACGCACCGATCGGATATACGCGTGCCTGGTGGCCGAACATTTCGTTACGATGATGAATCAATTCGACCGTGGCCGAATTGTCAATTGGTGGCTGCGTATCGGGGGGTATGCACAGCGTCGTAATGCCGTTTTTGATTGCGGCTTCGGTTTCGCTTTCGATGTTGGCCTTTTCGGGTTCGCCGGGATCACGCAGGCGTGCCTGACAATCGATCAGGCCGGGCATAATCCAGCAGTCGACGGCATCGATAGTTTGCTCGACCTTAAAGCCGGCGGGAGCCGAGCCTATGCCCGCGATTTTGCCGTTCATCAAAAACAGATCAACGACCTGTGTCGTTGCGGCGGCGGTATCTACGACCAGGCCATTTTTGATATGCAGGGTCACGCGTCAACTCCTGATTGCAGGCCGGACTGACCCACGATCATCGCCATCACCGCCATGCGCACCGATATACCGAAGCTGACCTGCTGCAGGATTACCGATTGGGTGCCGTCCATGACGCTCGATTCAATCTCCACGCCCCGGTTAGCCGGCCCCGGGTGCATCACTATTGCATCGGGCCTGGCACGTTGCAGGCGTTCCTGGGATAAGCCGAATTTGCGGAAATACTCTTTTTCGCTGGGCAGCAAGGCGCCACGCATGCGTTCTTTCTGCAGGCGCAGCATGATGATTACATCGACGTCATCAAGGCCTTTTTCGAGATCTTCGTAAACCGCTACGCCGAGTGATTCGGTGTCGACCGGGAGCAGGGTGCGGGGCGCAATTACGCGGACTTCGGCAGTGTTAAGCAGGTTGAGTGCGTGAATCTGTGAGCGCGCCACGCGCGAGTGCAGGATATCGCCGACGATTGCGACGCGCAAACTGCTGAAATCCTTTTTATAGTGACGAATGGTATACATATCCAGCATCGCCTGGGTTGGATGCTCATGCTGGCCGTCACCGGCGTTTAGCACCGATACGCCCGGGCGCACATGCTGTGCGAAGAAATAGGCGCTGCCACTGTCCTGGTGGCGGATAACGAACATATCGATTTGCATCGCTTCCAGGTTTTGCAGCGTGTCGAGCAGGGACTCACCCTTGACTGTCGCCGAGGTGTCCACGTTCAGGCTCAGGATGTCGGCCGACAGGCGCTGTTCGGCCAGTTCGAAGGTTGAGCGGGTGCGGGTGCTGGCCTCGAAAAAAAGATTGGCGACGGTTTTGCCGCGCAGAATCGGGACTTTTTTGATGGTGCGGTCAGCGACCGAGGTGAATGATTCTGCGGTGTCCAGAATCTCTTTAAGAATCTCCTGGTTCAAACCCTCGATACTGAGAAAATGCTGGAGTCTGCCGCTATCGTCGAGCTGGATATTGTTACTCGGCATGGTTCTCCAGGGATTTTATAACCAGTCTTAGCGGGTCAGGCCCTTCGAGTTTGATATGGCTGCCGGAATCCAGTTGCAGGGTGGCGCCGATAAAGTCAGCCTGTACCGGAATTTCGCGTTCACCACGATCGATCAGGATCGCGAGCACGATCTTTTTGGGCCGACCATAGTCGAAAAGTTCATTCATCGCGGCACGCACGGTTCTGCCGGACTGCAGAACATCATCAACCAGGATAATGGTCCTGTTATCAATATCGGTTGGCAGACTCGAAGGTTTTACCGTGGGGTGCAGGCCTTTGCGGGTAAAGTCGTCGCGATAAAAGGAAATATTCAATCGGCCCAGCTCAGCGTCGGGTGCAATACGTTGCTGTAACTGTTCGGCGATCCAGGCACCACCGGTTTCGATACCGACAATGACAGGTTGGGATTCGGCAGAAGAAAAACAGGGA